>DATCWB010000610.1:0-12801 GCA_036566625.1 Pyrinomonadaceae bacterium
GCGGGTGCGGCCTCGCCTACCGCGACCGCAGGCGTCGGCGTTTCCGGTACGCGCCGGAATCCGCGCACGCCGAGCCAGACGACGGCGGCCACGAAACCGATGACGACGACCGACAAGACCGCCAGCCCCAGCCACACGCGAAAAGCGCGCCGCTCGTAGGGCTGCGCCGGCGAATGCGGGGCGGCTGTGGCCGGCGTCGGCGAAGGGGATTGCAGCGAGCCGGTCGGAGACAGGGTAACCTGTTGGGGCGCGTTGTTGAATTGCGGTTTATTGTTCGCGCGCGCGGCGGCGGCCACGGCGGGTGAAGCGGCGGCGTCGGCCGGTAAGTTCCGCGAGGTGAGCGGTCGCACGGGGATCGTGATCTGAGTCTGTTCGGGGTCGAAGTCGCCGGGAGTATAGCCGTGCAGCGCGCCCGTCTGGAGACTGTCGGCCTGATGCGTGGACGAATAATTGCGCCCGTCGCGCGCGCCGCGCCCGGATGCCGACTGCCCGTCCGACGGCGCGCCGGGTTCACCGTCTCTAACTTCTCCCCCCCGGATGCCGCGCCTCCACAGATCGTACATCTCTTCGTGCGTGACTTCGGAGGTCTGCGAGGCGGCGGACTGCTGCGCGGGGGTGGCGACGATCTCGTCCGTCTGATTGTTGCCCGACAGCGGGACTGTGTTGGCGATGGGCGAGATGTCCCCGCCCGCATCATTCGCCGCGCCGAGGCGTTGGAGCGGTGCGCCGCAATGACGGCAGTATCGCGCGTCGTGCGGAGCCAGCACATCACAACTGGGACAGGTCTTCGTCATCCGTTTCCTTATAAAACCTGAGCGTTGAATTTTAACGCATACGGGAACGTGCGCTGCCGCCGATTTCGCGGACGACCACCGTGCCGGCGATGCGGTCGTGCAGCGCGCGACCCTCCGCATCGAAGGCGGCGAGGAGAAATCCGACGCCGAATGTGAGGAGAGAAACCAGATAGCCCAGCGTGTGGCGCAGCGTGGCGTGGCCGAACCCGAGCGGCTCGCCGCTCTGTCGCTCGATGCGCAGGCCGGTCGCCCACTTGCCGACGGTCGTGCCGGTGAAGACGGGCAGCACGAGAAAGTTGAGGAGCAGCACGCCGAGACTCAGCAGGTAGCCGATGCTGAGCGTCGCCTCGCCCGTCAGGCTGACGCTGCCGCCGAGGGTGCGCGCGAAGAGAGTGGCGAAGGCGCTGATCGCGACGGCCAGCGTGTAATCCACGAGCAGCGCGCCGCACCTGAGCGAGAAGGGCGCACGCACCCTGCGCCGCCGCGCCGCAACCACGATACTCTCGCGCTCTCGCGCCCGCCCTTTGCTCTCTGCCAGCCTGGCTTCCATCTGTGTCATAAATTGAGCCGTCAGTGATCAGCCGTCGGCGTTCGGCCGGACAGGTCAGCGGTCAGTGTTAAGTTTTAGTTGACGGCTGGTAGCTTACGGCCGAAGACTATCCTATTAAAAAGTGGAGCGTAGTTTCGCCGAGACGCAGTTTATCGCCGCTCTCAAGGGCGCGCGGCTGGTGCGGCGCGAGACGCAGGGAATCGTTCAAGACCGTGCCGTTGACCGAGCCGAGGTCTTCGACGAGGTACACGTCGCCTTTGCGGAAGATGCGCGCGTGGCGGCGCGAGATTTTGGTCTGCGGGTCGAATTTCGACAAATCAATCTCCGGGAAAATCTGCGAATGCGGGTCGCTCCTGCCGATGTGGCTCGACTCCTTGTGCAACTGGAACGACGAATCGAGTTCGGTTGTTCCCATCACGACGAGTTTCGCCGTCGCGCGCGCCGTCCGCAGGGCCGCGCTCGCCACGGCGAGCGGCTGGCGTTGGCCGCAGTGTGCGCAGAACACGTCGTCGTAGGCGATGCGCCCGCCGCAGAAACCGCAGTAGACCATCTCGACCTGCATCGTCTTCATGCCGCCACGGTCGTTCTGCGCCGCGCCGTAGGTGACTGCCCCGGCGCGCAGTTTTTCGAGATGCGCCGCGAGCACGTCGCGCAGTTCGGCGGCCGAGCGGAAACGATCTTCGGGCTTGTAGCC
This sequence comes from Pyrinomonadaceae bacterium, assembly GCA_036566625.1. Classification (GTDB taxonomy): domain Bacteria; phylum Acidobacteriota; class Blastocatellia; order Pyrinomonadales; family Pyrinomonadaceae; genus JAIVJZ01. Next base: position 2,039 of record DATCWB010000610.1, read on the forward strand.
GACGGTGCGCATCAGGATGGTCTCCATCTCGTTCGAGAGCGAGGGGGCGAGCTGGCGCGGGCGCGGGTTCTTGTTGAAGTCGAAGATGAGCAGCGGGTTGTCCTGCGGGTCTGTGCCGGTCAGGAGATGAAACATCGTCGCGCCCAGCGAATAGATGTCGGAGCGCGGTTCAACTTTGCCGCTGAAGAGTTCGGGCGGGGCGTAGCCCATCGTGCCGACCGCCGTGACGCCCTTCTCATGCGTCGTCACCCAGCGCGCGATGCCGAAGTCGATGAGCATGACGCGGCCGCTGTTGCCGTCGATCATCAGGTTGGCGGGTTTGAGATCGCGATAGATGATGGGCGGGTTGCGGCGGTGGAGATATTCGAGCACGTCTGCGACCTGGCACGCCCAGTCGGTGACGGTCTTCTCGTCTATGCGGCCGCCGGGAGCGTTCCTGAGACGCGCGAGAAAGTCGCCGCCGGAGATGTACTTCATGACGAGGTAGAAGCGTCCGGCATCCTCGTCGTAGAAATAGTCGTAGATGGTCGGGATCGAGGGGTGTTCGAGCGAGGCGAGGAGCATGGATTCGCGTTTGAAATCGTTGATGGCCTTTTCGTGCTGCGACTCGTCGATGTTCGACTGGATCATCTCCTTGACGGCGCGCGGCTGGTCGCCGAGGTTGCGGTCGCGCGCGAGATAGACTGCGCCCATACCGCCGCCGCCGATGCGGCGCACGATCTCGTAACGCGAATAGAGGAGCGTGCCGGGGTCGAGTTGCTTGGCCTGATGGCGCAGGCGTCCCGTCGAGCCGGAACGCGACGTGCCGCCCACGGCGTTCGTCTTGTTCCCGCCGCCTTCCCCGCCGCCCGTCACGTGTATGCTCTCCGACGGCGTCTCGGCCTGCGCGCTCGCCGGTTCGCTCGCGGCTTTCGCAGGCGTCTCTGCGCCGCCCACTTCCGCGACATCCTTCGACTCCGCAACCTGCGCTCTCTCTCCCGACTCAACCGACGGTTCGCCCGTCGCCGACTCGACAACTTCTCCCCGCGAAGCCGATTCCGGCGCAGACTCCGCCGCCCCTTCGCTTTCGAGCGGCGCGGACGGGGCGCGCTCGTTTTCTGCACCCGGCTTTTCTTCAAACGCGGGCGCGGAAGCCGCGCCGAGCGCGAAGGCAACGGCCGCATCCGCCGAGGCCGCGCCGTCTGCGGGCGCACCCGCCCCTAGCGCCAGCGGTGTTCCGCAGTCGCCGCAAAAACGATCCGAGGGCGTAACTTCCGCCCCGCATTTTGGACAGGAGGACATCGCTCAACCTTAGAAGTCAGAATCCAGAATACAGAAGTCAGAATGAAAGCCGCTTGTTCTTCTTCTGACTCCTGAATTCTGTATTCTGAATTCTGTCTCGCTATTTCGTCACATGAAAACGCAAAAACGTCTTGCCGATGATGATCTCGTCGCCATCGTTCAAGGGTTGGCGGTCGCCGGGGAGCAGGCGTCGGCCGCGATTGATAAAAGTGCCGTTGGTCGAACCCAAATCTTCGATGTAATACTGACCGCCGCGTCGCGTGATGCGCGCGTGGCGGCGTGAAACTTTCGCTTCAGGGTCGTCCGAGTCGAGGTCTACGTCGGGGAAGATGCCGCTGTCTGCGTCCCAACGCCCGATGTAGGCTTCGTCCTCGTGAACCGGGAACTCTTTGCCCGCCGAACGCCCGCGATTGATGACGAGCGCGGCATGCGCGACGTGTGCGCCGCCGTTTGCGCTGCGTGTCGCCGCCGCAGGCGTCGCACGCGGGGCGGCCGAAGTCCTGACGGCCGAGGCTGCTTCCGAGATGGCGACGGGGGAAGCATCGCCTCCGCTCCCGTCGTGTTTCGTCGGCGCGTCGGGCGAGATCAGGTCGGCTGCTGCGGCGGCGGCGGCAGTGCCGGAAGCGTCGCCCGCGAGCGTCACGGGTTTATTGAGCATTTGCAGAATCGGCGTCCGCCCCTCGGCGCGTGCAGACTTGCCGGCGAGCGGCAGCCCGCACTCGTCGCAGTATTGCGCGCCGTCCACATTTTCCGTCTGGCATCGCTGGCAGGTGTTCATGGTCTTACGCCGCCCCGGTCGCAACTAATACACGCAGGGATTGTAACGCGAAACGGAAAAGATGGTAAATGGTGAAGAGTAAATGGTGAATGGTGAATGGAAGAAGACGGCTTCTGTTCCATTTACCATTCTCCATTCTCCATCTACCGCCCGCCGCATCCGAGATTTTGAAACTGTTTTCTCGAACCGGACGTAAAAGATTTGTCGGCTCAGGCGTTATAGTTATAGCAGCGATTTCGCCTGGCCGCGCGGTTGGTCTTTTCGCCCCGACAGTCGCTCGATCCCCTAGTTAAAGGAAGTTGAAGACTTATGGCTGTGAGCCGGAAGAAGAAAATTATTATCGTGGTGGCGGTCGTGGCTGTCGTCGCCCTCGTCGTGATCATCAGCGTCTTTGCCGGGGGCAAGGACGAGCCGGAAGTGACGGTGGTGAAAGTGCAGGTACGCCCCGAACTGCGCTCGACCGTGACGGCTTCGGGCGAGGTGCGCCCGATCAAGTTCATCAACCTGACGAGCGAAGTCAACGGGCGCATCGAAGAGATTTTCGTCAACCCCGGCGACGCCGTGACGCAAGGCCAGCCGCTCGTGCGCCTCGACCCGACGCAGTTGCAGTCTTCGCAGGAGGCGCAGACGGCGGGCGTGCAGGTTGCCATCAGCGACGTGCAGAACGCGCGCGCCTCCGTCACCGCCGCCGAGAACAACGTCTCGCAGGCGCAGCAGGGGCTGACGGTGGCCGAGGCCGGTTTGTCGCAGGCGCGGCAGGGGGTCGTCACCTCGCAGACGAGCGTTGACCGCGCGCAGGTTGACCTCAACACCGCGCAGCGCGAATTGAAACGCCAGACTGAACTCGTCGAGGCGGGCGTCGCCTCGCGCGCCGAGTACGATGCGGCGCGCGACCGTCTCGAACAGGCGCAGGTCGCGCTGCGCACCGCGCAGGCGCAACTGCAACAGCAGCGCATCGCGGTCGAAGAATCGAGGGCGCGCGTCAACCAGCAGAAAGTTGCTGTGCGCGATGCGCAGATCGGCGTTCAGCGAGCGCGCACGGGCGTCGCTTCGAGCGAGGCGCGCGTCAACCAGCAGCAGGCCATCCTGCGCGGCCAGTCGAGCCAACGCTCGAAGGCCACGCAACTGTCGCCCCTGACCGGCGTCGTCGCCGACATCCCCGCGCGGCAGGGTCAGTTCGCGCTCGCCAACCTGACCTCCACGGCTTTGATGACTATCGCCGATATGTCCACGATCAACGTGGAAGTGAACGTTGACGAGACCGAGATCGGGAGCGTCGAGGTGGGGCAACAGGCGAAAGTCAAAATTTCTTCCCTCGGCGAACGCGAGGTTGAAGGAGTCGTCATGCAGAAGAACCCGCTCGCCGTCGGCAAGTCCGATGCGTCGGGCGGCGGCCTGCAAACCCGCGTCAACGTACAAGAGGCCAAAGAGTTCAAAGTCGTCATCGAACTCAGAAACATGCCCGACGACGTGCGCGGCGCGCTGCGTCCCGGCATGACCGCCGACGCCACTATCACGACGAAGACGAAACAGAACGTGCTCGCCGTGCCGCTCCAGGCCGTGATCGAGAAACCCGCGCCGACGCCCGCGCCCGGCGCAGCCGGGGCCTCGCCCGCGCCGCCCGCGCCGGGTGAGAAGCCGAAAGAGATCAAGGGCGTCTACGTGCTTGAAGGCAACAAGGTGAAGTTCCTCGAAGTCGTGACGGGCATCACGGGCGAGTCGGACATCGAGATCGTGAGCGGGTTGACAGAGGGCCTGGAAGTCATCACCGGCCCGAGCCGCGTGCTCCGCACTTTGAAGGAGAACGCGACCGCGAAGAAACAGACGCGCAAGCCGGGCGAGGGCGAAGGCAAAGCGGGCGACAAAAAGTAAGTAGAGAGAGTAGGTTTATGAGCAACGCTGGAACTGTGGCGGACGCGCCCATCGAACAACGTCTGGAACACGGCGACCTGCTCGCGCACGACGCCGTGCCCGCCGCGCTCATCTCGATGCGCGACATCTGGAAAACTTACCAGATGGGTTCGGAGCAGTTGCACGCCCTGCGCGGCGTCTCCTTCGACGTGCAGCGCGGCGAGTACGTCGCCATCATCGGCCCTTCCGGCTCGGGCAAGTCAACGCTGATGAACCTCATCGGCTGTCTCGACACGCCCTCGCAGGGTCGCTACTGGATCAACTCCAAACTCGTCTCCGACATGGACGACGACGAACTCGCGCGCATCCGCAACAAAGAGATCGGCTTCGTCTTCCAGACCTTCAACCTGCTGGCGCGTGCCACCGCCCTGCACAACGTCGAACTCCCGCTCATCTACGCCGGGATCAGCACGGCCGACCGTCACGAGAAGGCGCAGGCCTCTCTGCGCGCCGTCGAACTCGGCGACCGCATGACGCACCGCCCCAACGAACTCTCCGGCGGCCAACGCCAGCGCGTCGCCATCGCCCGTGCGCTCGTCAATCACCCCTCGCTGCTGTTGGCCGACGAGCCGACGGGCGCGCTCGATTCCAAAACCAGCATCGAGATCATGAACCTCTTCGAGAAACTTCACGCCGAGGGCAACACGATCATCGTCGTCACGCACGAACCGGACATCGCCGAGCGCGCACACCGCGTCATCTCCATCCGCGACGGCAACATCGACAGGGATGAGCGCATCAAGTAACAAAGGGTCGCGGCGCAAACTCGACGGCAAACTGCCCGCCGGTCAGACAAGACCGGCGGGCAGTTTCGGTTTTAATCGGCAATACCGTTCCCTTGATCCGAAACCGGAGAACGTCGTTGCAAGACAAGCCGTGGGCGAGAGACCTCACCACCAGCGGATTTGGGCGATCTTGCCGTCCTTCATTACCCTGAATGAAAACCAGTATGGATTGCCGCCCAGACCTACCTTGTAACGCAGGACATGCCCGTCGCCCACATCTTCGCGGTCTGAAAAAGTAAACGCGGTGAGCGCGCCGTGGTAAGCAACCCACTGCCAGAAGCCTTTCCCCGTGGACGTTTGCAAAAAGAGTCGCATCGGGGGCGTGAATAGATCTGGGTCGTGTCTGCCGTCTGCGAGTCCGGTCATCACTTCTTTTAATTTGCGCGACACGGCCGGGTCGGGGTCGGGTCTTCCTTCGGGTCGCTTTAATGCCGGGGCATAAATTCCGGCGATGTCAATCGCCAGTTGATCAAGAAATCTGTCGGAGTGATTGCTGAGTATGATGACCGTCAATTTGTCGTCCGTAAAGCGGTAGATGACCGACGAAAAGCCGGGCGTGCCGCCGTTGTGTTGAACCAGACGGCGGCCGTGATAAAGATCGACAAACCACCCGAAGCCGTAGCTAAAAGAGGCTAACGCTCCGTCTCCGGTTGTGGCGGGAGTCCACATCTGTTCGAGCGTCGCTTTCTTCAACAGTTTTTCACCGTAGAGCGCGGCGTCCCATTTCGCCATATCCTCAACGTCGGACAGAAGAGACCCGGCCGAGAATGCGACAAACGGCGCTAAGACCGGACGGTTCTCAAATACGCCGTTTACCCACTCGTAGCCGGAAGCGCGATGCGGGACGACCGGGCGTGTGTCGGTGTTGCGTGTCGCGTTCATCCCGAGCGGCTTGAAAATCCGTTCGTCCATAAACTGCCAGTAAGGTTTGCCGCCCGCCCGTTCGATGATGATGCCGAGCAAATAATAGCCCGTGTTGTCGTAAGCCCAGGTTTCCCCCGGCTGAAACTCCGACGGCAGTTTGTAGAACTCCCCGAGCAATTCATCCCGCGAGGGAAAGTTTTTTGCAGTGATGCTGGTTCTGAAAATATCCAGATAACCCGGCACGGCGACGTGATTCCGAATGCCGGAGGTGTGGTTGAGAAGATGCCGGACGGTGATGCGACTCCATGCTTCGGGCGCGTCCGGAAAATACTTCGTCAGTTTGTCGCCGAGGCTGATTTTTCCTTCTTCGACCAGCATCATCACGGCGGTTGCGGTGAACTGTTTGGTCATCGACCCGATTTCGTAGACGGTTTTCGGCGTGGTGGCGGAGTTCGCCTCGATGTTCGCGAGTCCGTAGCCCTTCGCCTTGACCACACGACCGTTGCGGACGACGGCGAGCGAAACGCCGGGGATATGAAGACGGCGCATCCGTGTCTCGACGTAGTCGTCAACCTCGTCGCCGCCGGCGGCGGGAACTGACGCGCAGAAGATTAATGTCAGGGCAAAGACGAGTATCCGATGGTTATACCTCATCGCATTCTTCACATACTGTTCCGCAAGGTTCGCCGCCGTAGTGATGAAAGCCGCGCTGTTCGCGCCGCGCTCTAACGACTTGTCCGGCGCGCGTGACGAGTAAGAACGCCGCTTACTTTATCTTGCTCGCCTGCATCTCACGCCCGCCCTGCTTGAAAATCAAGCCCGTCACCAGCCCCTGTTCGTTTTTGGCGAAGACGATTTGAGCATCCACACCGCGAACCGAAAACTTCACATCCGTTTCCGGAATGAGTTCTAATTTCGGCTGACCCGTCGCTTGCCCCATCAACCGATTATCCTCTTTCGTCACGGTCACAACGAGATTAGGCGTCAGTTGGTATTGCCCGACATACTGGTCGTAGACACTCGGGTTAACATTCGGGTTGGGAGTCGGGCTCACAGTCGGGCTAACCTTCGGCTCCGCTCTCGGCGCAACGCCAAACACGATGTCGGCAATTTTCGGAGCCAGCTCTTCGCACCAGGCGCGCTCCATATTCGTCATCAGGGCGACGGCAAAACCCTTCTCAGGCAGCATATAAAGATAGGTTCTCGTTCCCGCCTGGCTGCCGTCGTTGAAAATCATTCTCTGTCCTCTGTCCGCGCCGACGAGAAACCCGGCGGCGTAGCCCTGCTCTTTGCCGTCGCGTGTCTTCGGCTTCGTCCACATTTGCGCGAGCGTCTCCGCCTTGACGAGTTGATTCGTATTGACGGCGATGGCGAATTTTGCAAGGTCTTCGGCGGTCGTCACCAGGCCGCCGCCCGGAATCTTGATGCTCGTGTCGTGAAGCTGCGCATTTTGAATTTCGCCCTTTTCAGTCTTCCTGTAGCCGCGCGCGCGGTTCGGAATAATCGCGTAAGGGTCGTCAACAAAAGTCCTGCTCATCCCGGCGGGCTTGAATATGTTGTCGCGCAGATAGTCAATGTATGACATGCCCGACGCGCCCTCAATCGCGCAACCGAGCAGCGTGTAACCGGGCGTCGAGTATGAGTATTTCGTTTCCGGTTCGACGACGAGCGCATCACCCGCGAACGAGCCGACGGCTTCCGTGATGCTGGTGTAATGGCGCGTGCTGATAATTTCATCGGGCACTTTGTTATGACGCACTCCCGATTGATGCACGAGCAGTTGGCGCGCGGTGACTGAAAACTGCTTGTCGGGCGCGTCTTTTAAGGCTTGCTTTTCCGGGTAGGCCGGGCAGTATTTGTTAATCGGCGCATCCAGATCGAGTTTTCCGCGTTCGACCAGCTGCATCGCGGCGACTGCCGTAATCGATTTGGCGACGGAGGCAAGCCGGTACGTCGTATCGTTTCGCGCCGAAACATTATTCTCCACGTCGGCCAAACCGTAACCTTTCGAGAAATTCATTTTGTTGTCGGCGACGATGGCAACCGACAGTGCGGGGGCTTTGTGTTGCCGCATCCAGGCCGAAACCAACGAGTCGATTTCTCCGACCCTGGAGGCCGGCAGCCCTTGAACATTCCGTGCGGGCTGCGAGGTTTGCTGTGAGGTTTGGGCTACGGGTTGTTGCTTTCCGTCTTGCGCTGGCGACGAACCCGAAAGGCTAAAGCAAAGCAGGGTGGCAATTAGTTTGATGATCATAATGTTTCTCCTTCGCCGGTTACGGTAAGGGTCGAACGCCCGGCATCGCCCGCGTCAAATCCGACGTACATGAGAGGGATCGTGGAGACGCCCCGCGCCCATGCCGTTGTGAGATGGCATACAGCTAGAGCGAAAACTTCTTTGTCATCAGCACACACCCGATTTCCACGCCGGAAGCCAGACGGTGCTTCATCTCCTTTTGCGCCTCGTAGCCCGCGCTTTGATAGAACGCAACCGCGTTCAACGAAGCATCAAGTTTCAACGAGTTGACGCCTAACTCCAACGCTCTTTCTTCAAGCCGTCGCAGGATAGCCGAACCGACGCCACGCCGCATCACCTCGGGGCTAACATACACGGCTTCGATTTCGTTCTGTTTATGATCCAATGCGCCGAAGCCGGTGATGGCGCCATCTTCTTCCGCAACATAAAACTCCTTGTTTCGGATAGCCTCGACGTAATGTTCGGGTGCGCGCGGACTCGCCCAGGATTCGGTTTCTGCGGGCGTATAATGACTGCTTGCGATCTCTCTAATCGCTCTCGTATGAACGCGCCATATCCCTCCACAATCTTCTTCTACGGCTCTACGGACAGTAAACATGCTCGAAATTCTACTCTCCGGCGCGTCATATTCAACAGCCGTCTGCAAGGCGGGAATCCGGATGCCGCTATGAGACCGTTGAGGGCAGTGTCTCGCGTATCAAAGCCGCGCGATGAGCGATCATCTCCGATAATATCACCATCAACGCCGTTCCCGCCCGTTTCGTCGGAAACAGTAGCCGATTCGCACACCGGCGTTGAGATCATGAACCTCTTCGAGAAACTCTACGCCGAGGGCAACACGATCATCGTCGTCACGCACGAGCCAGACATCGCCGAGCGCGCCCACCGCGTCATCTCCATCCGCGACGGCAACATCGACAGGGATGAGCGCATCAAGTAACAAAGGGTCGCGCGATGCCGCAACACAAGGAAACCGCGCGCCAGTCTGATGATTGGCGCGCGGTTTCACTTTCCGGTTGAAGATTGTCTCTTACTGCGCGGCGACGAGGAACACGTCCCACGCCCATCGCCCGGCGTTCACATCTCTCCCATCGTCCACCTTCGCCCGGTATCGGAAGCGATTGCCATGCTCGTCCGTCTTTTTCGACTGCTTGTAGTTGAGATGAAGTCTCTCGATACCCGCCGACGACAAAGCGTGTAGTTCGTCCGCCTCCGACACCCCGTTGTGATTGGCGTCCCGCCACAGGCGCAGCGAGGGATAGATGGAATCTCCCCGGCTGATCATCCCATCTGCGTTCCCGCCGTTGCCAGTGCGGTCGTGGACGGCGAGCGCGAGGAATCCGTTCTTCTCCTCACCGGCGGGAGGCGGGGGTTGGGGCGTGAAGTTGCCGAACAGTTCCCGCCCGTCGTCAATCATGCCGTTGCCGTTGCGGTCGAGGGCGAGCCACGCATCGTCCGAGCCGCCGCGCGTCCACGAGATGTGTTCGGCGACGCCGTTAGCGTTGAGATCGAAGCTGACACCGGCACCGGCGCTCGTCAGGTTGAACCCGTCGCCCGCGACATCGAGGAGGAGCGGCGATATCGGGGCGCATTCGCAGCCGTCCCAGTACCAATCGGAAGGGCAAGCGCCGCCGCCCGCAGCAAGCGACATCGTAGGTTCAGCCAAGCTGTTTGTCGGTGCATCACTGTTTGTTAGTCCATTACAAGGGCCACCATCGTCATCGGGTGTCGGCGTCGGGGTCGGAGTCGGCCTGGGAGTTGGGGTAGGTGTCGGCTGAGTTAACGGGCATAAGCCATTTTGCGTGACTATAGTAGTACTTGCGGTCTGGTTATCGCAGGTACCATCACAAGGAACGTCGCCCACGGCTAGATAGTTACGCCCTCAGGCTAAAGCGTTAACGTTTCCTTGATCGTAAAAACCACAGGCAGTTTGGTTGTTAGGATTGTCTCCAGAATAGCAGACCCCCGTCCCGGGAGGATCAGCGGCATAGCACATCGTGGATGTCTGGGCAGATACAACCGGGATCAAACCCCCACTTTCGTCGCTGCTGAAAGTTAAAACTATGGCTGTGCCACACAATATTAGAGACACAATAAACGCCGTTATTCGGATGTACATTATGAGTTCCTTCACTAATCGGAGGGTGAGGACGATTCCTGCCGACTGTAGCAATATTGTTTCGGCGTTAATTCTCTACTCGAATATATTTTGAAGGGTCATTAGGGTCAATACGAAAAAACGACCCGCCCGTCCAGAGTGATTTATCCTCAAAATAAACCGTACCTGGGTGGATGCTTACTTTCTTGAGGCTGTTGAGGGGCTGCCTTTTTTCTATGAAAGATTTGAGTTTGGTAAGTGTTTGACCTGATATATATAAAGTAGTTATTTGATTGGCAGGCAACGCTTCAGGTTGACCAACTGATATCGGCACTTGTGGGTTTTGTCCAAATCTCAGTGGGAAGAACATAGGGTTTCCTGTTTCCTTTGTTTCAGGAAACTCTAAATTCAGCGTTATATGCGTAATTGTTTTGTCAGATACGTTCTTCACTGTAATAGACAGGTCACTAAGCCAATCATCTGCATTCTCATCAATCTTAGCGTTTAATTTAGTGGACTTTCCTTTCACAGTTACATCGGTAATTTCGATGGGTTGATTAGAATATGGTGAATACTTTATGACCTTATCACTAGCTTTTTCGTGTCCGGCACTTATGGTGCTGATCGAGGGCAATGCGTTGACGACAAGCACTAAAGTAGTGAGAAGTAAAAGCCCCGTAACATAGTTCAACTTCGACAATTGGCTGGTTTGCTTTTTCATAGACTTTGCCTTTTGCACTAGTGAAAGGTTTTAGTGCCTTGAGCTTAAATGTGACGTGTAAGTTGAGGTGG
>DATCWB010000611.1:0-16685 GCA_036566625.1 Pyrinomonadaceae bacterium
TTCTGGCCGTAAGCTGCTAATTAGCAGTGGTTTCCGGGGATAATGAATTTCACCTCTTGCACACAAATTCATTTGTGATACAGTACGCGGCGCTTCAGGCGCCATGGCACTCATGAGAGAGATCTGAATCAGGCATTCGGAACTTACAAACTCTCGCCACTCTTTAGAACCCCCCTTATACGCCTAAAGCCGTCACACGTGCCTTGAGCTGCGTAATCGCAGGTAGGCAGTCTTGTGTTCCTACGGGACTGCCTTCTCACAAAAGGGGCGCGAGGGCGCACGGTTAAGCACCACAACATTCATATCCAAAAAGATGAGTCCCGCTCATCAGGGGAGAGGTGTGCCATGACTATGAAAGTGTATCTGGATATAGAAACGCTGCCACCCGACAGGTCTGACGCTGTGATAAGTGAGCAATTAGGCTCCTGCACGGAAGAAGAGTTTCGCCAGCTATCTCTAAACCCACATCTCGGTAGGATCCTTTGCATTGGTGTGATCGTCGAACGCGACCATCGGATCAGCCATCGCGGTGTGCTCGGACGCAACAGAGAAACGGGCTGTTTCCATCTGGACGAGGAGCGCACGCTCCGCTCTTTCTGGAGCCTACTTCGAGGCTTCGAGCCACGACGGGACTTGCTAGTCGGCTTCAACTTACTGGACTTTGACCTGCACTTTATCTGCACGCGCAGCATCATCAGGAGAGTGAAGCCGAGTCTCACTGTCTGTTTTGCGAGATATCGAGCGCAGCCGGTCTTCGATTGCATGTGGGAATTCACCCACTGGCGGCACCGTATCAAGCTCGACGACTTGGCAAGGGTCTTAGGTTTGGAAAGTCCCAAGCAGGACGAGATCGACGGCAGCCGCGTCTACGACCTCTTCGTCGAAGGCCGCCACCAAGAGATCGCCGATTACTGTATGCGCGATTGCGAATCGACGCGCGCCATCTACCAGCGCCTGATTTTTAACGACACCTAAAAAAATTCGCGTGCGAGCGGCGTGTTGGTAAACAAGTTCACAATAAATCTGCTTGGCGAGGCTCCATAGGGCTCGCGCGAGTATGAGTTATTAGCTATAACCTGCAAGTCGGTGTGGATTTGCCGCATTAAGTTAAAGCTTATTGCTGCGGCCACGGAAAGGGGTTTTTCAGTATGTTGGACAGCACGGAAATCCTTCGTTGGCACCAGCGATGTGGCGTTCCTGAGCGAACAATGAGGCTCATTGATCACATCCGGTCTTCCGAGCCCTCACGCCGCGTCGGAGGGGGAACAGGTAATATCTGCGGCCTTTACCCGAGCCGAAAGATGAACGGAACTATCCAATTCGAGAGCCACAGGGTCGAGTTGGCTCACGTGTACGAGTACGAACACGACAGGGGAGTCCTCGAATACTACGACCAGCCGCAACCCATCAAGCTGCTCTATAAGAGCACCGGTAAAGACGGCAAAGAGCGCGGCATCGGATACATGCACACACCGGACTTCTTCGTCATCAGACCCAACTCAGCCGGGTACGAAGAGTGCAAAATGGAAAAGAACCTCATCCGCCTCGCCGAGCAAAGCCCCAATCGCTACGTCCGCGATGATGACGGCGAATGGCGATGCCCGCCCGGCGAAGAGTTCGCAGCGCAATATGGACTGTACTATCGTGTGCGCTCATCAGCCATCGACTGGACATTCCAGCGAAACATCATTTTTCTCGAAGATTACCTTCGAGCAAGTTCCAAGTCGGTACCTGAAGAGGCACGGGAAGCGGTACTTGAACTGGTTGAAGCCGAGCCGGGTATCACGCTGAGAGAACTTCTCAAGCAGACGGAAGAAATGGCTCGCCCCGACGACATCTACATGATGATCGCTACAGAGCAGTTGTGCGTCGATTGGCGCGCTGCCGCTCTTGCAGAGCCGGACACTGTCCACATCTTCGCTGATCAAGAGACGGCGACCGCCTACGCGCGGGTCGTGCAGATACCTGCGGTATCCGCCGCCAGCCTAATCCACCCGGTGGAATGCAAAGTCGGGAGTAGCTTATCTTGGGACAACCAAGTCTGGAAAATTGTCAGTGCGGGAGAAACGAAAGTTGGGCTGTTGGCGGAGGACGGCGAGTACGTGGGGTTGCCCGGTGCGACCTTCGATGAGTTGGTCAAATGCGGTGAGATCATCGGCGTCATCGCTAACGAGAACGGCCAAAGTGAGGAGGCGCTGGAGCGGTTCCGCATGGCGACTCGAAAGGATTTCGAGATCGCGAATCAGCGATACGAACTAGTATTTCCGGAGTTTGGTGTGGACGGGTTGGTCGAATGCAACTTGACGGAGAGAACTATTCGTCGCTACCGGTTGAGCTACCGTGATGCGGAGACTTTGTACGGCTGCGGATACATCGGCCTTCTGCCGGACCGGGACGATGCAGGCAAGGGGCAGGGCAATCACGAACCGAAGCTGCCCGCAGAAACGCGGCAGTTAGCCGACGAGTTCATCGATAATAAATTCGAGACTTATAAGCAACAAGGCATGTTCGCAGTCTATGCCGTACTCAAGCGGGAGTGTGAGGAGCGCGGGATCGTCGTCCCTAGCTACAAAACCTTCTCCAACATGGTGAAGATCAGGCCGCGTTACAAGCAGACCCTCAAGCGAAAAGGACGTAAAGGGGCATACAAGTTCAAGCCTTCGCACTGGAATCTCAACCGAAACACGCCCCGCCACGGCGACCGGCCCTTTGAAATCGTCCACATCGATCATACGGAGCTTGATGTCGAACTCGTGTGCCCGCTTACGGGGCGCAACCTCGGTCGCCCGTGGGCAACGTTCGTGGTGGATGCGTACTCACGACGACTGCTCGTCGTTTATCTGACTTACGACAGCCCGAGTTACCGTACCTGCATGATGTGCTTCGTGAGTGCGTGCATCTCTACGGAAGGCTTCCGCAGATCGCCATCGTCGATAACGCATCGGAATTCCGCTGTACATATTTCCACACATTACTCGCGAGATATGAATGCACCATCAAGTACCGCCCGAAGTCCGAATCGAAAGTCGGCGGGGTATGTGAACGTCTGTTCGGCACCGCCAACACTCAACTTGTTCACAACCTCATCGGGAACACTCAACTCATGAAAAACCCGCGCGAGGCAAGCAAGTCCGTTAACCCCAAAAACCTCGCAGTGTGGACGCTCGGCGCTCTCTACGAGAAGCTCTGCGAGTACGCCCACGAGGTCTACAATGACATTGAACACCCGGCGCTCGGGATGACGCCGGAGCAAGCTTTCGTCACCCGAGTCAAGCAGACGGGTGAGCGTGATCAGGCGGGCATCCCTTACGACGAGGATTTCCGCATGATGACGATGCCTACCACCGATAAAGGGACGGCGAAGGTCCTACCGGGTCTAGGCGTCAAGATCAACAACATTTTTTACAACTCTGATGAATTCCTAAACCCGGACGTGGAGAACAAACAGGCTCTCGTCCGCTTCGACCCTTACAACGCCGGGATCGCTTACGCTCTCGTCCGCAGGCGTTGGGCTCGCTGCATTTCGGATCACTACGCCACGTTTGAAGGGCGCTCCGAGAAGGAGATGTTGATGGCTACCACCGAACTGCGGCGTCGCCACAGGCTTCACTCGCGAGGGTACTTCACCGTTACAGCCAAGAAACTGGCCGACTTCCTTAACTCCGTAGAGGCCGAAGAGTGCTTGCTCTTGCAGAGGGCGCGCGACCGAGAGTCGAGAAGTATCATCGAGCGGATCAACAGCGGCTTCACCTCCGTGGGTGGAAGCAGCTTGCCGGAAAGAGTTCGCTCGCAGACTGAGATGGGTTCGGGCGCGGGGAGCGAAAGTGCTCCGATCACGTCAAGCGAGGTGACTCCTGAACGCAGAGCCACAAGGGCGCGTAGCGTGATCGAGGAGTTCTGATTATGGCTAACAAACCGGAAGATACATTCGATCCTGATCTGCTTAATCAGCCGTGGCAGGCGCGCGTCGCATCATTCGAAAGGTATATTTCAAATCACAGGCTTTTGCGGGAGGCGTATGAGAGATTCCGTTCCGCGATCAGCATACCGATTCCGGGCCGGATTGTATTGGTGTATGGCCCGAGCGGCGTCGGTAAGACGACTCTCAGAGAAGGTGTGCAGCGGAGAATTATCTTGGAGATGATGCCCCAACTCGAAAAAGATCCGGGGCGCATTCCTATCGTCGGAGTCAAAGTCGAAGCTCCCGACAGTGGCAGCTTCGACTGGAAGAAGTTTTACAAGAGCATGCTGAAGGCACTCGACGAAGTTTTGCTCGACCAGAAGACGAATTACAGGGTACGAGGGGTCAGCCGGGATCAGGCCGGGCAAATCATATTCGACGATAATGCCACCAAACCGGACTTAAGCGAGGCTGTCTTTAGCGCTGTGGAACACCGCAAGCCGGTCGCAGTCATCGCCGACGAGGCGCAGGATCTCGGCATCGTTACGTCAGGCAGAAAACTCCAAGACCAGATGAATCGCATCAAGCACCTCGCCGATACACTCAAAATCCCGATCTTTCTGGTGGGCACTTACGACTTGCTGAAATTCCGCCTTCTGAACGGGCAACTGAGCCGCAGGGGTGTGGAGATTCATTTCGGTCGCTACCGAATTGATAAGGATGAAGATGTCGAGGATTTCAAGGACATACTGAATACCTTCCAGAAGAAGATGCCGCTCATTGATGAGCCGGATCTGGTCGGGAGGTGGGAGTATTTCTATGAGCGAACCCTTGGGTGCGTCGGGATACTTAAAGACTGGCTGACAGAGGCGCTCCATAAGTCCCTAGAAATGGGAAATGAGACGTTGCAGGACAAATGGTTGGATGCTTTCGCGCTTCCTATGGCTTCTCGCTGCGCCATGTTGGATGACATCCTCTCGAAAGAGAAGGAAATAATAGAGGCCGAGACGACAGAGAAGATTGACGAATACCGGGAGCGTCTAAGAAGTGGTCCGGTAGTAAGCATGGAGGCGAAGAGCAAGACTGCTAGTAAAGCTCCGGGGCAGACGGTGGAAAACTTGAAGCCCGCAGCCTCTAAACGTAAAACAGCCCCGCCCTTCCGCCGTAAGCCTAAACGCGACCCTGTAGGAGAGCAGAAACTTGCCAGTTGATGCGCGAAAAATCATTGAGCCGTGGGAAACGGAGCTACTCACACTCCCACCGCGTAGCCGCCTCTACCACATAGAGCCGGTCGGTATCGGCACACCCTACGTAGAGAGCCTGACAGGCTTTATTGTGCGTCTGGCTGAAGCCCATAAGAACTCCACAGCAGTTCTGTTCGGACACGAGCTCGCGCCGCTTGCCTGCAAAGAATATTTACGTCGGGCAGCCTCACGGTCTAAGTACCCGTGCAGATTGCTTGCGAGTGCCTTCCGACCGCTCGCAAGGGCAATGAACGGCATCGGTGTTGGTGCCAATGAGTGGGTAAATATACTGCAAACGCTCACCCTTCGCACTGATCTAATATTTTTAACGATGCTCCCTTGGAAGGAAGTTGTACCACAGAGTCAGTTGCTTCGGCCCACCCGAGCTTGGTGTCCAGCTTGTTATCAAGAATGGCATGACCGCGAGGCGGTCATTTATGAACCATTGTTATGGGCAATTAAAGCGGTGACAATCTGCCAGCAACACGGTGAGCCATTACAAACTCTTTGTAGCCACTGCAAAAAAACGCTTTACCCTCTGGCCTCTAGCTCGCGACCGGGTTATTGCTCGGTATGCGGAATCTGGCTTGGCAAGCCTACAAATATCGAATGGATGGAAACCACCTATGCAGAAGAGGAACTTGAGAGGCAAATATGGGCAGCAAAGGCCGTAGGCGAGTTGCTTGCTAAAGCGCCGAGCCTAACGTCGATACCAACGCGAGAGGAGGTATTGAAATCATCAAGCGAATATATCAAAGAATATCTCGGGAGTTTGTCTGCTTTATCTAAGGCACTAGGGATCAACAAAACGACGCTGTGGGACTGGTCTAAAGGTAAACATTTACTGCAACTCGAATCTCTTCTAAAGCTTTGCTATCAATTCGAGGTGTCTTTGCCGGATTTCGTGACAGGTGAAATCATCCGCAAGAGTTCCACAGCAGCGGGGGCGTCTTTGCCCGAAAAGGCGATAGTGACTACTCCCCCCGCGGGACGAAAGGCACTGGATAAAAGAGAAGCACAGCGTATTCTGCGGTCTGCCCTCAAAGAAATACCGCCCGCTCCACTACAAGATGTTGCCGCGCGCTTGGGGCGAGATGCAAATACATTACGCTACTGGTTCGCGGACTTGTGTAAAGACATTGTTACAAGATATGCGGAATATGAGGAAGCCTGCTACGCAAGAAAATGGAAAGACATCGAATCCGCTTTGCGGAGTGCGCTAGATGATGACGAGCCTCTCAGTATGGCTCAAATCGCTTTGCAACTTGGCCGCGACATCAAAACTTTAACAAAACGCCACCCGGAGCTTTGTCGGAAAATTTCAGCGCGCCATTCCGAAAATCGTAGAACTCGTTGGGTGGAGATTCAAGTCAAACTACAAAGCGTTCTCATTGAGCAACCACCTCCTTCTGTGCTCAAAGTGGCGGGGCGTCTCGGTCTAAGTAGGTCGAGTTTATACAAACATCTTCCGAACTTGTGTCACCAAATCGCCGAGCGGTTCATAAGCTACCGTCGTCGCTTAGTGGCTAGATGAATTTAGGTAAAGAGCCTTTTATGGTTATAACAACTGAAAGCAATGCATTCTCAGATTTAGCGATGCCGACAATACCTCCGCGCAGCCGCCTTCACCATCTTGAGCCAGTTGGCGTTGAGACCTCGGAAGTTGAGTCCGTTACCAGTTTCATCGTCAGGCTCGCTGCAACTCATCATATTTCAGTAGCTGCGTTGTATGAACACGAGTTCCTGCCACTTCTTCGGGAGTTGAGAGATGAGGAGTCAAATGCGGCCCCCACGTGGATGCAACTTTCATCAATTTACACTGTCGCAAAAATTCTGAACGGGTTGAATTCAACTGCGGCGCAGGGTGCTAGAGTTCTGGAGACCTTAACACTTCGTTCCAATCTCCACTTCTTGACCTGTGTGCCTTGGGGTACTTCAATTTCAAACATGCTGCTGGTTCGTAAATTGCCTGCTTGGTGCCCGAAGTGCTATGACGAGTGGCAAAGGACAGAGGAGATCATCCACACTCCTCTATCGTGGGCGCTAAACGCAGTTACAGTCTGTCTCAGACACAGGTGTCTGCTGTCGCAATTATGCCCGCGATGTAATCGGACCTCACATTTTCTCTCGCACAACTCACGGGCTGGTTGCTGCACACGGTGCCAGTTTTGGCTTGGTTATAGCGGTGATGTCAGCGATGACGGTATTGAGCAAGATAATATGCGTAATCACCTTTGGGCGGCTAAGGTGGTAGGGGAATGGATAGAAGAAGTGCAAAGGCTCAGGACTCTGCCAAGACGGGAAGATACAACATGTGTAATCGTCAAGTGCATAGAGCGTCTCGCTGATGGCAACGCTAATGCATTTGCTCGCCTAGCCAGTGTCGGACCGTCCGTCGTATACGCTTGGCAAGCAGGCAGGGCGGTACCCCGGTTGGACCATCTCTTAAGAATTTGCTCCACACTCGAAGTATCTCTAGTTGATCTATTAACAGGACGGTGCTTCAACCAAGAAGGATTTTCCCGTAACATTTCTCTTACCGAGAGGATTCAAAGAAGTTTTGTTGGTCCTAAGCGTGATTCTGAGCAGATTCGTCAAATCTTGGAGGGGGCACTCGAAGAAGAACCTGCCCCGTCCCTACACGACATTGCTAAACGGCATGGGTATAAAGGAACTGATTGTCTGCGCTATGTCTCAAGCGATTTATGCAAGAAGATAACTGAGCGTTATAAGTTGTCGGAGAACGAAAAGCGATTACCGAACTTTCAGAAGCTATGCGATGACGAAACTGTACTCAGTGAATTGGAGAGGGCACTAGAGCCGGAGTGCCCTCCGCCATTTACGAAAATTGCGGCGAACCTTGGCTACAAGTCCGGCATCTCGTTGCACCAGAGGTTTCCGGCGATATGTAAGCTAATAACTGCTAAACGAGCGACCTATGAAATGAAACGGCTGTCACGTTGGCGAACTGCGCTGAGGACGGCACTCAAGGAGGTGCCCCCTCCAAGTTTCCATCAAGTAATAAAACGGCTAGAGCATTTACATGTCGGGAACATTCGCAACCAGTTACCAGAGTTATGCCGCGCGATCATTGATAGGTATGCCGAATGGGAATCTGCACGCCAAACCGAGGTAATGTCTAATCTTAGAGCGGCTTTAGCAGAGGAACTGCCACGGCCTCTGGAACAGATAGCGTCTCATTATGGCTACCTTACTAATGATCTTAGAAAGCGTTACCCGGAGTGGTGTCGCCTGATCGTGGATAGATATGCGGCATATCGAAGAAAATCTTCCGAAGAGAAAAAGCGGCTTTTCCGGGAGGAGATCAGGAGAGTGGTTTTAGATCTATACACACGGGGGATATACCCAACTCAAAGTATGGTCAGACCTCTTCTTGAAAACGCCCCGATTACTAACTTGGCAATTCTGACCTCGACTCTTCGCGAATTAAGAAGGGAATTGGGGCTGCGGAAGGTTGATTCTACGTCTTTCGCTAATGCTTAATTCATAGCCAATGACATTTAGCACAAGCAAACTTGAAGAGATAATCGCATCAGCCAGTTTCGACACTTTATTGGGTGAGATCGAAAACGAATGGTTTGAGTGTAAGGCACAGCCTTATGCGCTGGACGGCGATTCTGGTAAGCGCGAGTTGGCAAAGGACGTTTCCTCATTCGCCAACTCCCTAGGCGGCCACATCTTGATAGGTGTTAAAACAAAAACCAGCCCTACCCACTACGGCGATGAGGTGGAGAAAATACGACCATTCGATCAAAGTCTGGTGAACACAGATCAGTATCAGAAAATTATTCGTGATTGGGTTTATCCGGACATTGAGGGGATCGGTGTCCGGTGGGTCGCCACAAAGGATGATGTCAACAAAGGAATCGTCGCCATCACAATACCTCCACAGAAGGACTCTTCAAAGCCGTTTTTGGTCAAAAAAGTATTGGATGGAAAGAAACAGGTCGAGGTTATGTTCGGATATGCGGAGAGGCGTAGGGACACCAGTCAGCCTCTTTCCGTGGTTGACATACAAAAGGCGCTGCGTCTCGGGTTTAACTACGAGTCTAATCTGAACGTGAGATTCGAAAGCTTAGAAGCCCTTGTGCGACTAGTGACCGAAAACGCTCCGGATCGCTCCAGCCACGAAGTTATAGCGGAACTGATAGCCAAACGGATCGAGACAGTTTTGGAGGAGGGCGAGCTAAATGGTAAGAGGGCGATGGTGTTGACCGCCTATCCCTCCCGACCCAACGAGATCGAAGGCATCTTCACATCTTCGGCGAGTAAAAGTCGAGGATATATAGAAAATCCACCTATGCTGCGGCGTGATGGCTTCAACCTCCGTACACACGAGGCGGTACGAATCATACGTGGCGAACTAATAAGGGCTCGTAGCGGCGGGTACAAAATTATAGATCTGTACCGGGACGGAACATTGATCTTCGCAGTTGAGGGAGGAGGGAATTTCCTAACGTGGGCTACCCCTCGCGGGGAGCAGAGGATTAACCCGGTCACGCTAGTTGAGATAATCTATAACTTTGTAAATCTTTATGGGCTGTTACTGGAAGATTTTAGAGAAAAACCGGATCGGATGTTCTTTAGAGTTGATCTACGGAACTTACATTCGGATGGAGTGAAATCTTACCTGCCGCCGTACGCTGCCGGTCATTGGGGCTATATGGAAAAGAACTACGCGCCGGATGAGAGCGTTGTAAGGCAGGTGGAAGTTGGGAGCCATGAGTTTGACGTGGGTCGTGTTTCATTTCAGATACTAAGGATAATCTACTCGTGGTTCGGTTTAGAGGAGGATAAAATCCCTTACCTCAAGACTGAGGACGAAGCCCGGGCGGTGGACCACGAGCAGGTCGTAAAACTTACGTAAGCAGGAAAACAAGTTCTTCAGATTTAGTCATTCGATTTAAGCTATAAGCTTCTTGATAGGCTGGAAGCATATCGTGTCCGGGGCAAAATGGAAGCATATCGTGTCCGCAGCGGACATAATATGCTTCCAGTCACAAACAGCGCAGTTTTCTTGTCATCCGTCACACGCTTTGTTAGTATCCGCGCCGATGGAATTTACTGAGAAAGTACGGATCATGGACGGCGCGCGCATCAATCGCGCGCTGGCGCGGCTGGCATCGGAGATCGTCGAGGAGAATCAGGGTTCGAGCGATCTCTATCTGGTGGGCATTCAGCGGCGGGGCGTGCCGCTGGCGCATCGCCTCGCCGATAAGATCGCCGACCTCGAAGGCGACCGGCCGCCGGTCGGCGTCGTTGACATCACGCTCTACCGCGACGACCTCTCGACCGTCGGCGCAAACCCCATCGTCAACCGCACGGACTTGCCCGGCGGCGTGGACAACCGCAACATCGTCCTCATCGACGACGTGCTCTACACGGGACGCACGATTCGCGCCGCGCTCGACCAGTTGATAGATTTCGGGCGGCCGCGCCGCGTGCAACTCGCCGTGCTCGTGGATCGCGGCAAGGAGCATCGAGAGTTGCCGATTCAGGCGGACTTCGTCGGGAAGTTTGCGCCGACGAAGAGGAGCGAGATCATCAAGGTCATGCTCAACGAGTTTGACGGCGAAGAAGGCGTCGCCATCGTGGAGCGACCGGCGGGCGAGAACGGGTGAAGGACGGGCGGCCTCAGATGGCCGCCTTTTTCGTATCACGCGCGAGGACGCGCGGGTGATGTCGAGTGAAATCGTGCGGCGCGGGAGTTTTAAATTTGAGGGGCACGTAACAGGATGGGTCTAGCCAGCAAGCATTTGCTCGGAATCAGCGAACTATCACCCGCCGAGATCGTGCATGTCCTCGACACGGCCGAGACTTTTCGCGCCATCTCGCAACGCGAGATCAAGAAAGTGCCCACGCTGCGCGGGCGGACCGTCATCAATCTCTTCTTCGAGGCTTCCACGCGCACGCGCACCTCCTTCGAACTCGCCGGCAAGCGCCTGTCCGCCGACACCATCAACATCAGCGCGTCAACTTCGAGCGTGACCAAGGGCGAGACTTTGCTCGACACGGCGCGCAACCTCGAAGCGATGTCGCCCGACTTCATCGTCATCCGCCACCCCTCTGCGGGCGCGCCGCACGCGCTCGCGCGCATCTGCCGCGCCGCCGTCATCAACGCGGGCGATGGCGCGCACGAACACCCGACGCAAGCCCTCCTCGACGCCTTGACGATCCGCCAGCACAAGGGGCGCGTCGAGGGTTTGCGGGTCGCCATCATCGGCGACATACTCCATTCGCGCGTGGCGCGCTCGAACATGCACCTGCTGACGAAACTCGGTGCCGAAGTGCGACTGGCCGGGCCGGGCACGCTCGTCCCGGCCGAGTTCAAAGGATTGGTTTCGCAAGGTAACTTGCGCGTGGCGAGTCGCATCGAAGAGGCGATTGAAGATGCGGACGTGGTGATGGTGCTGCGCATCCAGCGCGAGCGGCAGGACGCGGCCTTCTTTCCCTCCCTGCGCGAGTATGCCGTGCATTACGGACTCAATTTGAAACGGCTCGGCAGCGCGCAGCCCGATGCCATCGTCATGCACCCCGGCCCGATGAATCGCGGCATCGAAATCGCCTCGGACGTGGCCGACGGCACGCGCTCGCTCATCCTCGATCAAGTTTCCAACGGCCTCGCCGTGCGCATGGCCGTGCTCTACCTGCTCGCGGGCGGCTCTGTGCTCAACCAGCACATGCTCGCGCAGACGAAACTCGAAGCCACATCCACGACCGACACGCACGCCGGGACGACGCCGGCCGCTACAGCGCCGTCCGGTTCAAACGAACGACTCGAACCCGTCGCCGGGCGAACCGGGTCGGAAGAAAAGCGTCGAGTTAAAACGGCGGATAACAACTGACCACGGACAACTGACTGCCGACAGCCTCCCATGAAACTGCTCATCGCGAACGGCTATCTCATAGACCCCACGCAAGGGTTGAACAGCGGTAAAAATTTGCTGATCGAGGACGGGCGCGTCGCCGCCGTCGTCGCGTACGGCGACGGCGTGCCCGAAGACGCAGAGGTGTTCGACGCGACGGGTCTCGTCGTCGCGCCCGGCTTCATAGACCTGCACACGCACCTGCGCGAGCCGGGGCAGGAATACAAGGAGACGATTGAGACAGGCACGCGGGCGGCCGTCGCGGGCGGCTGGACGAGCGTGTGCGCGATGCCGAACACAGACCCCGTCAACGACAATCCGGCCGTGACGCGTTTCATCATCGAGCAGGCCGAGCGCGCCGCGCTGGCGAATGTCTTTCCCGTCGGCGCGATCACGAAAAATTCCGGGGGTATGGAACTCGCCGAGATGGGCGAGATGCGTCGCGCAGGGATCGTCGCCGTCTCGGACGACGGACGCCCCGTGCCGTCCGCTGGCGTGATGCGCCGCGCGATGGAGTACGCGCGCGGGTTCGACCTGCCCGTCGTCGACCACTGCGAGGATCGCAGCCTGACGGCGGGCGGCGTGATGCACGAAGGGAACTGGTCTCTGCGCCTCGGCCTGCGCGGCCATCCCGCGCTCGCCGAGGAGATGGATGCCCTGCGCGACATCGCGCTCGCCGAGTTGACCGGCGCTCGCGTCCACCTCGCGCACGTCTCCACGCGCGGCGCGCTCGCCGCCGTCCGTCGCGCCAAAGAGCGCGGCCTGCATGTGACCTGCGAAGTGACGCCCCACCACTTCACGCTCGAAGACGAAGCCGTGCGCGACTACGACACGAACACGAAGATGTGCCCCCCTCTGCGCAGCCGCGAACACCTCGAAGCGATTATCGAAGCCCTCGCCGACGGCACGATTGATGCCATCGCCACAGACCACGCCCCGCACCACGCCGACGAAAAAGCCCTCGAATACGATCAAGCCCCCTTCGGCATCACCGGCCTTGAGACGGCCGTCGGCCTCGCCTTCGAACGCCTTGTACACCGTGGCATCATCGGCCTCGAACGCCTCGTCGAACTCTGCTCCGTCAACCCCGCGAAGATTTTCTCGCTCACAGATCGCGGCACGCTCCGCACGGGAGCGCACGCCGACATAACCATCCTCGACCCCGAACACATCTGGACATTCAAAGCCTCCCACTCAAAATCCAAAAGCCGCAACACCCCCTTCGACAACTGGACACTACGCGGCGCACCCGTCGCCACCATCGTCGGCGGTCGCCTTGTCTACGAGCGCGCCGAACGGGGCGCAACCGCCGCCGGCGGCCGAACCGGAGATTGATAAGTTAAGACGAAACCCGGACGCATCACGCTCTATAACGGAGTTAGGCCGACTCCTTCGGCTTTAAACATGACGCCGCATCTAACAACGGCATACACCCGACGCCCTGCCAGCGTGCCTCTCATACACGTTGAATGCGGGCGCGGGTGAGGCCGGGCGTTAGATTGCTAATTGTTTATGACACAGATTTTTGTCTCAAGTTGCTGCATTGATGAGCCGCCTGCCGCCGCTCTAATCGAGAGATTGGTTAGTGAATCGTTCTCCGTCTTACACTCGCCTCGTAATCCTTCGGATGGCGTGGACGTTCGTTGGCATGATTGGTACGGGAGCGGTTGTACAGCCGAACTGGAGAGAGCCAATCTCTTTATCAGTGTAGTTAGTTCAGCCTGGGATTGTTCGACCTGGATGGCTTATGAGTGTGAAGAGGCGTTGAAACTGACTGTAGCAGGTAAAATCCAGAAGATGTATTTCTGGAATCCCGAACGGGTAGAGGTGAAAGCTGCGGGCATGGTTTCATACTTAATTGAACGTTTGCCTGATGATCTCGATGAGTTAATTTCGGCGATGAAAGAGAAGGGGTGAAGGTGCGCGCTTCGAGTGCGGCGCTATCTGACGACGGAGACGAGAAGCGCAAGCCCTCGAAGCTAAACGTAGGACAGAGGCGCAGGCCGCCGCCGCTTATGGCGCGGCGCGCGATGAAGCGGTGGCGGCCGAAATTGAGTATCACAATGCGATTCTCAGTAGCCGCGATCAGGTCGTGGCGCAGTTCGGGTAAGGACTCGAACGAGGTGCAGGCCATGGGTCGCAAGAAGGTCTCGGAATATAAGAAGCCGGCGCGGAAGAAGGCGAGCGGCAACGGGCAGTGAGCCGCGAGGTGGGGGAAGCGTGTGGGGAAATAAAAAGAGACCCGTTCGCGCTCTCCCCTTCGCAAACGGGTCTCTTGTGCGGTCGCTCGCTTACGTCCTGACAGGGGCGACCGAACTCGTTAGAAATTTTCAAATTGGCGGGGAGTGAATCGTAAAACTCTCTTCGGAGAGGTTCATCGGAAGCCCGCCCGCGCTCTCCCCTTCGCTGGCGGGCTTCCTCCGCACCGACTCCCTTTGTGAGGGTGTCAGTCTCGTTATAACTCTAGCGCGTGCGGTATTCGGGCAGGCTCACGCTGCGGTTCAAACTCACGCCGAACTCCGTGCCCGACTTCACGACCGCCTGCTGCTCTTTCTCGTAGACCCTGCCACCCGTGCCGAGCGCGCCGCCGATGAGCGCGCCGATCCCTGCGCCCTTGCCGCCGCCCGCAATCGCGCCGATGATAGCGCCCGTCGCCGCGCCGCCGCCGATGAAGACGATGTCGCGCTTCTGGTTTGACTTGCCCTGCACGGTGCTCTCGTTGTCGACGTTCGCGCTCTCGTTATCGCCCGACGAACCGACCAGCGAGCCGTTGACGGTGTACTTCGCACGGTTCGGCATCTCCACCGTGTTGAAACTCACGGAGATCGTGCCCGGCGTACGTCGCCCGGCGCGCTTCACCGTCGTCACGCGACCCCAGACTTTGCTGCCCGCCGGAATCACTTCTACGCCGTCTGCATAGACCGGATCAACCGTCGTGGTCGAGAAACGATCGCCGACGCGCGCCGTGCCGGAGTTGAGTTCGTTGTCCATGCGCACGCGGATCGTCTGGTCCGTGTTGAGCGTGTAATACCTGACCGGCGGCGTGACCGTGCGCGTCGCAACCGGACGCCTGACCTGGCGGCGCGGACGACGCCGCGTCTGCGCCGACGCCGGAATCAACGTCGCGGCGAGGATGGCAAAAAGTGCGATTAAACTCAGGGCGCGCTGCGCCAAAATTTTATTGGTTTTCATAGTCATTCTCTCTCTGAGAAAAGCGGTTCGGGTGCGCCGTCTTAATTCATCTCGCACACGCGAGCCGCTGTCGTTGATAACTTTAGCAATGAGCGTGCCACTGCCCCGTCAATTTATTTCGCGCCACAAAACGGCCAAAACAGCGAGGTTTACGCGCCCCAGACAAACTTCCGCCACAGCAGGCGAGGCACTGCTTCAACGAACTGCGCGAGGGCGCGTGCATTTTGCACCATATAGTGTGAGGCGAATTTTAGCACGGGTCAGCGCGCGGGTTTTGTGATATACAAGGCTGCACTCAATTAAGTTTTTCGTCGCGTCTTAATCAAATTCAGCAACTGAAAGAGGAGAAATTTTTATGAGCACAACAGAGACTGCGGCCGCCCCGTCGCTGCCGCGCATCAACGAACCAGCCCCCGAGTTTGAAGCGAAGTCCACGCAGGGGCCTCTGAAGTTTGCGGACTTCAAGGGCAGTTGGGTCGTGCTGTTTTCGCACCCGGCCGATTTCACGCCCGTCTGCTCCACCGAGTTCATCGAATTCGCGCGCCGCTCCGATGAGTTCAAAAAACGCGGCGTCAAACTCGTCGGACTTTCAGTGGATTCCGTCCCCGCGCACATCGCCTGGATCAGGAGCATCGAGTCGCACTTCCCGGACGTGAAGATAGACTTCCCCGTGATCGCCGACCTCGACACGAAGGTCGCGCAGAAGTACGGGCTGATTCACCCGGCAGCGTCGGAGACGGCCACCGTGCGCGCCGTCTTCGTCATAGATGATAAGGGCATCATCCGCGCGCTCATCTATTACCCGATGTCGCTCGGGCGCAACATAGACGAAATCCTGCGCGCCATTGACGGCCTTCAAACCGCCGACGCCAACGCCTGCGCCACACCGGCCAACTGGAAGCCCGGCGAGCAGGTGATCGTGCCGCCGCCGCAGACCATCGCCGACGCAGAGAAGCGTCTGCAATCCGAGTACGACGTGACCGACTGGTACTTCGCCAAGCGCACGTTGGACAAGTCTTAGCCTGAACGAAATTTGATTGTCACAGTTTAAGTGGAGGGCGAGAAGCGTATGGAAGAGATCAGCGCGAAGGAACTCAAGGAACGTCTGGACAGGGGCGACGACTTGCAGATCATAGATGTGCGCGAGCCGGACGAGTACGAGAAGGCGCGACTAGAAGGAGCGAAATTGATCCCGCTCGGGCAGATCGCAAACCGCATGGGCGAGATAGACACGACGCGCGAGACCGTCGTGCATTGCAAACTCGGCGGCCGCAGCGCGAAGGCCATCGAGGCATTGACGCGCGCGGGCTTCGCGGGGCGGCTGTTGAATCTCAAAGGCGGCATCACGGCCTGGTCGAACGATGTTGACCCGTCCGTGCCGAAGTATTGACCAACTGCGCAGAGGACAACGCGGAAAGCTGAAAATGTACAAGCGCGAAGGCGCGGGCGAAGGACTTTCTA
>DATCWB010000612.1:0-2505 GCA_036566625.1 Pyrinomonadaceae bacterium
GTGGCGGACGACGGGCGCGGCGTCGATGCGGAGCGCGTGGCGCGTTCGGCCGTCGCACAAGGGCTGCTCGAAGCGGGCGCGCGCGTGACGGAGGAACAGGCGTTGCGCCTGATCTTTCGCCCCGGTTTTTCGACCGCCGGGCGCATCTCCGACGTGTCGGGGCGCGGCGTCGGACTCGACGTGGTGGAGCACGCGCTGGAGCGCACGGGCGGCGAGTTGCGCGTGCGGACGAAGCTCGGCGAGGGCACGACCTTCGAGTTGCGCGTGCCGCTCACGCTCGCGCTCGTCACGGTCGTCGTGGTGCGCTCGAAGGGTCATGCTTACGCCTTTGACGCGAGCCATGTCATTGCGACTGCCGATCTCGAACCGGCGGACATCGCGGGCGACGATGCCGGGCGCACCGCGCTCTGGTACGGAAGACAACTGCCGCTCGTCTCTTTGCGGTCGCTGCTCGAAGGCACGGCAACGCGTTCGGGGGGCGCGGACGCACCCCTGCACGTCTGCGTCGTGCGGCGGGAGCGAGATGACGCGGATGCGTGGCAGAGCGAGGGCGCGACGGACGGGTTCGTGATCGCGGTTGATGGAATTGAAGGCGAGCGCGAGGCGCTGGTGCGAAGTCTCGGACGCCACGCGACGCGCTGGCGCGGCGTCAGCGGCGCGTTCGAGCAGCGCGACGGCACGGTCGCACTCCTGCTCGATCTGCCGAGACTGCTTTAGAAGGATTAATTCATTGATTCATTGATTCATTGATCCTCGGTCATTGAATCAATGAATCAATGAATCAATCTTTCAACGCCGGTCGTCGCCTGTGCCAGTCGGTCGCCTGCTGGTGCTTGTCGGCCAGTTCGACGAGCATGAGTTCGCTCCACGCCGCGCCGATGAATTGGATGCCGGTAGGCAAATTCTCCTGCCCGAAGCCGTTCGGCACGGAGACGGCGGGCACGCCGACGAGGTTGCTCGCGCCGATGGGCGAGGATGCGCCGATGCCCGGCCATGCCTGATCGAAAGTTTTGCTGACGGGATAGGCGACGGTCGCGCGCGAGGGGGCGACGAGCACGTCGTACTTCCGGAAAAGCTCGCTCCACGCGCGGCGCATGGGGACGCGCATGCGCATCGCGTGCAGGTAGTCCACGGCCGTGACGAGCGACGCCGCATAGCCGCCGATGCGCCCTTCGGACGACGCGAGTTCAGAGACGCGCCCCGATTCGATCAGATCGCGAAAAGCGGCCGCGCCCTCCGCATCAACAATCGTGCCCACCGCCGCGCTGTAAGGATAATCCGGCAGCTTCACGTCCATCTCCACGCGCACGCGCGCGTCCGCGCGCCGCAACGCTTCGAGCGAGGCGAGGAAGTTTTCGCGCACCTCCTTTTGCGCCTTCTCGTAAGAATCCTTCATCACGGCGAGGCGGAGCGTCGTCCGCTTCCGCGTGGAGATCGAAGGATAATGAAAGTTGCTGCGCTGCGAAGAGGCATCGAGCGGGTCGTGCCCGGCGATGGCCGCGAGCACATGCCCACAGTCTGCGGCGGCGCGACACATGGGGCCGAGTTTATCGAGCGTCCAGCAGAGAGCCATCGCGCCGTGGCGCGACACCATGCCGTACGTCGGCCTGAGTCCCGAGACGCCGCAGAAGGCGGCGGGCGTGATGATCGACCCGGAAGTTTCCGAGCCGATGGCGAAGGCGACGAGACCGGCGGCGACCGCCGCGCCCGGCCCCGAAGATGAACCGCCGCTCCAATAGTCGGTGTTCCAGGGCGTGCGGCACGCGCCCGTCAAACTCGCGTCCGCGCGGTTGTAGCCCATGCCGCCCGCGAGTTCGACCATCGAGAGTTTGGCGACCAAGACCGCGCCCGCCTCTCGGAGTTTGCTGACGACGGTGGCGTCGTAGTCGAAGCGTTGATCTTTGTAGGGCGTCGCGCCCCAGGTGGTCGGGGCTTCGCGCGTGGCGAGCAGGTCTTTCGCGCCGTAGGGGATGCCGTGCAGGACTCCTTTGTAACGACCCGCGCGAATTTCCCTCTCCGCCTGCCGCGCCTCGCGAAGCGCGCTCTCGCGCATAACGTTGGCGACTGCGCCGAGACGCGCCCCGTATCGTTCGAGCCGCGCGAGATAGCCTTCCGTCAACTCGACGGGTGAGAGCTTGCGCGCCCGGATCTGCGCGGCGAGTTCGACGACGGAGGAGAAAAAAGTGTCTTCGGTGAGCATAAGAATGTTAGAAGGGGAAGTGGTAAGGCGTAAGGCGTAAGGTAGAAGAAAAACGGAGAACTTAGTGTGCCCGCGTGCTGAACGCGCGCCTTCTTCCCTTACCCTTTACCCCTTTCCCTTTACCCAGGGTCTTTAAGCTATAAAGATGAAATCCGGTTCGTCCGAGTTCTTGAGCTTGAAGGCGCGCAGGCGTTCCGCCGTGCGTACGTTGCCCTCTATGTCGCGCTTCACGCGCGCGAGTTCTTCGGGCGTGAGTTTGTCGCCGAAGCGCAGGCGGGCGACTTCCGCGTAGCCTTCGGCGACAG
>DATCWB010000613.1:0-5228 GCA_036566625.1 Pyrinomonadaceae bacterium
CGCGCGAACGCGAAAGCGATGGCGCGGCCGATGCCGCGCCCGCCGCCGGTGATGAGTGCGATTTTACCTTTGAGCTTCAAGTTTCAGATTTCAGGTTTCAGATTTCAAGTTTCAGGACTGACGGGTTATTCGGCTCTTTAACTTGACACCTGAAACCCGAAACTCTTTATCGTTGCGGGCGCGGCGTGCGTTTCTCTACAAAGGCGCGCACGCGCTCGCGCGCCTCGGCCGTTTGGAAACAGCGGAGTTGCGCTTCGGTTTCATACTGCAACATCTCGTCGAGTTCGGCATGGTGGCTGAGATAGACGGCGTGCTTGGCGGCGGCGACGGATTCGGGCGGAGCGTCGCGCAGGCGTTCGGCGAGCCTCTGCGTCTCGGCCGCGAGTTCGTCGTCGGGCACGACGCGGTTGACGAGTCCGAGCGCAAGCGCGCGCGCCGAGTCAATTGCGTCGCCGAGGAAGAACATCTCGCAGGCGATGTTCGAGGGCACGATGCGCGGCAGAAAATAGGTGCCGCCCCAGTCCGGGTGCAGCCCCATTTTCACGAACGACTGGCTGAACTTCGCCGACTCGGCCGCGATGCGCAGGTCGCAGGCGAGCGCGAGATTGAAGCCCGCGCCCGACGCCGTGCCGTTAATCGAGGCCAGGACGGGTTTGACCATCTCGCGAATCGTCGTCACCACATGCCGCCCCGCGCCGAGCATCCGCGCGAACTCGTCCGCGTCCTCGCGCCCCATCATCTCGTCCATTGCGGCCACGTCGCCGCCCGCGCAGAACGCGCGCCCCGCGCCCGTGATGACCACCACGCGCACGTCGTCGTCGCTCGCCGCGCGCTCCAGCGTCTCGCCCAGGTCGCGCCGCATGTGTCCCGCGAAAGCGTTCAACTTGTCGGCGCGATCCAGCGTGATCGTCAGGATGTGGTCGCGCGCGTGGACTTTGATGAATTGTTCCATAAAAACAGTGACAAGTGGCAAGTGACAGGTGAAGAGTTAAAGAGACGAGTTCTTGGTTTTAACCTGTCACCCGTCACTTGTCACTTCCCTTTGAACTGCGGCTTGCGCTTGCCGACGTAAGCGTCGAGTCCTTCGCGCGCGTCTTCGGATTGGAAGAGTTGTTGCTGGAGTTCGCGTTCGAGCGCGAGCGCGGACTCGAAGGGAATCTCCGCGCCGGTCTGCACTGCGCGCTTGATGCGCCCGACGGCGTGCGCGGCCTTGTGCGGGGTGGTGAACTTCGCGGCATATTCCAAAACCTGCTGCACGAACGCTTCGCCCGTTTCCGTTTCGTAGATGTGGTTCACGAGGCCGAGTTCGAGGCCGCGCTCGAAGTCGAACAGTTCGCCCGTCGTCATCAACTCGATAGCGCGCGACTTGCCGACCATGCGCACGAGTCTTTGCGTGCCGCCCGTGCCCGGCAGGACGCCGAGCGAGACTTCCGGCAAGCCCATCTTGCCCGCGCCCCTGCGCGCGATGCGGATGTCGGCCGCCATCGCTACTTCGAGGCCGCCGCCGACGCAGTGGCCGTTGATGGCCGCGATGACGAGTTTCGGCGTCTGCTCCAGGCGCGACAGGGTCTCGTTGGCGTGGAGGCAGAAATAGTATTTGAAAGTGGGCGTCACGTTCTGGAGCATCGTGATGTCAGCGCCCGCGCAGAAAAACTTCTCGCCGCTCCCCGTGATGACGATTGCCTGGACGCTCTCGTCCATGCGCGCCGCGAGGATGGCGCGGTCGAGTTCGCCCATCATCTCGTAGCTGTAGGTATTCGCCGGGGGATCGTTCAGCGTCAAGACGGCGACGCCGCCCTCCGCCGCATACCGCACGAGCTTGCCGCCCGCTTCCGTCTCTTGAACCTTCGCTTCCGCTTCCGCCATGTCAATACTCCATTGAAAAAGATTTATGTGTTTGCGTTGCGCCAGACGCTGAGGCGTTCCGTCTTGGCGGTCTTCGGGATGAACTGTAGTTCGTCGCCGAGGTTTCCGGCAAGGAAGCCGGAGAGGAAGAGGCGCGCGAGATTATCCACGAGGTCGCCCACGGAGAGCTTGCCGCACGGGTCGTACCAGTTGTAAATCCAGTTCATCATGCCGAAGAGGGCGTAGGTGGCGACGGTGAGGTCAAGTTTCGGCGCGGCGTTGTGCCCGGCGTCGCGTCCGGCCTGCGCCCCTTGCACCTCGGAGAGGATGCGCCGGACGAGGCGCGTGTATTGCTGCTTGCGCCCCGTGACGTGTTGACGCATCTCGCCCGCGAGCGAATCGGCCTCGTGCGAGAGCACCTTCATCTCGGCCATGTTGGCGGCGAAGAACGAGAGGTGATTCTCGATGACGAGCCGGAGCTTCACCACCGGATCAACCGTCTCCCGCAGGCGTTCGAGCAGGCGTTCGTGGACGCGCCCGAAACAGTTGTCCTGAATCAGGAAGAGCAGTTCTTCTTTCGACTTGCAGTAGTAGTAAAGCCCCGCGAGGCTCACCTCGGTGGCGCGCGAGATGTCGCGCATCGAGGTCGGGTGATAGCCCTTCTCGGCGAAGATGCGCGCCGAGGTGCGCAGGATGAACTCCAGCTTCTGATCGTAGCGCGTAAAATCTGTGGAAAGATTAGCGGCCATAAAAGAAACGATGAAGGAGGAACGATGAACGATGAATAAAAGCAACAGCTTTTGCCTTCTGTTCATCGTTCATCGTTCCGCGTTCCTACTTTGCTTTAGAGTCGGACGTACTCGAACTCAAACGGCTTGCCCTTGATCCCCGCGGCGGGCGGGGCGATCCAGTTGGCGATCTTGCCGGGTTCGGTGACGGGGTGCATCAGGCTGCGGACGAACTCGCGGTCGGCCAAAGAGGGCAGCCACTCGGCGCGGCGTCGCTCAAACTCTTCCGCGTTGATGAGGTTGCCCTGCACGTCGAAGGCGTGCCCGGCGAACTCGCCGACGTGGCGGTGGAAGCGCGTGCTCGGCAGGTAGAGTTGTTCGCTGAGTCCCGCGTCCATGAGCGACTTGTTCCAGCGCATCATCGCACGCTCGCAATCTTTGACATACTCGCCGCGTAAGACTTCGTTGAGCGCATTGCGCATCGGCACTTCGCGCTGTTTGAGTTGTCCGTCTTCAACGATGGTGAGCAGGAAGTTTTCTCCGTTGGCGGTGTGCTCGGTGTAATTGTCCTGCTCTTTGAAGCGGCCTTTGAGACCGGCGGCGAAAAAGTCTGCGGAGTTTGAACTGATCTCGCCGCCGAAGAGATCGAGCGAGTAGGAGAACCAGAAGTTGATGTAGCGTTGCAGGATGTCGAGCGGGATCGCGCCGAGTTCGCGCACGTCGGCGTTCGGGTTTTCGCGCATCAACTGCGCGGTGCGCTTGACCACGCGGCCGACGCCCGTTTCGCCCACGAAGAGGTGATGCGCCTCTTCCGTCAACATGAACTGGCAGGTGCGCGCCAGCGGTTCGAAGCCCGACTCGGCGAGCGCGGCGAGTTGGAACTTGCCATCGCGGTCGGTGAACATCGTGAAGCAGAAAAAGTTGAGCCAGTCGTCGCACGGCTGGTTGAAGGCTTCGAGGATGCGCGGCTTGTCGGGGTTGCCGCTACGTCGCTGCAACAGTTCGTCGGCCTCGTCGCGCCCGTCCTGCCCGAAGTAGCGTTGGAGCAGGTAGACCATCGCCCAGAGGTGGCGTCCCTCTTCGACGTTCACCTGAAAGAGGTTGCGCAGATCGTAGAGCGATGGGCACGTTTTACCGAGTTCGCGCTGCTGTTCGACGGAGGCGGGTTCGGTGTCGCCCTGCGTGACGATGATGCGGCGCAGCGCGTTGCGAAATTCGCCGGGCACTTCCTGGTAGACGGGCATCCCCAAATTGTCGCCGAAGCCCACTTTCGCATTCGCGTCCGCCGGCTTGAGGAAGATGCCCCAACGATAATCGGGCATCTTCACGTAGTCGAAGTTCGCCCAGCCGTCCGGCTGCACGCTGATGGCCGTGCGGAGATAGACTTCCTTATCCTGAAAGCCGTCCGGCCCCATCTCGCGCCACCAGTCGAGGTAATTGGGCAGCCACTTCTCCAGCGCGCGCTGGAGCCGTTTGTCTTCCGACAAATTCACGTTGTTCGGGATGCGTTCGTATAAATTCATGCTCATAATTAACCTCGTGACAGGTGACAAGTGACAGGTGACAGGAAAGAGCAAGTCTTGGTTTTCAACTTGTCACCTGTCACTTGTCACTTGTCACTACTTTTAAGTTCTCTTGTAATCGAACTGCGCCTGCGTCGGCTTGCCGTAGTTTGTGAGCGCGCCTTCGGGGCCGACTGCGTTGGGACGCTGGAAAATCCAGTTTTGCCATGCGGTCAGGCGCCCGTAAATTTTGGTGTCCATCGTCTCCGGCCCGGCGAAGCGCAGCGATGCTTCCATGCCCGTGAGCGCATCGGGCGAGAGCGACGTGAGCTCTTCGATGTCCACGCGAATCTTGTCTTCCCAATCGAGATCGTCGGGCGCGAAGGTGACGAGCCCGGCCTCTTCGGCGGCTTCAGCATCGAAAGCGCCGTCGTGTTTGAGAATTTCCGCGGCGCGTTCCGGTTCGGCGAGAAAGCGCGATTGCAGGCGCGTCAACCCGTTCGACATCGGGAGCGCGCCGTCGTTGAACTCGCTCGTGGCGATCTCGACCGCCGCTTCCGGGTCGTTCAGCATGTAAGTGCGGTCGGCGGAGAGCGCGAGTTCCAGCAGGTTTCCGGCGAAGCAACTGCCCGGCTCGATGAACGCGAAGAAACTCTTGGCCGTCAGATCGAGGCGACGCAGCACACGCGCCATGTGCAGGATGATCTCGCGGACGAGCCAGTGGTCTCGGTTGGCAAGGAGCGTGCGATCAACGGCGAGCACGTTCTCGATATTGCCTTCGGTGCGAAGGCAGACGAGGCCGATCTCCAGTTCGTTCATGCGCAGGTGCAGGAGCGCGTCGTCGAGTTCGCGGTAAGCTTCGAGCGGCCAGTAGGCGTCGCCGAGTCGTTCGATCTCTTCGACGCTCGTGGGCTGTTCGCCCTCGGGCGCGCGCACCGTGAGGTCTGCGTAACGCTTCTCTCGATTCAGTTTCACTGTGACGTACTTGTAGGCGCGTCCTTCATCCGTCGCCTCGACGCGCAGGGGATTGAGCTTGATTCCTTTGGCCGCACTCTTTGCGCCGTCGCCGCCCACGAGGCTTTGCACGTGTGCGGTCATGGCCTCCTGGAATTTGCTCGTCGGGAAATAACCGTCAATCAGTCCCCACTATTTC
>DATCWB010000614.1:0-3931 GCA_036566625.1 Pyrinomonadaceae bacterium
GTCGAACACGGGCGCGCCCGCCGCGACGACGACCAACCCCGGCACGAACGACCAAACGCTGCCCGCGCAAGGGCAGCCCGCCGCGCCCACGTCTTCCGACCCGGCGGCCACTGCCGCAAACGGCTTAAACGTCCAGATCAAGGCGAAGGGTGAAGATGTCTGGTTGCGGACGCGCGTGGACGAGGAATCGAACAGCGACGGGATTCTCGCGGCCGATCAGGTCAAAGACTACAAACCGTCCGAGCGTCTGAGCGTGCAATTTTCCAAGAGCAAGGCGACGGCCATCGAGATCACGATCAACGGGCGTCCGGCAGTTGTCCCGGCGGACGCCAAAGGCAAGCCGCTCGTCGAAATGGTCATCACGAAGGACGGTTACGAACAACTGCTGCAACAGCCCTGACCCGCGCCGCGCACCCCGCGCGCCGCTTTCGCCGCCCGCCGGGACGCTCGGCTTGCGCCCGCCCATGCGCTTTGCTACGCTCGCCTTTAGTCCAAACTTCATACGTTCAAAATTTTTCATTCCCGCCGGCCTGGCCGCCGCGCTTCCGTTCGAGTTTCTGGAAGGGAGTTTTTTAATCCGACATGATTACCAATGATCTCACCGAAGGGCTGACCTTCGACGACGTGCTGCTCATCCCCGGCCGCTCCGACGTGCTGCCGAACGAAACCGACACCTCCACGCAGTTCACGCGCAACATCTCGCTTCGCATCCCGCTCTGCTCGGCGGCGATGGACACCGTCACCGAGGCCGCGCTCGCCATCGCCATCGCGCAGCAGGGCGGCATCGGCGTCATCCACAAGAATCTGCCCGTCGAGCGGCAGGCCGAAGAAGTTGACAAGGTGAAACGCTCCGAGTCGGGTATGATCGTTGACCCCGTGACCATCCGCTACGACCGCCCCGTCTCCGAGGCGCTCGCCGTGATGGAACGCTACAAGATTTCCGGCGTGCCCGTCGTGGACAGCGACGGGCACCTCGTCGGCATCATCACCAACCGCGACCTGCGTTTCGAGACGCGCTTCGACATCCCGGTCTCCGAAGTGATGACGAAGCAGCCGAACCTCGTCACCGTCCCCGTCGGCACGACGCTGGAGCAGGCCAAGTCGGTGCTGCAAAAGCACCGCATCGAAAAACTCCTCGTCATCGACGATGACAAACACCTCAAGGGACTCATCACCGTCAAGGACATACAGAAAGCCATCCGCTACCCTTCGGCCGCGAAAGACGACCTCGGCCGCCTGCGCGTGGCCGCCGCCATCGGCGCGACCGGCGACTTTCGTGAACGCGCCGACGCGCTGGTCGCGGCGCGCGTCGACTGTCTCATCATAGACACGGCGCACGGCCACTCGTCGCGCGTCATCGAGGCCGTGCGCGAGATGCGGCGCAGGCATCCCGACACGCAACTCATCGCCGGCAACGTCGCCACGGGCGAGGCCACGCGCGAACTGATCGAGGCGGGCGTTGACGCCGTAAAAGTCGGCATCGGCCCCGGTTCGATCTGCACGACGCGCGTGGTGACGGGCGCGGGCGTGCCGCAGATCACGGCGATTGTGAACTGCGTGCAGGCGGCGCGCGGCTCGGGCGTGCCGGTCATCGCCGACGGCGGCGTGAAATTTTCGGGCGACGTGGCGAAGGCCATCGCGGCGGGCGCGGACGTGGTGATGATCGGCTCTCTGTTCGCGGGCACTGAAGAGTCGCCGGGCGAGTTGATCTTGTTTCAGGGTCGCTCGTTCAAAGCCTATCGGGGCATGGGTTCAATCGGCGCGATGCGCGAAGGCTCGCGCGACCGCTACGCGCAGGAATCAATCGCGATGGAATCGAAACTCGTGCCCGAAGGGATCGAAGGCCGCGTCCCCTACAAGGGCACGCTCTCCGACATGGTGACGCAACTCGTCGGCGGACTGCGCGCCGGGATGGGCTACACGGGCTGCCGCAACATCCGCGAGTTTCAGGAGAACACGCGCTTCGTCCGCATCAGCGCGGCGGGACTGCGCGAGTCGCACGTCCACGACGTGATCATCACCAAGGAAGCTCCGAATTACCGGCTCGAATAAGGAGAGGCGGTAGGGCCGAACTCAAAACGCATAACGGGCGGCGTGCTCAACTACACGCCGCCCGTTATTGCGTTTATCGCAGTCGCTTACACGTTGCCGTCTTTGGATGGGCAGCGGGCGCGAAATTCGGCAGTTTAGCCGTCGCCGTTTTGCTCGGTGAGTCGGCGCAGTTCGGCTATTGATTCTTCGAGCCGCACTAACCTCCTGTCGTTCTGATCAAGCCGCTCCTCATACCTGCTTGCCAGTTCCGTCAGCACCACGAACGACTCTTCCAAACGCACGCGGCGGACACGATCTACCGCATTCGACTCAGCCAGTTGGCTGGTCGTGGCGGTCAGCCGTGCCAACGTATCGAGAATGAACTCTATCTGTCATTGTCGTTCTTCTCCCGTCATCGCGCCTTTCGCTTTCTTGTGAGCGACTACCCGAAGGCCACCGCCCGCCGGGCTACTTCTTATTCGCGTTGGCCGACGGGCTGTTGAAGATCGTCTCGATCCAGACGCCGGTGTTGATGAAGCCCGTGCCCCAGGTCTTCCACTCGTCGGGGAGTCCGGCCGTCTTGAGTTGGGCGAGGGTCTTCCCCTCCGTCATGCCTTTGCGGACGTGAGCGGTCGTCTCGGCCAGCATACGCCGGTAGAGTTTGAGGTCGTCGAGCGTGGAGAGAGGGCCGTGGCCGGGGATGATCTTCACGTCGGCCGGGGCGCGCGCGATGACGGCTTCGACGTTCCGCATTAAGCCTTCGACGCTGCCGCCGTGTTCGAGGTCGATGAACGGGAAGCGGCCGACGAAGAAATGATCGCCCATGTGGATGACGTTCGACGCGGTGAAGAAGATGATGCTGTCGCCGTCCGTGTGGCCTGCCGGGAAGTGTATGGCGCGAATCTCCTCGCCGTTGAAGTGGATGGAGACGGACTGGTTGAACGTGATGACGGGCAGACCCTCTTTGGGCGAGGCCGGGATTTTCTGGCCGCGCACCGTCTGCTCGACGGCCAGCCGCCCGCGCACGTTGTCGTGCGCGATGATGGTTCCCTCCTTGCCGAACACCGGGTTGCTGCCGGTGTGGTCGCCATGGTAATGCGTGTTCAGGACGAAGCGCAACTGGCCGGGGTTGATCTCTTTGAGCGCGGCGCGAATCTTGTCCGCGAGCGGCGCGAATTGATCGTCGACGATGAGGAGTCCGTCCGCGCCCGCCGAGACGCCGATGTTCCCGCCCGCGCCTTCGAGCATGTAGATGTTGCCCCCGACTTTCGTCGCCTTCATCTGCACCTTGGAAAAGTCCTGTTGCGCGCGTGCGTGGGCGGCCGTGAAGCAAACGACGAGCAGAACGTAGACGTACAGGCGACGATGCATAAGATTTCCCTCCGCGAATTTTCCACCGGATGATTAAGAAGCACGCCCGACAACTTCACGCCCCGCTATTCGGGCGGCCGGAGCATTTGTCAGACGGCGAAGCCGCACAGTAACCTTTTCGACCGCGGAGCGTCAACCGGGCAACGCGGCCTGTTTTTCCGCGCCTGAATCGCCGGACACCTGTCCGCAGCGGCACGCGCGGCGCGCGGCGTCTGGACGACGCGGTTCTCGCGGATGAGGCGTTTTTGGCAAGTGCGCCCATGGGTTTGACATCGACGCCGGACGGCACTCTGATTGCAACGGCTGATACTCGATGACCGAGAAGAAACGAATGATCAGGTTGATCTCTAATCCCAACGCGGGGCGCGGCGGGCACAGGCGCGCGGCCGAGATCGCGCGTTTTTGCGAGTTGCTCGGCGCGCGCGGCATCGAAGTTGAAATGGTGAGCACGACCGCGCCGGGCGACGCGACGCGGCTCGCGGCCGAGGCGGCCGAGGGCGGCATGCGCGAGATCATCGTCTCGGGCGGC
>DATCWB010000615.1:0-7096 GCA_036566625.1 Pyrinomonadaceae bacterium
AAGGAAGAATTGCTGGCCGCCGCGGGCAGGACTGTGCCCTCTGTGATCGCGCCGGATTTGCGCGTGCTGTTTTGCGGCATCAACCCCGGACTGTACACGGCCGCGGTCGGCCATCACTTCGCCCGCCCCGGCAATCGTTTCTGGCCCGCGCTCCATGCCTCCGGTTTCACCGACCGGCTGCTCTCGCCTTTCGAGGAACACGAACTTCTCGCTCATGGGTACGGCATCACGAACGTCGTCGAACGCGCCACCGCCACTGCCGCCGAACTGTCGGCCGGAGAGTATGTCGAAGGCGGCCGGAAGTTGGCAGCCAAAGTAAAGCGTTACCGGCCGAGATTTCTCGCCGTGCTCGGCGTCGGCGCATACCGGACGGCGTTCGCCCGCCCGAAGGCTTCGCTCGGCCTCCAGCCGGAATCAATCGGCGACACGTCCGTCTGGGTGCTGCCGAATCCGAGCGGCCTGAACGCACACTACCAGCCGAAAGATTTAGCGCGCATGTTCCGCGAGCTGCGGCTCGCCGTGGAGGCGACGGTCGCGCAAAATCCTCGCGCTCGTTGAAGTATGAAAAGGACGCCCGTTTCAACTTGCCGACTCGTCCCAAACGTGTCGGTGTCGGTGGTCGCGTGATCGGACTAACTTTGGACGGCGCGCGCTAGCCGTTGGCGCGCGGCTCTTTGTAGCTGGGATGAAAGGTGCGGGTCGTGTGGTCTGTGACGCTGGCGACGGGCAGCGGGTCGGTCGAAGCGGGCATGTAGGTTTGCGCCGCCGGAGTGTGGAGTTCTCTCGATTCGGGTCGCTTGGATTGTGCCGGGAGGGCCGGGGCGGCGACCGGTAGTTGGACGAGGCGCGACAGGATGCGAATCAGCATCACGTCTATGATCAGAATCATCAACAGACCGACGACGCTCAGCACGCCTAGCAGGTCGGGCGGCAGCGGCCTCTCGGTCGAAGCCAGACCGCCCATCGCGAAGAAGAGGATCGAGAGGCCGAGCAGCGTGACCAGCGTGATCGTCGCGCCGATAGTGCGCACCGGGCCTTTGATGTCAACTACAGTCGTCTCCGGTCTGCCCGCCGGAGACGAAAGCGACGAACCGACCGCCGCGCCGCAGCGGTTGCAGTAGTTGAGTCCCGTTTGAATTTCCGTGCCACACGTCTGGCAGTACATAGGCTCTCCGAAATAGATGTTTCAGGTTGGTAGTTAAGACGACGCGCCCGCTCGAAGGTGGAGGATAGAGCGGGCGCGTCTCGTGTG
The DNA here is from genome assembly GCA_036566625.1 of Pyrinomonadaceae bacterium. Classification (GTDB taxonomy): domain Bacteria; phylum Acidobacteriota; class Blastocatellia; order Pyrinomonadales; family Pyrinomonadaceae; genus JAIVJZ01. The sequence goes on from DATCWB010000615.1 coordinate 1,253, forward strand.
TCCGGTCGCGATTATTAGCGCATCAGGGCGCGGATAGCGACGAGCGCGAGATAACCGATGGCGACGATGACGGCGAGTTTGATCACGGCGACGGCCAGACCGATGATCATGCCGACGCCGCTGAGGACGATTCCCGCCGCCGCCAGCAGCAAAGGTACGCCTATCACTAACACCACTAAACCGAGTGCGATTATGCCGATAACTCTTAACGTATCATTCATCTCTTCCACCTCAACTTCCCGGTCTTAAACTTCCTCTGCGCGCGTCGGAAATAACATGCCCCGTCCGCGCGCTCGCCCTCCTATACGAACAACGCGCGGCGAACGTTCCATCCAAGACTTTGGATGAATTCAGGCGCGTCGCGCTCGCCAACGTGTCCGAAATTTGTGTTAAGCTATGATAGCAAATCTCCCGATAAGCGAAAGAATTTTCACGCCGGAACAGAGCGCGCGGGCGTTAATTTCTCCGGCCGTAATTCGACATGGAATGGTGTACGGATGCCGCGACGTAAGACCGACAGCCTGTTTGACGAACCCGAACCCGAAGCCCTCGCGGAAGCCGCCACGGCGGCCGACGCGCCGCTCGCCGAGCGGATGCGACCGCGCACGCTCGAAGAGTTTGTCGGGCAACGCCATCTGATCGGCGAGGGTCGCATCCTGCGCCGCCTGATCGAAGGCGAAGGCGCGCTGCCGTCCCTCATACTTTGGGGCGCGCCCGGCACGGGCAAGACGACGCTCGCGCGCCTGCTCGCACGCCACAGCGAAGCGGAGTTCATCCCGCTCTCGGCCGTCTTCTCCGGCGTCAAAGATTTGCGCGCGGCCATCGCCGAAGCGCGCGAAACCAAACGCACGGGTCGCCGCACCGTCCTCTTCGTCGACGAAATTCACCGCTTCAACAAAGCGCAGCAGGACGCCCTTCTGCCCGCCGTCGAAGAGGGCACGGTGACGCTCATCGGCGCGACGACGGAGAACCCTTCGTTTGAAGTCATCAGCGCGCTGCTCTCGCGCTCGCGCGTGCTCTCGCTCGAACCGCTGACGGAAGCCGACATCACCGCGCTCATCCGCCGCGCCCTGACGGACGAAGCGCGCGGTCTGGCGAACTTACACCCGCAAGTGTCCGACGAAGTGCTCGCACGTTTCGCGCGGGCGGCGGGGGGCGACGCTCGCGTCGCGCTCACCGCGCTCGAAGCGGCGGTCGAATCAACCGCGCCCGACGAGCGAGGCGTGCGTCACATCACGGACGAGGTCGCGGTCGAGGCTTTGGGGCGCGCCCGCTACGCCTATGACAAGGGCGGCGAGGAGCATTACAACCTCGCCTCCGCGCTCATCAAATCCCTGCGCAACTCGGACACGAACGCCGCGCTCTACTGGCTCGCGCGACTCATCGAGGGCGGCGCAGACCCGCTTTTCATCGCGCGACGCCTCTGCATTCTGGCCTCCGAAGACGTGGGATTGGCAGACCCGCAGGCGATGGTGCAGGCCGCCGCGGCCGCGCAGATCACCGCGCTCATCGGCCTGCCCGAAGCTCTCTACCCGCTCTCGCAGGCGACGATCTATCTCGCGCGCGCGCCTAAATCAAACTCCGTCAAGCGCGCCTACTTCGCCGCCGCCGAAGACGCACAGGAGACGGCGCGCGAACCCGTGCCCCTGCACCTGCGCAACGCCGTCACGCCGCTGATGAAACGCTCCGGCTACGGCAGCGGCTATCGTTACGTCCACGACGACCCGCGCGCCAGAGATGAAATGGCCTGCCTGCCCGAACCACTGCGCGGGCACGAATATTACAAGGAGGATTAAAAACGTCAGCAGTCTGTGGTAGTTGTTTGTGCTGAACTAAGCGGCGATCTAAAGATCAGGATTCAAGTTAAGCGGCGTGGAAACAACTGACAACGGACGACGGACAACTGACGGTTTTTCGCCATGAGTGAGAACAAGACGGACAAAGAGTTGGCTTTCCTGCACGACCTCTACATCGCGACCGACTGGGGCGAGCGTTTTGCCATATTGATGGACGAGCACGTACAAGTGCCGAAGGCGGGACACGCGCTCTACGTCGCGGCGGGTACGGGCGGGCACGCGCTAGCGCTCAAAGACCGCGCCGGTCGGGACATGACTCTGATCGGCGTTGACGAGAGCGAGGCGCGGCTCGCGCTGGCGCGGGCGAAGGCGGCGGCCACGAAGCTGGCCGAGGTGACGGAGTTTCGCGCCGCGCAACTCGAAGCGTTGTCGTTCGAGGACGAGCAATTCGATCTCGTCGTCGGCGACGCTTCGCTCGTCGCGGTGGAGCGTCTGCCGGAAGTGCTGGCCGAGATGGTGCGCGTCGCCGCGCCGGGCGCGACCGTGGCCCTGGCGTTGCCCACGGCTTCGAGCTTCGGCGAGTTCTATTCGATCTACTGGGAAGCCCTGTTGAACGCGGAGATGCTCGACGGGTCGCCCATCGTGGAACAACTGATCAGCGAGCGGCCGACCGTCGCCGACGTGGAAACGCTCGCCGCCCATGAGGGTCTCGATCTGGTTCAATCGTGGACGAGCATCGAGGAGTTCGAGTATGGGTCGGGCGAAGAATTTCTGAGCGCGCCGCTCGTCAGGGATTTCCTCCTGCAAAACTGGCTCGAACCGCTCGGCGAAGATGAAGCGGCGCGAACGCGCGTCCTCTCGGAGGTCAAACGAATCATCGACGAGGAGCGCAACGAGGCCGAATTCTCGCTGACCGTCAAGGCTACGCTCGTCGTCGGGCAAAAGATGGAATAACAAACTCCGTCACGCGAAACGGAAAGAGTCGCCGTCATCGTCCCTGAACGATGACGGCGACTCTTTCCCGTGTCAGGCCAGGCGGCCGCGCGACGTTCAGCGAGGCTTGTCGGCGGTGTACTTGTCGGCAGAGAGTTCGTCTTCTCTGAGAGTTGACTCGGCGGCGCGGAGGCGTTCGCGGCGTTTTGCCGCTTCGATGCGCGCCTCCTCGTCGGCTTCGTCCAATCCATCTTTGAAGGCGCGTTTGCTCTGCCCCAGAGCCTTCGCAAGTTGCGGCAGGCGGCTTGCGCCGAAGAGAACGAAGACGATCAGGAGAATGATCAGAAGTTCCTGCGTCCCGAATCCGATGGCTAGTGTCATGTCATTCATTCGCTGAAATCCTTTACAGGTGAACCGGCAATATCGGCAAAACTTTCTCGCGGCGCGCCGCCGCTATCCGTCCGGCTCTCCGGTGTCGGATTCATAAAAAAGATACTTGCGCCACGTCTGATCTGCGCGCCCCAGATAGCGCATGATCTGCCGGCTGACGTGCAGCGAGAAGCCGCGCGGGTGTCGGACGAGGTGCATCCCGGCCTCTTCCGGCGTGCGGCTGCCCTTGCGGTGGTTGCAGCGTTTGCAGCAGGCCACCAGATTATCCCACGTGGACTCGCCGCCGCGCGAACGCGGGTAGACGTGGTCGAGCGTGAGATCGGAGGGCGGCAGCTGCTTGGCGCAATACTGGCACGTCGAATGGTCGCGCAGCAAAATGTTCTTGCGCGAGAGCGAGCGATTTTTGAAAGGGATGTGGATGTACTCGGTCAGGCGGATGACCGAAGGCGCGTGCATCGTCACCCGCGCCGAGTGCAGCATGTGCCCGTTGTGCTCTTCGACACGCGCCACGCCTTTGAAGATCATCACCACCGCGCGCCGTTCCGTGCACACGTTGATCGGCTCGAATGATGCGTTCAGGACTAAAACCCGTCCATTCATATTGCTTAAAGATAGTACAGAAGCGGGTGACAGGTGACAAGTGACAGGTGACAGGTGAGAAGATAAGAAAGTCAGCTTTTAGTTTTAATTATCCTGTCACCTGTCACTTGTCACCTGTCACTGTTCTGAACCGGTCTGTGGCTTCGACGAGCGCGCTGCGCGTGCCGGGTTCGAGGGCGGAGTGCCCGGAGTCGGGGATGATCTTTAAATCGGCCTCGGGCCATGCGCGGTGGAGTTCCCACGCGCTCATCAGCGGGCACACCACGTCGTAACGCCCCTGCACGATGACGGCCGGGATGTGCCGAATCCGCCCGACGTTTTCGATCAGGTAGTTGTCCGTGTCGAAGAAGGCGTTGTTCATGAAGTAGTGACACTCGATGCGCGCGAAGGCGAGCGCGAATTGCGGGTCGCCGAAGTGCGCGATGAAATCTTCGTCCGGGTGGAGTTTCGACGTGCTGCCCTCCCAGACGCTCCACGCGCGCGCCGCTTCGAGCCGCACGGCCTCGTCGTCGCTCGTCAGGCGGCGATGAAACGCGCCGAGCAGGTCGCCGCGCTCCGCCTCCGGGATGACTTTGACGTAGTGCTCCCACGCATCCGGGTAGATCGCGCTCGCGCCCTCCTGATAAAACCAGCGTATCTCTTTCGGGCGGCACAGAAAGATGCCGCGCAAGACGAGAGCGCGCGCACGATCCGGGTGCGTCTGCGCGTAGGCGAGAGCCAGCGTGCTGCCCCACGAGCCGCCGAAGACGACCCAGCTTTCGATCCCCAGATGCTCGCGAATTCGTTCGGTGTCGGCCACCAGATGCCACGTCGTATTGTCTTCCAGATTCGCGTGCGGCGTGCTCTTGCCCGAACCGCGCTGGTCGAAGAGCACGATGCGGTAAGCCGCCGGGTCGAAGAAACGCCGGTAGTCGGGGACAGTCCCGCCGCCGGGGCCGCCGTGCAGGAAGACGACGGGCACGCCTTCCGGGTTGCCGCTCTGCTCGTAGTACAGCGTGTGTACCGGCGAGACCGGCAACATGCCTTGATCGTAGGGTTCAATCGCAGGATAGAGGTCTCTCATGCGGACATCATACAGAGGTTGGAGGTCGGAGGCCAGAGTTCAGATCGGGAGGGACGGGAATGGTCGCGCAAAAATAGTTTGAATATTTCGCCCCCGCGCGGGATACGTTAAGGTGAGAGGCAATTTATGGACGACCCGACGGCAATTCAACTTCTGAGGGCGGGAGACAGGGAGGCTTTCCGCCACCTCGTCGAACGCTACCAGACGCAGGCCGTCGGGCACGCCGTCGCTATCCTCGGTAATCGTGAGGACGCGTCGGACGCGGTGCAGGAGGCTTTCATCGACGCCTTTCAGGCACTCGGCCGCTTCGACCTCTCACGCCGGTTCTATCCATGGTTTTACGTCATCCTCCGCAACTGCTGTTACAAATTCGCGGCGAGCCGGCAGAGACGTGAAACGGCCAGCACGGCCGAGTTGGAAATACTCGCGCCGACGCCGGGCGTCACAAACGAAGAGACGATGCTACTGGAACGCGCGCTCCGTGAATTGTCTCCGCCGGAGCGGGAGTTGTTGACCCTCAAACACCTCGACGGCCTCTCGTATGAGGAACTGTCGGAGCGGCTGGGCGTGCCGCCGGGGACGATCATGAGCCGCCTGTATCACGCGCGCAAACATTTACGCCAAAGGCTGGCGCGCTATTCGTTCACGGGATTTTCCGAAGGCTGACGTTATGAATAAAGAAGTCACTTGCGAAACAGTCTGCGTGGCCGCGATGGCGAACGCCGACGGCGTTCAACCCCCGCTGCCCCTCGCCGAGATCGAGGCGCACCTCGCGCACTGCGCCGGCTGTCGCCGCGAGGTTGAACAACTGGAAACCTTGTCCGGCCTGCTCGGTTCGCGGAAGCGGTCGTTGCGCCCCGAAGACCTCTGGGCGGGGATAGAGAATCGTTTGACGGCGTTCGCCGCCGCGCGCGAGCCGTTCGCGGTCTCGGCCACGTTCGTTCTTCTCGGCCTGCTGCTGGTCGCCTACAGGCTCGTCGAGATGATTCCCGAACGCGCCTTGGGGTGGTCGTTCAAGCTCGTGCCCCTGCTCGCGGCGGTCGCGGCCTTCGTCTATCTCAG
>DATCWB010000616.1:0-5419 GCA_036566625.1 Pyrinomonadaceae bacterium
ACTCTTTTTCCTCGAACAGGAATCTTCCCTCGATTGGTCTCTGGATGGCCGTCTTGGGGCTGACCCTCTGTCTGGGGGTGGCGGTTTGCGGCGTGACTGTATCCGGAGTGCCTTTTCTCAGGGCGCGCACCGTGTAGACGCGCAAACTGCCGCGTTGCGGGTTCGTGCGGAACTGTTTGAGGACGGCCTGACAGTTCGCCCTCGTGTGGTCGCACGGAACCTGATCGATGGCGATGGCTACGGTGTCGCCGGCCTTCACCATGCCCTCTATCTTTTTGAGAAGTTGCGGTTCCGCGTGCTCCGTCATTCCCTCCGCGAAGTGAGACGTGATGTAAGTCACCGTCCCGTCGGGCTTGATAATGGCGGCAGTGGCGAACGTGCGGTTTGCCTCCTGCGGGATGTTGGCCGAGGGAGGCAACGCCCTGCGGGCATTTTGCAACTCCTCAATAAGCCGCGCCTCAATCTCCGGCGTGACGGTGGGGCCTAACGGTGCTGCGGCCGCCCCTCCCGTTTGACGCGCGATGCGCAGACCGCTCGCCCTGTTAATCTTTAACGACCCGCCACCCGGCGCGGCGCTCCCGTTTACCCCTGGAGCGTTGCGTTCGCGGCCGATGCCTGGAGAGGTATTCATCCCGCCACCCTGCTGCACGACGTGCGCCAGTTCGTGCGCGAGCAGACGCTTGCCCTCTCCCGTATCCGGCGCGTAAGCCCCTCGCCGAAAAACCACGTCGCGCCCCACGGTGTACGCCTTAGCTCTCACGGCCTCGGCCGACTGCGACGCCCGCTCGTCCGTGTGCACGCGCACGCGGCCGAAGTCGTGGCCGAAGCGCGTCTCCATAAATGAGCGCGTGGCGGCGTCGAGCGGTTGACCCGCCGAGCCGAGCACATCCTGTACGACGGACGGCGCGGAGACTGCCCCGGCTGCGGGTGCAGAGCCGACCGGGGTGATCGTCTCTCTTTGAATGCCGTGTGCCGTCCTGCTCTGCGGCACGCCGGGCGCGGATTGGCGCATCACCGCGTCGGCCACGCGGTCGGCCTCCTGCTCGAAGCTGTCGCCGGGCTGGCTGATCTCAAGCTTCGTTTGCAGGCCGAGCAGGCGTCTGTCGCGACAGTCGTCGCATGCGCCTGTCAGTCCGGGCGCGCCGCCGCTTCCGCACGCACACTTGCGCTGCAAGAGTCTGCTCGCACCATCTTTGGAAGACGGCAGCGGCTGAGAGGCCACCTGAACTGGCTGTTGCGACTTCATGATGCTCGATTCGATTGAAGCACGCGCCCTGCGCGGCGAGACCACTGTCTCCGACTATGTTCTTTTGCGTATCTCATCTCGCAGCGAGGGGTCGCCGCGCCGAACTTGCGTTGCAGGAGATGCGACGCACTTCCCGGAGCCGAAGAAGAATGCGGCGCGGTGAAGAACTCCGTTTTTGCGAGTGCCTGCGCGCTCATCGCTTGAGTCCTCCGTAGACGGCCTGAGCCACCTGCGCGCCGATCTTTTCAGGCGCGGAATTGCCGGGCACGAATGGGAAAGCCCCGGCGTCGAGGTGGGGCGCATCGAGACCTGCCGCGAGCGAGGCGGGAACGCCATGCTCCGCGAAGAGGCGCGACAACTCGCGCTCGACCGCGTCGCCGATGCGGTAACGGTCTGCGGCGGCGAAGCCGTCGAGCACGAGTTCCTCGATGTGCAGTTCTATCTCCGCCGCTCTCATCGCCAGCCTCCGGTCTCGGTCTCGGTCAGAGTCTTCTCCAACTTGTCGTACTCGCTGCGTGCGGCGCGCAGGATGTGCGACATCGTGACGGCCTCGCCCGTGTCGGCGGCGTGGAAGGCGGCGTTGAGCGCGATGTTGCGGATGTTGCCGCCCGCCACGTTGAGGCGCGCGAGTTTCTGTATCTCAAGATTCTCGGTGGGCGTCTGCGGGGGGAAGACGCGCCGCCAGATTTCGCCGCGCTGCGCCGCATCGGGAAAGGGAAACTGCACGACGAAACGCAGGCGGCGCATGAAGGCCGTGTCGAGCGCCGTCTTCATATTGGTCGTGAGAATCGCCAGACCCTTGTAGGATTCCATGCGTTGCAGGAGATAACTGACCTCGATGTTGGCGTAGCGGTCGTGGCTGTCTTTGACATCGCTGCGTTTGCCGAAGAGAGCGTCGGCCTCGTCGAACAGGAGCACCGCCCCGCCCTCTTCGGCCGCGTCGAAAACGCGACGCAGGTTCTTCTCCGTCTCGCCGATGTACTTGCTGACCACCTGCGAGAGATCGATCTTGTAGAGGTCGAGCCGCAACTCGCGCGCGATGACCTCGGCCGCCATCGTCTTGCCCGTCCCGCTCGCGCCCGCGAACAACGCGCTGATGCCGAGGCCGCGCGGGCCTCCTGCGGCGGCGAAGCCCCACGTCTCGTAGACGCGTGTGCGCTGCCGGACGTGCGCCGCGATGTCGCGCAGGCTGCGCAACTGGTGTTCCGGCAAAATGAGGTCAGACCAACCGGCAACCGGCTCGATGCGCTGCGCCAGACCGTCGAGCCGCGTGCGCGCCTGACTCCGGCAGGCGTCCCAGAGGATCACGGCGGGCGTCCGCACCTCCCGGCTCTGCTCGGTCGCTTCGCCCGACAGTCCCGCCGTCTCCGCTGTTTCGGCGTGTGCCAGTTCTACGCGCGCCTGCGCGCTCGCCGCACGAATCCGTTCGCCGCTCAGGCTGAACTGCGAAATGATGACATCCAGTTGATCGTTCAACCCGCCGGACACATCCCCGAGCGCTTCCTGCCAGAGAAGTCTCTGCTCGGTGGCATCGGGTTTGTTCACGTTCAGGCGGAGCGTCGCGCGCTGGCGCATCCGGGGCATCTCGCTCCCGGCCACGAAGAGCATCCCGTGCATGCTTTCGATGAACGAAAGGAATGCGTGCGGCGGCGTCTTCTCCGATTCGTCATCTTCGACGAGCAGCACGCTGCCTTCCAGCACGGCCTCGCGTTGCCAGAGACCGGAGAGCGCATCTCGCTCGGCGAACGGGAGGGGAATGTCTGCGCCGCGCAGCACATGCAGGCGCAGGCCGAGCGTCGCGCAGCTATGAGCCGCGACCAGACGTTTCCCCGCGATGTCTTCGTCGCCGGAGAGAAAGACGGACGGCCAGACCGCGCCGTCTCCTGTTTGTTTCCAGAACTGCGCGATACCTTCGGCCAGAGCGAGGTGCGACGGCGGCAGATCGTGCTCAAGCGACACAGGCTCGACGAGGCCGCGCAGTCGTTCGTCCAGATAAGAGATTCCGGTCAGGTAGTGCAGCACCCGCTCGTCTATACGCAGGCCGCTCCGGGTTAGCGTATCACCGTTCTGCCTGACTTCGACCAGTCGCCAGCGGCGCAGGGCGGCGGCGGGCGTGATGGCGTTCCAGTGAGCTTCGGGCAACGCGGCGAGCGCAAGGCCGAATGTCGGGTAAGGGCGTCGGGCGTCGCCTTGAGCCGCCGCGCACAACCGGGCGAAGTCGGCGTCGAGTTCCATCCCGGCGCACATCAGCAGCACGTCTCGCTCAAAGGGAGACAGAGCGAACGCCTCGCACAGACTGTCGAGCGCGGCCGGCGACGGCAGCGCCTCTGACGCCTCTCGCAGATGCCGCTCCGTCTCATCCTCCGTGCGTTCGGGCGCGGCCATCCCCTCCGTCTCAGCCGCCGCTTCAGCCGCGGCCACTTCCTCTAACGCTTCTGAAGCGGCGACTTCCTCCTCCGCACTCTCGCGCGGCACAGCCTCGTGCGGCGCATCCTCGTGCGAAGCTTCTTCGCCCGTCCCCCCATCCGATTCGCGGTTAGATTCGTCTCCCGTTGGTCGTCTCAGGTCTTTGTCGCCCGCTCCGGCCTCTGTGGCGGCGCGCGCGGCGTGACGCTTGAGAGCTTCGCGCACGAAGGCGAGCCGCGCCATCAGGTAACGCTGGTTGGCCTCGTGCCAATTGCTCGTCGCCATCGTGCTCATACAATATCTACCTGCGGCGTGCTGAACTTCTTCGTCAACGGGTCGGTCTTCGGCACGCTCTCAGCGCCGTCCACCTGCAACCGCACGAGGTACTTCCCCTTTCTCACGTTCACAATCGGAATCGAGATTTCGTTGACGGTCTCGGGCGGAACCGAAGGCGGCGCGAAGAGTTGATAGGGCGAGGTCGCTCTGAAAGAGTAGCTCCACGGCGGGCGGTTCGCGGGCGCGTCGAGTTCGTTTAAGAGCAGGACGACGCGCTGGTCTCTGCCAATGGCGGGGCTGACGGCGATGTCCAACTCTCCCGAGACGTGATCGGCATCCTGGCCGGGCGCGGTCGCCGCGCCAATCGTCCCCAGCATGGGGCGCAGGACGAACGCCGAGACGTTCGACGCGACGCCGCGATGCGGCTCCTTCGGCGTCCCGAACGAGCGGTAGTGAACCACCTGCGCGCCCTGGACGCCCGCGCGAAGGTTCGGGGGAAGCGCGAAGGTGATGCGCGTGTCGGTGACTTCTTTGAGGGGCGTCGAGATTTCGACGCCGCCGATGTGGACGTGCGTGTCGTCGCCGCGCAACCCCGTGCCGATGATATTCAGGTTGTGGCCGGGGAGGATGGGCTGGTCTGCGAGGATCGGGGCGGCGTCGTTCTCCTGCGACATGAAATTCTCGATGACGGGCTGACGGAAGGGGACGGCGAGTATGTTTCGACTGAGCACGGGCAGCGCAGGGCGCGCCGCGCCGCTCCGGCTCTCGATCAGGACGACGGATGCCTGATAGGCTGCCGTCGGGCGGTAACGCGTCTGAAAGGCCGACCATAGACGCGAAATCTCTTCGGTGCTCATCGAGACGGGGGAAATCTTGACCTGCTCGATCTGCTCGGCCAATTCCGACTCGAACAACGTGCGCAATGCCGTCGGCAAAACTGTCGTGCCCTCGACGATCTCTGTTGGCGGGGCGAGCGCAAGACGTATCTTCTCGCGCGTCAGCACGGGCGTCTCGTGGAACAACTGCATGGCGTATCCGAGCAGTATCTCCGCGTGGAAATCTTTTTCGCCGTAGGCCGAGAGCAGATAATGCAGGTCGAGGGCGAGCGGGGGATTCGTCAAACGCTCGCCCCGCCCGTTGCGCGACGGCAGGCCGACGTTGCGCCAGCCGGCGTTCGGCGTGACCTGATAAAGAAACAGGTTGAGCTGGCTGGTTTCCGCCGTCCCTTCCTTGAGGATGCGGTCGGGCGGCAAGGCCGTGACGAGCACTTCGCTACCGACCGTGCCCGAGATGTTCTGGTCGATCATGCCGTTGTTGAGCAGGTCTCTCAGCACGGCCGTGACGGACGCGATTGCCAGGGCGGTACTCACGGCTTACCTCCGCTGCGCTGTTTGAGATATTCGCGGAGCGAGCGCGCCGGGTCGGGTCGCGCTTCGGCCGGTGTCGCCCCACGCGCCTCGCCCCTCTGCCCCGCAGCCTGAGGGGCGACGG
>DATCWB010000617.1:0-3137 GCA_036566625.1 Pyrinomonadaceae bacterium
GCGGGGTCTCATTTTGCCGGGTGTCGAAGGAGGTGAGAGAGTTGGTCAGGCGAATGCTGGTCGCGGTTCTCACGCTCGCCTTGCGCGTCTTCTTCCGGCGCATCGAGGTGAAGGGCTTGAAGCACGTCTCGCGCGAGGGTGCGACCATCTTCGTGCTCAATCACCCGAACGGCCTCGTCGATCCGGCCTTCCTGTTGTGCTACGCGCCGCGCCGCGTCTCGTTTCTCGCCAAAGCCCCGATCTTCCGCATGCCCGTCATCGGCCAACTCGCGCGCGCGCTCGAAGCCATACCCGTCTACCGCCGGCAGGACGAGGGCGCGGACGTATCGCGCAACCGGGAAACTTTCGCCCGCGCGCGCCAGTTGCTCAAAGGCGGCGGCACGCTCGCTATCTGCCCCGAAGGCGTCTCGCACAGCGACACGAAACTGCGCCCCTTAAAGACCGGCGCGGCGCGCATCGCCCTCGGCGTCGTGGCCGAAGACGCGACGCTCGAACTCAAGATCATCCCCGCGGGTCTCTATTACACGGCCAAGACGGCCTTTCGCAGCGCGGCGCTGCTGCGCTTCGGCGAACCCCTCCGGGTGGAACGCGTCGCGTTTGATGCGGACGGCGAGCCGCCCGCCGAAGCCGTCCGCGCGCTCTCCGCGCGTATCGAGCGCGCCCTGCGAGACGTGACCCTGAACGCCGAACACGAACAGGCGCTCGCCATCTCCAAACGCGCCGAACGCATCTTCTCGGCCGCCGCGGCGGGCGGCGAAGACGCCGACTTGCGTGCCGACGCGCAGAGCCTCGCGCGCGAAGTAGAATTGCAGCGCCGCTTCCTCGCGGGTTACGCCTTCCACTTCGAGCGTTCGCCTGAACGCATCGCCGCGCTCGAAGCGCGCATCCATCGCTATGAAGAACAACTGCGACAGGCCGGGGTTGACCTTGAAGATTTATCTTCTTCCGCCGCCTCGCCCTCGGCGGTCGCGCGCTACTTCTTCACGCGCGTCCTCCCCGTTCTCTACTGGTTTCCGCTCGCGCTCTTCGGCATCCTTGTTCACTACCCGGCCTACAAACTCGCCGGAGCGGTAGCGGTCGCGGTTTCGCGCCGCAGCGACGACATAGTTTCCACCATCAAACTCATCGCCGCGATGCTCCTGTTCCCGCTGACGTGGGGCACGCTGGCCGCAGTCTTCTTTTACCTCCTGGGCTGGCCGGGCGTTGTTCTCGCTCTCGTCGTCGCCCCCGTCTCCGCTTACATCGCGCTGCTCTTTTTTGAAAAACTCGACGGCTTCGTCGGCGGCGCGCGCGCCATCCGCTTCTACCTGACGCGCCGCTGGTTCTTCAAAGAACTCCTCGTCGAGCGCAAACGCCTGCGCGAAGAGATGATCGCGCTCGGCGAAGAAGCCGCCGCCGCTGCCGCCGTCGTGATGCCCGCCGCGCCCACAAGTAATACAATCTGAGCGAGACGCGCCCTGCGGCGGCACGTCCCGGCGTCGAGGACAACACCCGCACACGTTTTTCCAACGGAGTTCCTATGCCTGTAAATGAACACCCGCCGGTAGCCGACGACAACCGCCACGACGGAGGCGGCACGGCCGACCCTAACGGCGACGGCAATAGCAGCGGCGCGTCCGGCGCGACCGGCGGCGCGGCCCACTTGAACGGCCAGGTGCTCGCGCGCCTCGCGCAACTCGAACACGCCTTCGGCGAACAGTCCGCGCGCCTGCGCTCCATCGAGAGGCGGCTCGGCCTCGTCACAAACACGCCGAACCCGCAAACGTTCGAGCAGGGTGAGCAGCCCGCTTCAGGCACGGCGAGCACGGAGGAGATGCGCGACGACGTGGCGCGCGGCGAGGTTCGCCCGGACGATAATCGAGAGGCCGCGCGCGACGATGCCGCCACCCCCTTCGGGACGCCGCACGCCGGAACGCGGCGGCAGGAAGCCGACGCGAACGCCCGCGCCGCAAACGCCCGCGATGCCGACAAGGGCGCGACGGAGACGGCGACGAACGTCGCGCGCGCGCGCCGCGATCTGGAACAATTCGTCGGCGGCAGTCTCTTGCTTTGGCTCGCCATCATCGCCGTCGCGCTGGGGGTCGGCTTCATCCTCAAGCACGCCTTCGACAACGATTGGATCGGCGAGCGCGGTCAGGTGCTGTTCGGCGCGCTCGTGGGCGGCGGCATCCTCGCGGCGGCCGAACGCCTGCGCGCGCGCGGCTATCGCAGCTATGCTTACGTGCTCTCGGGCGGCGGCATCCTCATCCTCTATCTCACCGTCTACGCCGCGCGCGTCTTCTACGAACTCATCGGCGTCGTGCCCGCGTTTCTCCTGATGATCGCCGTTACGACGACCGCGGTGCTGCTCGCCGCGCGTTATCATGCCTACGCCATCGCCGTGCTCGGCCTCATCGGCGGCTTCATGACGCCCGCCCTGCTCTCGACCGGCGTGGACAATCAAATCGGCCTCTTCGGCTACGTCGCGCTCCTCGACTCGGGCGTGCTCGCGCTCGCCTACTTCAAACGCTGGCGCAGCCTTAACCACATGGCCTTTGTCTCGACCGCCCTGACCTTCGCCGGTTGGAGCCTCGCCCATTACGAAGACCGGAAACTCTGGCCGACGCTCTTCTTCCTGACGCTCTTCTTCCTCATGTTCAACGCCCTCGGCGTCGTCTATAACGTCGTCCGGCAGCGACCCGCGCGCTGGTTCGACATCTCGCTCATCATCACGAATGCGACGCTCTTTTTCGCTGCGAGCTACGCGCTGCTCGAACCCGCGTACGATTCCCTGCTCGGCTCTTACGCGCTGCTCTGGTCGGCCTTCTACGTCCTCCTGTTTTACTTCACACACCAACGCCACCGCGCCGACAAACTGCTCGCGCTCTCTTACGTCGGCGCGGCCGTCACCTTCTTCACCATCGCCGCCGCCATCCAACTCGACCAGCACTGGGTCACTATCGCGTGGGCGATGGAAGCCCTCATGCTCACCTGGATCGGCCTGCGCTCGGACGCGGACGCGCCGCGCTATGTCGCGCTCCCCGTCTTCGCCTTCGCCATGCTCCACTGGTTCACGGCCGACATGTTCGAGTTCGCCTATCGCGCGGGCGAGACGTTCGTGCCGCTCTTGAACCGCCGCGCCGTCTCGGCCGCCGCCG
>DATCWB010000618.1:0-2213 GCA_036566625.1 Pyrinomonadaceae bacterium
AAGAAAGCGCGTCATGCCATAGCCACGCAGATACGGGACGATCACCCGGTACCCCATCGATGCCAACAAAGGGGCTACATCAACATAGCTGTGAATGTCGTAGGGCCATCCGTGCAGGAGGATTACCGGACGACCATTCGCGGGACCCGCTTCAGCGTATCCGACATTCAAGACACCAGCATCGATCTGCTTCAGTGAGCCGAACGACGTGTTTGTCCCCGACTTCATCATCGACAGAACGGCTGGTTTTGTTTTGCTTGATTGTGCGATCGCAGAACCGAATATGCCTAGCTGTGTAGTCGCAATGGTCATAGCCGCAGTGGCTAAGAAGCGGCGGCGCTGACGGTTGATTTTTTCGGACATTTATCTTCTTCCAATTGGATTCAACTCAACTTGCTTGTCTTCCGACGACAAAACTCTATGCAGGATATTCCAGAGAGAGTCCAGCCCACAGAAACAGCAGATTGCCCGTCTGCATGACTTCCACATCGGCACCGAACGACTCAGGCAGCGCCGGAAGCTTGATGCCAAGTGCTTACAACCGCTGCTCGGCGCTGACCGTCCCAGAGCTTTCGCGGGTTGCCATCTGCTCTTTCAAATCCATTTCTAATCCTGTTCGCCGAGCGTTTGGGCGTAGGTTTTGCCATACGGGTAGAAGAGTTCTTTGCGTCCTTCCTGCCACGCCGCTTTCAGTTCAGGTGTTGTAATGTCCCAGTCCGGTCGGCATTTCCTGAGAACGGCGCGCAGGTCCTGGCGGAGCTCTTCCAGAGCGGGCCGCCCGAAGAACCAGTAGCCCATGTAGATCTTATAAATGACCAGACCCGGTTCGAGGACAATCGTGTAGGGGATCATGGGATTGTGGAGAGGGTCCGTGTATTCGGCGATGTCGAGGTCTTTTTGGATTCTGCGTCCCGCGTCGGAGAGGAAGGGCCAGTGGGCACCGACGCCGCTGCGATATTCATTCGTCTCGGTGATGTTGTCGGTGCTAATCGTGACCACCCGGCAATAGCCGACCTCGATCTCACGATGGAGTTGAACCAGCCCTTCAGCCTGCCGACGATCCTTGGGGCAGTACCCTCCGCGGCTGAGGACGAGAACCATCGGATGTTGTCCTTGCAGCTCGGAGAGCTTCCGGCGCTTTGTGGTGTGGTCGGGCAGTTCGTAGTCGGGGAAGACAGCCCCTGGAACAATGTCAGAGCGCATATGAAATCCTCCTTAATATTTTCATGCACGTTGCCGGGTATTCTAGAGATCGATTACCGTGTCTTCCTGCGGGCGCGAGCAGCAAATCAATAGGTTCCCGACCACCGGAGCATCGAGCGGATCGGGATCATACTTCACCGATCCGGAAATCAGCCCACACTCGCAGGTGTGGCAAACTCCGGTCCGGCAGGACCAGCGCACCGGGACATCACAGGCTTCGGCGAGTTCCAACAGGTTCTGGAACCTGGAGTTCCAGGAAACCGTGAGCCCGACGCGTGCAAATGAAATTCTTGGACCTTCGCCGGCGAGATCAGTCGCCAGCTCGGTGGCCGGCGGCCGCGTAGCCTCTGTCCCACCAGCCCGTGACGAGCGCCGCGTACTCGTCGGCGGCGTCCTCCCACGTGAAGTGCCCCGCGTCGACGACGGCGAGTTTGCTCGCGGGCAGCCGTTCGAGGAGAAACTCCGCGTTGACCAGGGGCACGACGTGGTCCCGTCGGCCGGCAACGATCAGCACTGGCGTCCGGATCGTCGGTAGCAGTCCGGCGAGGTCGGGGAGCTCCGTCGGATACGCTCGCACGTAGCGCATCGACTCGGCTAACCGCTCGCCCTCGTAGGACGAGAGGTAGTCCTCGCGCGCGGCGTCGGTCGGCGTGTATCGCTCGAGCTTCCCGATCGCCGCGGTGACGATCTGTCGCCCGTCGAGGCGGCGGTACGGTTCGAGGTCGGGGGCCTCGACCCACTCCTTCAGCAGGCCGCCCAGCTGTAGCGGAACTGCCGCGCCCCCGCTCCCGACCACGAGGCTGCGCAGCCGCCCCGGGTGGAGTGCCGCGGCGAAGAGCGCGGCACTGGTGCCGATGTCGGGGCCGACGACGTGTGGCTGCTCCAGCCCGAAGGCATCGGCGACGCGCACGACGAACTCGCCCATCGCGCGTGGAGACATGAGCGAGTCGCGGCGCTCGGAGTGTCCGAAGCCCGGGAGGTCCACCGCCACGAGGTGCGCGTGCTCGGCG
>DATCWB010000619.1:0-6202 GCA_036566625.1 Pyrinomonadaceae bacterium
GTCGTCCGCGACAAACGCCACCTCTGAATAAAGCGGGCTTTCGGCGAGCGCGGGAGTGGACGCGCGCGCGAGCGTCCAGTTAATCGGCAGGACGCCGACCTGCGTCGAGTCCTCGCCGAGCAACTGCTCGAACACTTCGACCCCTTGCTGCGGCGAGATGTTTCCGAAGCCGCGCGCCGCCAGTCGTCCGCCGCGCGTTTTTTGCGCCGCCATGCCCACCTCAGACCAGGCTCCCCAGTTGATGCTCAGGGCGGGAAGATTTCGCGACCGGCGCTCGTGCGCCAGCGCATCGAGAAACGCGTTGGCCGACGCATAATTCGCCTGACCGGCGGAGCCGAGCAGCGAGGCCGCCGAAGAGAAGAGGATGAAGAAGTCGAGCGACTCTTCGCGTAACAATTGATGAAGCAGCCACGCCCCATGAACCTTCGGCTTCCACGCGCTGTGGAATGCGTCGGCGTCGAGTTGGAGCAGCGTCTTATCCTGCAAGACCCCCGCGGCATGAACCACGCCCCGAATCTGCGGCCAGCCCTCGGCGCGAAAGGTTTCGAGGAATGATCGAAGCTGCCCCTCGTTTGTGACATCAATTGCCACGACGCGGATGCTCGCGCCGAGCGCCTCTAACTGGCGGATAGCGATAAGCTGTTGACCGAGCGCGCTCTCGCCGTCAACCCGGCTCCATTCGGAGCGCGGCGGCAGTTCCGAACGACTCATCAGCACCAGCCTGCGCGCGCCCTGTTCGACCATCGAGCGAGCGATGGAGAGACCCAGGCCACCGATCCCTCCCGTGATTAGATAACTGCCGTCGGTGCGCCAACGCATCGTCGGCGCGCTACGCCGCGCGTCCTGCCTGCGCGCGAGGCGACAGACAAATCGCCGACCCTGCCGGAACGCGATCTGGTTCTCGCCGCCGTGCGACCTGATCTCGGCGCTTACCAACTCGGCCGTCTCGGCAGCCGACGCTTCCGGCGCGACATCAATCAATCCGCCCCACAACGCGGGTTGTTCCTGCGCGGCGGTTCGCCCGAATCCCCAGAGCGGCGCTTGAGCGATGGCGATCTCGTCTGCGCCCGTCACAGGTTGCGCGCCCTTCGTCACCAGCCACACGCGCGGCTGCACGCGCCATTCGATGCGCGCCAGTTCCTGCACCAGAGCCAGAGCGTTCAAACACCCGTCGGGCTGGGGCACGTCCGAGGGTTCGACCTCGAACGCATTCGCAGTCGAGTTGTCCAACGCCTGCAAGGAGACGACTCCGCGACAATCCAGTTGACCGGATTTGAAGGCGATCTCAAAAAGACGTTGCAGGTCTTCGGCCTGCGAAGCGCGCAGGCGGAAGTTCCTATCGTCCACCTGCTCGAACTCTTCGCCGGACGTGACCATCACCCAATCTTCACGGCAACGCTCAAGCGATTGCGTGAGCGCGGCGGCGACGCCCCGCCCGTCGTCGAAGATGAGCCAGCGTCCCTCTGCTGCGCCCGGCGCAGACAGATCGCGCGAGCTATCTTCCGGCACAAGGTCGCGCTGCCGCCATTGAAGTTCGTAGAGCCATTCGCGCAAATTCTCCGGCGCGGTCGGCTGTGCGCTCTCTTCCAGATACTGAAGTTGAATGCCCGATAACTCGCACACCACCCGGCCGTCTTCATCCGACAGCACCACGTCGCCGATCAACCCTTCGCCCTCGCCCGTCCTCAGACGCGCATGACTCCATAAGCGCGATTGCGTGCGACCAGACACGCGAACACGCTCGATGCCGAGCGGCACACACGGGCCACGGTCTTCGCCCTGATTTTGACTGGCGGCAACAGCCGCGCCCAGCGATTGCAGGCAATTATCAATAATCGCCGGGTGGCAGACGTAATCCTGTAATTCCTTCTCCAGCACGCTCGGAACTTGCAGGAGCGCGAGCGCCTCGCCGTCTCCCTGCCAGAGTTTATCGATGCCGCGAAAACTCGCGCCGTAATGATTCCCGGCGCGGTTCAGGAGTTCATAGAAGTCCGCGCCGTCCAACTCTTCGCCGCAACGCTCGCGGATGATGTCGAGCGTCGCGGGGGCGAGAATCGCACCATCGTTTCCGGCATCCGGTTCGAGCCTGATATTTCCGACGACGTGCAACGTCCACGATAATTGTGCAGCGTCCGCGCTCTCGGCGCGGCTGTAGATTTGAAATGAAACTGTCCCGAGGGTCGTCTCCGTGAAAGTCATCTGGACGATTCTTGCGTCCTGCTCCGGCAGGAAGAGCGCCCTGCGAAATTCGATCTCCGTTAGTTGAGCCGTGGACGACACGCCGTAGATTTCCGCCACGGCCTCCTGCACCATCTCGACGTAGCCCGCGCCCGGAAACACGACCGCTCCCTGCACGCGATGGTCGTCGAGAAATTTCGGCGAACGCGGCGAAAGCTCGATCTCCCACAGGTGGCTAATCGCCGGATTGGCCGATTGCTGATGTGCTCCGAGGAGCGGAAAATTTCTCGCGCCGCCCTGAGCGTTCGACCGTGTGCGGCGCGTCCTGTTTTTGCTTGGCTCCACCCAGAAACGCTCGCGCTGCCAGGCATAGGATGGGAGAGAAACGATGCGACCGGCGTCGGGCGTGAGCGCGCTCCAATTGACGGCGTGACCCGCGATATGGAGGCTGCCGAGAGAACTGAGCAGAGACGCGCGCTCGTCCGTTTCACGTCGGAGCGAAGGCAGAAGTTTGCCCTCTCGACCGGCCTGTGCCAGTCCCTGTTGAATCGAAATCAGGAGGATCGGATGCGGACTGACCTCGACAAAGGTGTCGAACCCGTCGGCGATCAGGTTTTGAATCGCCGCCGCGAACATCACCGGCTCGCGCAGGTTGCGACCCCAGTAAGCGGCGTCGAAAGACAAATCTTCACTGTATCCGCCGATGACGGTCGAATAGGTGGGCACGGACGGGCGACGAGCCGTTAATCCGTCGAGTTCCTCGACCAGACGCGCGCGTGCGCCCTCCATCCGGGGGCTGTGCGAGGCGATGTCCGTCTTGATACGACGGGAAAAGATGTTCTGCTCCTGGAAAGCCTGCAAGACTTCTTCGAGCGCGGCTGTCTCGCCCGAGATGACGGTCGAGGTCGGGCTGTTGCTGCCGGCGACCGAGAGGCGGTCTTCGTAACCGGCGAGGGCGGTCTGCGTCTCTTCGGGAGTCAGTTCGACGAAAGCCATCGCACCCTGCCCGCTCAGAGGTTTGAGCACCTGGCTGCGGCGGCAGATGACGCGCGCGGCATCTTCGAGGTTGAGCGCGCCCGCGACGTGAGCGGCGGCCACCTCGCCCATGCTATGGCCGACGACGGCCGCGGGCACGATGCCCCATGAATTCCAGAGAGCAGCGAGCGACACCTGAACGGCGAACAGGCAGGGCTGCACGATCTCGCCTTCCTGTAAGCGCGAATCTTCCGCGCCGGCCTTGAGTTGCTCGATCACAGACCAATCCTGATACTTGCTTAGCTCCTGCTCGCAACGCTCAAGACTCGCGCGAAAGACCGGCTCCTGTCTGAACAATTGGAGAGCCATGCCGAGCCACTGTGAACCCTGCCCGGAAAAAACAAAGACGGCCTTTGGCGTTGCCGACGGCAGCACGCGCCCCGTCGAGATGGCGGGAACCGACTCGCCGCGCAGGTAAGTTTCAAGATTTTCACGCAAGGCTTCGTGCGTCTCGCCGACCAGCGAGAGCCGGTAGTCGTGTTGAGAGCGACGGACGCCCGCCGTATAGCAGATGTCCCGTAGTGAATCGGCCTGTCCCTCCGTCGCCAGATAATCACGGTAGGCTTGCGCCGATGCTTTCAAAGCCTCTCTGGTGCGCGCCGAGATTGACAACAGTTGCGGCTTGTTCTCGGAGATTGTTTCTTCGCTGCCCTCGGTCGAGACCGCCGTAGCCGGAGCTTCGCCGAGAACAAGATGAGCGTTGGTTCCGCCAAACCCGCAGCCATTGATGCCCGAGTAGGCCGCGCCCGTCTGTTCAGGCCACGGCGCAGTCTCCTGCTGGACCCTGATCGGAAGCGTCTCGAAGGGGATCAGGGGGCTGGGAGTTTCAAAGTGCAGACTGGCAGGGATGGTTCGATGCTTGAGCATCAGGGAGACTTTAATCAAGGCGGCGACGCCGGCGGCGGCTTCGAGGTGGCCGATGTTCGTCTTGACCGAGCCGATGGCGCAGTAATCGTCGGCTGGCCGGTCGGTCGCCAGCACGGTTCCGAGCGCCATCGCTTCGATGGGGTCGCCGAGCGCCGTTCCCGTTCCGTGCGCTTCGACGTAGCGCACCTGTCCCGGCGAGATGCCCGCGCGGCGGTAGGCCGTGCGCATGACGGCTTCCTGCGCAAAGCGATTGGGCGCGGTCATTCCGTTGCTACGCCCGTCCTGATTGACCGCGCTGCCGTGGATCAACGCATAGATCGGATCGCCGTCGGCCACGGCCTGCGACAGAGGCTTGAGCACGACGATGCCCGCCCCTTCGCCGCGCACCAGCCCGTTGGCGCGCGCGTCGAAGGCTTTGCAGCGGCCGTCGGGGGCCATCAGGCCGCCCTTGGTGTACCACACGGTTCCTTCCGCAGACAGGATGACGTTCACGCCCCCGGCCAACGCCAGCGTAGACTCGCCGCTCCAAATACTACGGCATGCCTGATGAACCGCCACCAGAGAGGACGAGCAGGCCGTATCAATCGCCATACTCGGGCCGTGAAAATCGAAGAAATAGGAGAGACGATTGGCGGCGATGCAATAAGAGACGCCGGGCACGGAATAAAAATTAACGAGGTCGGCATCCGTCGTCGTCTGCAGGCTGTAATCGTTGGTCATGATGCCGATGAACACCCCTGTGTTCGTCCCGGCCAGCTTCTCGGGCACTTGTCCCGCATCTTCCAGAGCTTCCCACGCGACCTCCATCAAGAGGCGTTGCTGCGGGTCAACATAAGGAGCTTCGCGCGGAGATATTTTGAAAAAATAGGGGTCGAACTTGTCTACCTGATCCAGCAAGCCGCTCCAGCGGGTGTTCATCTTGCCGACCACCTTCGGGTCTTCGTCGTAATACTCGTTAATATCCCAGCGGTCGGCCGGAATCTCCGTCACGGCGTCAACGCCGTTTCGCAGCAACTCCCAGAAAGCGGCCGGATTTTTCGCGCCGGGAAAGCGACAGCCGAGGCCGATGATCGCTATCGGTTCAGGCGCGACCTCTGTATCAATAATGGGGCTTATCTCGTTTTCAGGATTCTGCGTAACCATTTTCTCATCTCCGTTCGACCTACATCATTTTTCTACACCGCCGCCGAAAGTAATTCCTCAACCTCGCGCCGGTCGGCCTGAGCGAGATGCAGAGGAACGAGCGCGAACGACCTTTGCTCCGCATGCAGACGCTCCAACTGCTCCGCCACCCGCTCGTAATACTCCGCCGCCACCGCCTCGCTCACCCCGCGCAGCTTCTTTAACTGCCGCGCCAGCCCGAGCACCACCCACTCGCCCCCACGATAGAACTCTTCCATGTGTGCGCGACTGTGCGCCCACAGGTGCACGCAACTGGCGGCCGCATGCAGCACGCAGTAACGCCCGGCCTGCTCGAACATCTCTGGAGACGTGCCGTAGGCGTTGCCCAACTGCGCTTCCATCTCGCGCTGCCGCGCGTCTTCGGCTTCCACTTCCTGACATAACTCGGTTGTGAGGCGGATGATCTCGTCCAGCACCTCAACCTGCACCTCAACCCGAACTTCGCCCTGCACGTCGGTAAAGGTTGTTAATGAATCCTTCAAGCGACGCAGGCGTGAGAGGGTAGAGGGCAGACCGTAGAGCACGTCGTCGCGCCCCCGCGTGTAGACCTTGAGCCGCGATGCGTCGAAGGCGGGCAGCGGGTGCGAGAGCGTGAAGATGGCCGCCACCCGCTGCGCGATCTGCTCCGTGCTCTGACGGACGGCCGTGGCACGTCGGTTGGCGAGTTCTCCCAGATACATCCCCACCGTCGTCAGGTTAAGAAATGTGCCAGAATGAAAGATGCTGAGCACACTGCTGTCTCTGACGAGTTTCTGGAACGCGCCCGCACAGTGTCCCTCGCGCAAATAATGACGCGCCCCTAATATCACTCCCGCCCTGCGAATTACCTCCTCCACGCTCGTCGGCACGTAGTACTTCACCGCCGCCGCATATAACCTCATCTGCTCCGGCGTCGCGTGCAACGCTCGCACCGCTCCCGTCGCCATGCTGTCGCACACCA
>DATCWB010000620.1:0-16885 GCA_036566625.1 Pyrinomonadaceae bacterium
GTGTTTAGTCAAACAAATATTTTATGAGCGTTTCTGCGAAAGGCTGTCGCGTTAATAATTGAAGGCTATTCGAATCAATTCGTGCGGGAGGAAAATAGAATGCGCGACCACAATGAAAAGCTGCACCAAGAGACCGATTTAGCGTTTGCCCTCGCTTCGTTTCTGCTGAATGTTTTGATCATCCTTGTTCTGTGCGGCACTGTCTGGATGTTTCATTCATTTATCGCACAACCCGACCTGAGCGGCGCGTTTTTAAGAGACTTCACAATGTACAGGTAAGTGTGCGGGAGTTCGACAGGATGCCCGCACTCCGTTT
This sequence comes from Pyrinomonadaceae bacterium, assembly GCA_036566625.1. GTDB lineage: Bacteria > Acidobacteriota > Blastocatellia > Pyrinomonadales > Pyrinomonadaceae > JAIVJZ01. The sequence goes on from DATCWB010000620.1 coordinate 317, forward strand.
TTTCATAGCGGACAAAATAAACAATGGACTCGGAACGCTGGCAGAAAATCAAAACATTATTCGATGCCGCGCAGGGCATCGACCCGGAGAAACGCGAAAAATTTCTCGGCGATGCCTGCGGCGATGATCTGGAACTGCGCCGCGAAGTCGAAAGGTTGATCGCTTCACCGGGCAACGCCGAGAGTTTTATGGAACAGCCCGCGGCGGCCGTCGTCGCGAGTATGTTTGAAGATAAAAAAACGTTGATGGCGAATCACACGACGGGCAAATCACAGGGCCGAAAATTTGTTGCCGGAACTGTGTTAGCAAATCGTTATCGCATCATCGGGTTGCTCGGTAGGGGCGGAATGGGCGAGGTCTTTAAAGCCGAAGACATAAAATTAAATCAAACAGTCGCGCTTAAATTTCTGCCGGATAAACTGGAAAAAGATTCGTCGGCCTTATCGCGTTTTCATTCGGAAGTGCGCGTGGCGCGACAGGTTTCGCATCCGAATGTGTGCCGCGTTTTTGATATCGGGGAGATCGAAAATCGTCATTTTCTTTCGATGGAATTTATCGACGGCGATGATCTATCGTCGCTGCTGCGAAGAATCGGACGCTTGCCGTCGGACAAGGCTATCGAGATTTCGCGCCAGCTCTGTTTCGGGCTGGCGGCGATTCACGAGGCGGGAATTTTGCATCGTGATCTGAAGCCGGCGAATGTAATTATCGACAGCAAGGGCAAAGCCCGGATCACGGATTTCGGCATCGCGGGAATCGAGGCGGAACTAACGGGCGGCGAGATTCGCGTGGGGACTCCGGCCTACATGTCGCCCGAACAAATCACGGGCAAAGAAGTTTCCCAAAAGAGTGACATCTATTCTTTGGGTCTGCTGCTGTACGAACTTTTCACGGGGAAACAGGCGTTTCAGTCCGATTCGCTTCCAGACCTTTTGCAGAAACAGCAGACGACCGCGCCGACCAATCCCTCGGAAATTCTGAAGCAGATCAGCCCGCTCGTCGAAAAGACGATTCTTCAATGTCTGGAAAAAAATCCGTCGGAGCGTCCGAAAAATGCTTTGCAGGTGGCGATGATGCTGCCGGGCGGAAATCCCCTGGAGGCGGCGCTCGCGGCGGGCGATACGCCAAGCCCCGAGATGGTTGCCGCCGCGCCGAAAAAAGGCGCGCTCAAACCCGTCGTCGCGTTGGCGTGTTTAGCTTCGGTCGCCGCTCTCTTCGCCTTCATCGTTTTCTTTTCAGGCAAGGTAAAACTTCACGAATGGGTTCCGCTCGATAAGTCGCCCGAAGTTTTGGCGGAACGCGCCAATCAAATAGTCAATAAACTTGGCTACACCGACGCGCCCAAGGATACGGTCTACGGCTACGAGCAGGATTCCAGCTATTTGAATCACGCTGAACGGGAAGACACTTCACCCGACCGTTTTGAAAAAATCCGCACGGGACAACCCGTCGCGATTTATTTCTGGTATCGAGCCAGCCCGCGTTATCTCGTCCCGAGCGCGGGTAATGAAGTAAATTTTTTTGACCCTCCGAATGATATTTCGGGAATGACCAGCGTCGCTTTGGATGTGCGCGGTCGCCTCATCGAATTTAAAGCCGTCCCGCCGCAGGTTGAAGGAGTGACGACACAAAACGCTCCGACCGATTGGTCAACGCTTTTCGCGGAAGCGGGGTTGGACATTCGTCTCTACAAAGAGATCGAATCGCAATGGACGCCGCCCTTTTTTGCGGACGAGAGAAAGGCCTGGGAGGGCAGACAGATTGACCACGCGGAAATTCCCGTCCGTATCGAAGCCGCAGCTTTTCACGGAAAGCCGGTTTATTTCACCGTCATCTCTCCCTGGGACGAGCCTTCCAGACAAACCGAGAGGGCATCGGTCGGCGTTGTGGGCATTATTTTAGCCGTTGCATTTTTTAGCCTGATGCTGGCCGCTCTGATAGTAGCCCGTTACAATTTGAAAGTTGGGCGCGGCGACACCAAAGGCGCGTCCAAGCTCGCCGTCTTTGTCTTCTCGGTAATTTCCCTCGCCCGTCTGATTGATGCCTACCACGTACCGGAACTTGGCGCGGAACTTTGGATTTTTTTCCAAAGCATCAGCCTTGCTCTTTTCATCTCCGCTTTCACATGGCTTTTTTACATCGCACTCGAACCGTTTCTCCGCCGGAGTTGGCCGGAGTTGCTGATCTCCTGGAGTCGCATGATGGCGGGAGATTTCCGCGACCCTTTGGTCGGACGCGATATTCTGGTTGGAGGACTGTTGGGGCTGTGCTTCGCGGGGTCAAAGTATTTAACCATCCTTCAGCCGCAATGGTCGGGCATCGCCACCCCGCCGACCATAGCAGGGAATACCGGTGAAGCGTTTTCCGGAATCGGCGGGATAATGGTTCATTTTTTACATATATTCGGCGAACCGATTTTCGCCGCGATTTTTCTTTCATTTCTGCTGTTGCTGCTGCTCACGGTGTTAAGAAAAAAATGGCTGGCGATAGTGGCGATGTGGCTCTTTATAATTATTCTGAACATGGATTGGGCGAGTAGGCATCAATGGATTTTCTGGTTTCACCTGCTTTTGACGGCGACCCTCATCACGCTCGCCGCCGCACGGTTCGGACTGCTTGCTCTCTACTCCTGTTTTCTCTTTGCCGCCTTGAGTTCCGGTTTTCCGATCACCTCGGATTTTTCAAGCTGGTATGCCGGAAGCACTTTATTCGTCTTCTTTGTGGTTATGGGACTGTCAATTTACGGCTTTTACACTTCGCTCGCCGGACAAAAGATTTTCGAAGCAAAATTTCTGAACGAGGTCGAGAGTTAAAAACAGATGCCGTCGTGCATGTCAGGCAGCGAGTGTGTGAGAGACGGATAACCGAACTGTGATGACGGAAAACACAGGAGGCAATTAGCATGAGGATTCATAAAGGTGCGGCTCGATTGTTCCTTTTCATCGCGACCATTTATTGGGGGATTTGGCTCGGAGGTTATATCTTCAACGCGGTGATGGTCGTTCCCATTTGGAGTCATAATCCACCCGACTCGATGATCAGTTACTTTAGTGCGCCGCATTTCCTGATCTACTTTTTTAGTATGGTTAACCCCTGGGTCTTTCTGGCGTCTCTGATCGCATGGCTTCTCACCATTAAACTCGATACGAGAGCACGATTCTGGTTAGGATGGGCGTCGCTTATCGCCTGGATTATGTTCCCCCTGAAAGTCTGGATGATTATGACAATCGGAGGAGTTGTGCGTGCTACCCTCAATGGCAACTTCGAGCCGGGCATGGTGAGTACGATCAGGTTGTGGAGTAACCTGAACTGGCTGACGATTACGACCGCCACAGTAATTCTTACCTTCCATTTGCTGGCGATCCTGAATTTCAACAATCCGGGGCGAATGAAGGAACGCTTACCCTGACCGGAAATACGTCGAATTATCAAGCCCCGCATTCTTGCATAGTAGTTCTTATGTGTTTTGTGAAGGCTCAAGCACCGATTTACGCTTTCCTTATCAGACGCCCCGGTGTCGGTCTCTGTCTAAAAGTACGTTCCCGTACTGTATATCCATTTACACACATAGTAGCTTGCTCGAACCTGTCGGAATCTGCGAAACGGTAGCGCATGTTATACTCGGTGCGTTTTATCAAAACTGCGTTGAGGCTCTTTAGCAATCGCAGTGGCAGAATCTATCGGAGAGAATCATATGACGCATCAAGTACAGTCGAACCTCGATAACCCCATCGGCGCGGTGAAAACGGAAGATGAAGGGACATTTGACGAAGCTTCATCAGTGGACGACGGGTTAGACCCGCGAATCACTTACCCCTGTTACAAATCGTTCGATGAGTTTATTGATGTGGAAAGGTTGAAGTCGCTGGACGGCTATATCACCGAGAGAATAAAACAGCACATCCAGGCGCAAAAAGATATTCAATTCTACACCGGCCCTTTTAGATTAAACGACTCAGGCCCCGACCTGCCGGGTTCGAGAATGATTTACCTGGCCCAATCCCAGCAGCCCGACAATTATTTCGATCTCGATAAAACGGAGCTTTGGAAACGCACCCCCGAAGCCGCTGAGTTTTACTGGTTAATGGATTTCATCGAGACCTTACCCTTCAAGGCCACGGGTAGAATGTTGATTATGTATGATGATGTTGCCAGACCCGTCACCCCTCATCGGGATCACACAAGCACTGACACATGTCATGAATTTATCTGGTTTCGCACAAATATGAACAAGCCGTTCTATATGTTCAACCATAAAACCGATGAGAAGAAATACGTCGAATCATACAGCGCGTGGTTTGACACGGTGAATCAGTTTCACGGGACCGATCCGGGAACGGGAGTGACGTTCAGCATCAGGGTGGATGGAATTTTTACCGACGAATTCCGAAAGCGCATTCCAACTCCTGCGTATAATCTTGCCTCGACTCCGGCCCTCTGGGCTAACGTCTCAAGTTAACGCGTAGAAGCAGAAATGTATGTTCGATAAACTCAGGTCATGGCAAGGAGAATCCTGCGTGCGCCCGTGAAGGGCATGCGCCCGTGAGCGGTGAGCAGATTGTCCAGGATCAGGATGTCGCCGGCGCGCCAAGGGACGAGCGTCATCTCTCTCCGCATCACTTCGCGCGCGTGGTTGAGAGCCGAAAGCTCCAGCGGCGTGCCGTCGCCGTAGTAAGAGTTCAACCGAAACTCCTCTTCCCTCATCACCGAAATAAGAAGCTCGTATGCTTCCCTGTCCATCCCGCTCGGATGAAAGCCGTCGGCCTGATTAAACCAAACTTCTTCTCCCGTCGTGGGGTGCAGCACCGTCGCAGGGCGCACCTCGATCAAAGTTAAGCCGCCGTCTTCCTTCCACTCGAAACGAACCCCGCCCGCCCGACAGTGCTCCTCAATCGCACGTCTGTCGTCGGTCTCGAAAGCCTCTTGCCACGAGTAGCCCGACCCGGCTCCGCCGTGCAGGTTGCGAACGTACATGATCCCTTTTCTCTTAAATTCGCGGACAACTTTTTCGTCAATACCTCTGAGGATCGCGCGACTATCGCCCAACGCCGTTTCACCGCCCTGCCCGGAAGGCGTCACGCAGCAGAAGAAAAGATGATCGGGCCAGCGATAGGTGTATGACAATTCGTTGTGAAGAGAGAGGGTGTAGTTTTGCGGGTACTCGGTCGAGGTATACACGCCGTCGCCCAACTTCACGCGCGGAGACGCGCCGCCCACGTAATCGATCAGACGCTTGCCCGAGAACTCGCGCACAAAGCGCGCGAAGTCGGCGGCGGCCAGCGCAGGGCAACCCCGCACGAGCAACGCGCCCCATTCGAGCAGTTGACGATGCAGAAATTCTCTGTGATCGAGACACAGGTTAATGAACTCTTCGGGTCTGGAGTTTGACCCGCGCCACTCTTCAAGTTCGACGACGAGGGGTAGTTTCCGGTGATTAAGAAAGCTCGTCTTCATGCAATTTCTCGAAATCTATCAATAGTTTGACAAATACATGTAACACTAAATTCGTACATTACCGTACAGACAACTTGACTCCTGCGCTGATATTTATTTTAATTCTAAAATCAGCGCATTTGTATAAGTCTCTTGCGGGTATCTCTACGGTCATACTCGAAGTGTGCGCTTCGATATTGTATGTGCGAGCGCAGACTACATCTGCGCCCACTGGATCAATGAATGAGAGTGACAAGCCGAACCGATGCATTAACGCCTACTACTCTCACGAAAGTTTAACTTAATTGAATTGAAGCGAAAAAGGCGAGCCGGTTATGCGTTCGTCGCGGCGGCAAAGTCTTTATTTACTTTTACCCTATGTTCTGTCCGAGAAAGGAAATATGAAAATCTATCTTAGCGGGCTTTATAGCGGAACGAATCCGCAGCCCGGTATCGGAGTCGCACGCTCGTTGCGTAATGCCTATCCTGACGCCACCCTAATCGGCGTCGAATATTCCAACCGCTGTTCGGGAATACATTGGAGCGACCTGGACGAAGTGTGGCTGCAAAGGCCGTGGGAAGAGTTGAACCTCGATGTCTATGCCGCGGATATCAGGAAGGCGCTGGACGCGGGAGCGCTCTGGATTTCCGGCGTTGATCTGGAAATTATGTGGCTCGCCTCCATCTTTCCGGAGGGGCATAAGAATCTGTTGACTCCATCGGCCAACGCTTTACAAAAGATCAGCAAGCCCGCAGTAGAAGCGCACCAGGGATTGCCCGTGAGCATCCCTCCGTTCATGTCAACCGAACGCTCCGACTGGGAACTGCACGCCTTTTGTCGCCAGCACGGATGGAAGGTGTGGCTCAAGGGGCCTTATTACGAGGCCGTTCGCACGCACGGCTGGGACGTGTTCGAGAGAGTGCGTACGCTCTTGTCGCGCGCCTGGTCAACCGAGCGTCTGTTTCTTCAAACACACGTGACCGGCTATGAAGAGTCGGTCTGCTTCAGCGCGTATCAGGGCGAATTGCTCGATTGCGTCTACATGCGCAAGCGCGAACTGACGGAAGAGGGTAAAACCTGGGCGGGCGATGTCACGGAAGTGCCGGCGGAGTTTGCCACCCCGCTGCGCCAGATCGTGAGAGACTTAAACTGGACGGGCGGCGCGGAGTTGGAGATGGTCAGGGATACGGGCGGGCAGCTGTGGCTGCTGGAGTGTAATCCGAGATTCCCGGCGTGGATTCACGGCTCGACTATCGCCGGGCATAATTTGCCCGCTCTGATGGTAGAGCGGGCGACGGGTATTCCCGCGCAAAAGGCGTCCGACGTGTGTGAGGAGTTCACGCGCGTGGTTTTGGAAATCCCGGTGCGCTCTCAATTTCCTCTGCCGAGTTTGCCCGAACCTTTCCCCGGCGGCATCGGACATTCCATGAAGCACCCTTCGGGCACGCTGGCTCTGGCCGAGCGCCTGCACAAGCTGCATATCATGGAACCCGATGGCAATGGTCATGGCAACGGTAATGGCAATGGTCATGGCAATGGCAACGGCCATTCCGGTCGCACCAACAATGCGGAAGCGGCCACCGTGCCTGCTTCATTCATCAACGATCTGAAAACTTACGACTTCGCGGAGATCGAGACGCCCTCGTTTTTGTTTCTCGAAAGCACCGCTGCGGGGCTGTTCAAACGTGCTGCCGATTTAGCCGGCAGACTCAGCACCCCCGCGCTGACGGTCACGAACGCTTACAGCTTCAAGACGAATCCCGACGAAAGACTCCTCATGATGGCAAAGGAATCAGGCTTTTTAGCCGAAGCCATCAGCCTGTTGGAGGTGCAAAAGGCGCTCAAAATCGGATTCAGACCCGATCAGGTTATCCTGAACGGCCCCGGCAAATGGTGGCCTGAAGGACTCCTGCCCAAGTCTCCCATTCATGCCGTCTTCTGCGATTCCATCGCGGATTTGAGGCGCGTGGTCGCCAGCCTTGAGAGGAAAGAGCTACAGGCAAAAATCGTCGGGGTGCGCCTGCGCACGCCTACCGTCGGTTCTCGCTTCGGCATTCCGGTAGACACACCCGAGGCTCTCAAACAGTTGGTTGACGCGATTGAGTTGTTGCCCCGCGATTGTACCTTCGGCGTCCATTTCCACATGGCGAGCAGCAACATCGGCGTCGGGCAATGGTGGCATCTTTACGAGTCGGTGTTGAGGTGGTGCCGCTCCATCGAAACACTTGCGCACCGGCAGATCGAATGTCTGGACATCGGCGGCGGGTGGTTTCCGGACGACTGGCACATAGAGGCCGAGGATCAATTCGCCGCCGCCATCGCGCGTGCGCGTAATTTCCTTCCCTTCGTCAAGCAGATCATTTCCGAACCCGGCAAAGCGATGGCGCAGCCCTCTATGGCCGTGGCGATGCGCTTGCTTGAGTTTGAAGAGTCTTCGGAAGAAGAGATTAAAGAAGCGGTCGTTGACGGCTCGATTGCCGAACTGCCGATGTACTTTTTCCAGCCGCACCGCATTCTGCGTCAAGATAAGCAGACCGGCGAGTGGCAAACTTTAAGACACGGGAAGACGCATCTTTTGGGCAGACTTTGTATGGAACATGACGTGGTAGCGTCAAACGTCGAGTTGCCGGAGGGCGTGCGCCCCGGTGATGTTCTGGTTTTCTGTGACGCGGGAGCTTACGATAGGAGCATGTCTTATGTCTTTGGCCGAGGGTAAAATCGAATTTGACGAGACCGATTTCGCGGACACGAGTGCGGCGATGCAGAAGTGGCAACACTTCCCGGCATCTACCATTTCACATCACGGCGGGCAGTGTTGCCAGCTCGCGCGCGAGTGGATTATCTCGACCGACTATTCACAACTGAATGCTGGAGACCCGCTGACGGGACCGCGCTGGCTGCGCCAGAAGTACACATGGGGGCCTTCCACATGGCCGATCTACTGGTGCGAAGCGGTTGAGCGAAAGACGCTCGACTGCGGCGTGCTGGCCGCGCTCACGCAGGAAGTTTTCGCCGCTCGTGGAGTCAAAAGCTATCACGCGCAATTCATCCAACAATACTCCGAGGATGCCACGCGCCAATGGTCTGAAAGGTGGATCAACGGTGATGCATCCGTCCACTGGATCAAGGAAGATTTGATTTACCACGAAGGCTGCGCCGTTCTGGTGCGAGATAACGAGGTCAGGCTCTGGGACCCGAGCGCCGGGTGGTGGGTCAACCCCAAGCAATCCGGCGGCTACGGAGGGCTGCTCGCCCTGCGCATATTCGCCACGCAGGTTAGCCCCTCGACAGAGTTTATCTGGGGCAAACAGCGCATCATCCCGAACCAGTGGCAGAAAATAGAAAGGGTGCGCGGAGATTTTGCTTTCGCCGCCGCGAAGTGAGCCGGTTGCAAGAGAAACGAACTCTATCTACGAGGATTTCAGGTGGTGCTCCACGCACCGTATGAAGTTCGGCCTTCGACAAGAACCCCGACCATGTCGGGGATGAGGGCGGCCGGTTCTCGCGGCCTCGACAGATGCGCATGGAAACCTTGTGGTTATGGCGCAAGCCTTGACGGCCTCCGACCCGGAGGCCGTCAAGGCTATTGCCTGTGCCTGACATTCGCCTGCTCATTCCTCTTGAGTTGAGCATGCCCGTGCCACCGTGCTGCTCGTAGAGTCGGCTTTCGAGACTGACCTCATCCTGACCTTTATCACGGCGCAACTCACGGCCGGCGCAACCTCTCATTCACACTCATACGAAGTAGATCACTCTTACCGGCTCACTAACACGCCCGCGAATTTGAAAGCAAGAATCGGAGTGTCACGAACATTGTCCGCTGCTATATTTGTGCCCGCGACGGCATTCTATGGGAGGAAAGTATATGAACATCGCGGCAAAAAACGTCCGGCAGGCAACAGTGACGGAGTCGGATGCTCGCTGGGCTTCGGTGATCGCCCGCGACCCTCAAGCGGATGGCAAGTTCTATTACTCGGTCAAGACCACCGGCGTCTACTGTCGCCCCTCTTGTGCGGCGCGCCGCGCCAAGCCCGAGCATGTGCGCTTTCATTCGACATACAGTGAAGCCGAGCGGGAGGGATTTCGCGCGTGCAAGCGTTGCAAGCCGGATCAGGCAGCGTCCGAACCGCACGCGGCCAAAATTGCGGAAGTCTGCCGATTCATAGAGGAGTCGGAAGAGGGGCACGGTCTCGAACAATTAGCAGCCCGCGCGGGATTGAGCACCTATTACTTCCACCGTGTGTTCAAGGCCATCACCGGACTAACGCCCAAAGAATACTCTGCCGCGCATCGCGCGAAGCGCCTACGGAGCAAACTCGGCGAGAGCAGCACCGTGACGGAGGCGATTTACGACGCCGGTTACAACTCAAACGGGCGATTTTACGAAACGTCGAACGAGGTCTTAGGAATGACGCCTTCAAATTACCGCGCGGGCGGCGCAAGTACGGAAATACGTTTCGCCGTCGGCGAGTGTTCGCTCGGGTCGATCCTGGTCGCCAGAAGTGAGCGCGGCGTGTGCGCGATTCTCCTCGGCGACGACGCCGATGAACTCGCGCGCGACTTACAGAACAGATTTCCGCGCGCCGATCTGATCGGCGGCGACGAAGAGTTCGAGCGACTCGTCTCTAAAGTAATCGGTTTTGTTGAAGCGCCTGCCCTGGGGCTTGACTTGCCCCTCGATGTTCGTGGGACGGCTTTTCAGCAACGCGTCTGGTGTGCGTTGCGGAAGATTCCCGCCGGCTCGACGGCGAGCTATACAGACATCGCGCAGCAGATCGGTTCGCCGAAGTCCGTCAGGGCGGTGGCGCAGGCCTGCGGCGCAAATGCTTTGGCAGTAGCGATTCCCTGCCACCGGGTCGTACGCAATGACGGCGGCCTATCAGGATACCGCTGGGGCATCGAACGCAAACGCATACTGCTCAAGCGTGAAACGCGGGACTGAAAATAATTCGAATCCGGCTCGTCGCTCGCCGACAACAAGCGATGTTATTCGAGGCTTAACAACCAGACATCGGCTTCGACCTGCAAAAATCGGTAAAAAATCGTCCGGTTATCCTGCGAAATCGAGGGGGTTTGAATTCCGTGCAGGGAGGGCGAAAAGATTGGCTGGGTTTTCCTGCTTGCGGCGTCGGCCAGATAAATCGTGGTCTTGTGGATGAAGATGAATTTGCGGTCGTCCTTCAACCAGGTGGGATAGCCGCCCATATCCGTCAGCCTTTCATAGCTGCCTGATGAGAAAGAATACGCTCCGACCCCTCTTTCGTTTCTCTCTTCGTCAACGAGCGTGCCGATGAGTTTGTCGCCGTCGGATGACCAGTCGTTCGGGATGAAATGACCTTTCAAGGACGGACTGGGCGACAACTGTTTCGGACTCTGCTCCTGCCATCCCCTCGTCAGGTCAATCACGAAAGCGCCCACACCTTTGTCTTTGAGTTGCAGGTAAGCCAACCATTTACCGTCCGGAGACAGAACAGGCCAACTCGCCCCGCTCCCATCAGCAAACGTGAGTTGCCGCAAGCCTGTGCCGTCAGCGTTGATCGACCATATTTGATTGACGCCGCTGCGGTCGGAACTGAAAGCGACGCGCCGCCCGTCCGGAAACCATCGCGGGCGGCGGTCTCGAAATTTGTCATCCGTCAGGGCGCGCCAGTTCGAGCCGTCTTTGTCGAAGATGGCTATGTCTTCCTGAGTCAGACGCGGCCAGCGCGCGACATAGCGTTCGCCGTCGGGCGAACGCTGTGGGTGGCTTGCGCCCGTAAAGCCTCGCGTCACCCAGGCAGGTTCGCCCGTCACTTTCCCCGCCGACGCGTCGAAAGGGATAGACTGAATGTTCGACAGGCTCTCATAGCGCACGTACACCAGCGATTTACCATCGCGCGAAAAACTGACGCTGAGCGCATACCTTGACGGCGTCGGAACCGCCTCGGGCACGCCCAATACCTCACCTGTTTTTTCGTCCACGGCGATGCGCCACAAATTCATGCTGCCGCCCCGGTCACTTGAGAAGTAGATGTATTTTCCGTCGGGCGACCACACGGGATTCCAGTCCGTCGAGTCTTCGGACGTGATTCTGACGGGCTTCCCACCGGCGGCAGGAATGGTCGCGATGTCGCCCCGCCCTTCTGTAGACCAGTACCAATAAGCGATGCGGCCGCCTGCGGGCGACCAACTCGGCTGTGCGGCGTCTCCTTCGGTCAGCAGACGTTTCGCGCCGGTTGCGACCTCGATCACCCACAACGCGCTCGGGCTGGTGCTTTTATTCGAGTGAACGCCGACCCATTCAGCGCCGACCACGATCTGCTTCCCGTCGGGCGACCATGAAGGGTGGTAGCCGACATCGGACAGGCGGCGCTGGTTCTCGCCGGTCGCTTCCATGATGTACAGGCCGGAGGGTTCGCGTGCGGAATGAAAAGCGATCAGATTACCGTCAGGCGAGAAGGCCGGGGTCGTCTCATCCCCCACGGAATCTTTGGTCAGATTGGTCGGGTTCTTGCCTCCGACGCGCTGCCAGTAGATATCCGTATTGCCCGCCTCGAAACTCACATAGACGAAAGACTTGCCATCCGGCGCGAGACTGCAAAAGAGTTCCGAGGCATCTTTAATCGTGAGTTGCACGTTGCGCGCGCGCGACCAGTCGGGGCCGACCGGGGCTTTCGGCGCGAACAACTTAGCAGCCAGCAGCCAGCCGCCCAGCGACAGCACGACCAGGGCCAACGCGCCCGCCGACATGAGCGTGCGACGCGGCCACGGTTTCGACGACGAGGCGACAGCCGCCAGGCTTCGTCGCGCAGCCCTGCCGCTGTCGCCCGGCACCGAAGGCGAGGAGTCTATTTCGCGCTTCAGTCGTTTCAGGTCGGCGCGAAAATCCGAAGCGGTTTGATAGCGAAGCTCTCGATCTTTTTCGAGGGCTTTGCCGAGTATGTGGTCTAGTTCGGGAGGTAATGACGGGTGCGAATCCGCAGCGTTCAATGGCTCTTTGGAAAGAATCGCACCCAGAGTCTCCAGGCGATTTGCACCTTTGGTCGGCGACGAACCCGTCATCATCTCGTAAAGCACGATGCCCAGACTCCAGATGTCGGATCGCTCGTCTACCTCGTCGCCCGCCGCTTGTTCGGGCGACATGTAGGCGAGCGTCCCCATGAGCAGTCCGGATTGCGTCTGCGAAGAGAGTGGCAGTCCCTCTGCCGTCGCCTGTTCGTTGAGCTTCGCCAGCCCGAAATCCAACACCTTCACGTAGCCGTCGGGGCGCACCATGATGTTCTCGGGTTTGATGTCTCGATGGAGGACGCCCGCGTTATGCGCCGCGCCAAGCGCCTCCGCGACCTGTGTGGCAATCGCGAGGGCATCCCTCATCTTCAAGCCGTCGTCAATCAAATCGCGCACGGTCTTGCCCGTGACGAATTCAGTGGCGATGTAATGCACGCCGTCTGAAATTCCTATGTCGTAGATGGTGATCAGGTTCGGGTGATTGAGATAGGAGACGGCGCGAGATTCGCGCTCGAACCGTTTAACGCGCTCCGGGTCGGAAATAAACTGCAGCGGCAAAATCTTCAAAGCGACCTTGCGCGCGAGCTTGGCGTCGTGCGCCAGATACACCTCACCCATTCCGCCCACGCCCAGCAGCTTTTCGATTTTGTAAGGGCCGAGTTCGCGCCCGATGAAAGAGGATTGTTTGACCGAAGCCTGCTCGTGGACGACCGCACGGGCGGCGATGTCGAGCGCGGGCGACTCCATAAAGTCGCCGACCTGTTGCTCTGCATCCAACAGGCTCAACAGTTCGCGCCGCAAATCTTCGTCGTCGCCGCATGCTTCCCGCGCAAACTTTGCGCGCTCCGCGGCGGGCAAATCAATGGCGGCATCGTAAAGTTGTTCGACTTGTCGCCAGCGGTCAGCTTTCATCGCCTGCCTTGAGACTGAGTTCGCGGAAAAGCCAGACCTTCGCTTTATTCCATTCACGCACAATAGTGATCTTCGACAGATTCATTACTTCCGCGGCCTCTTCGAAACTCAAACCTCCGAAGAAACGCAGTTCGACGATTCGCGCCTTGCGCTCATCAATCTCGGCCAGCGCCGTGAGCGCTTCATCGAGCGCGACCAGGTCCGCATCGCGTTGCGCGGGCACGATAAAGGCTTCGTCCATGGCGACATGTCTGATCTCGACATTCTTCAGATGCGGGCGACGGCGCGCGAAGTCAACCAGAATCCGGCGCATGAGTTGAGCGGACACGCCGAAAAAATGCGCGCGGTTTTGCCAGCGCACGTTTTTCCAATCTATCAGCCGCACATAAGCTTCGTTGACAAGCGCCGTCGTTTGCAAAGTATGGCCGGGTCGTTCTCTGCTGATGTAGCGTTTGGCGATGCGGTGAAGTTCCGCATGGACGATGGGTGTGAGACGTTCGAGGGCTTCCCGGTCGCCCGCGCTCCAGGCTTGCAGTAACTCCGTTACTTCGTGCGCCGACCGTGTAGCCATTACCCTCTTCAACCCAAACTTTTCCAAATTAATTTATCACACCGAAATGGAAAAAATTGTTACAGGACGATGATAACTGTCGCGCCCGATCTGCGCCTTAAGCGATTTGAAATTCACTCGAAAGCGAAAGCCATGGCAGCGTTGCAAAAATGATTTTCGCCGCACTTAGTTGTGGTGAAGAATATACGGCTACCACAGTCTTCGATTATGAGATGTCGCGGTTATCAATCACCGGCTCTCAACATAGGTGGGACTATCATTAACGATCTTATTTTATTCCCGCTCCGAGAGGAATCGTGAAGCGAAACGTGGAGCCGTGGCCGACTTCACTCTCGACCGCCACCTTACCGCCATGCGCTTCGACGAATTGCTTGACGATGGCGAGGCCGAGTCCCATGCCGCCCTTCTTTTCGGGATCGGTTTCTAATTTGTCGAACACCTTTTCCAGCCTGTCTGCCGGAATCCCCGCGCCATTGTCGCTCACCCAACATTCGATAGAAGCGGATTCTTCAGCCTCTCGCGCTCCGATCAAGACTTCTCCGTTCGGGGTGTAGTCGATGGCGTTAGAGATCAAATTCTGAAAGATAAGGGTCAGCATGTCGGCATCGGCGAACGCCGTCAGCCCTGAGGGCACACGGTTGACTAAACTTAATTGCGAAGCGTAGGTCAATGGGTTGAGATCGTTGACGAGCACTTCAACCAGAGTTCTCAGATTTACTTCCTGCCATTCCACCCGCTCATTCACCTGAGCCTTCAGATTTGCTTTTTCCTGCACCACTCTGACGACGAGCGAATTCAAGCGGTCGACGTTGCGGTGCATCGTCCCCAGCAAGGTGGCCGCCTGCTCGTCCTTGACAATGTCGGGAACCGTGCGTTCGAGCAGCTTGGCCGCCATTGCGATGGATGCCAGCGGCGACCTGAGATCGTGTGCCACGAAGGCCAGGTGTTCCTCCCGCCGTTCCTGTATCTCCAGAGCTTTTTGCGCCGCGTAGGTCTTCACCGCGAGGCCGATTGACTTGTCGATGACACGGTTAATGGTGCGGTTGACCGCCCCGCGCAGTCTCAAGCCGTGCGTTTCGATGAGGTCCTGGATGATGCCGCGCAGGGCGTTGTACTCGACCACCACCTCCTCGACATCGAAGCCGAGGCGGAGCCGATCTAACCCATGACTGATAGGGTTCTTTTTCAGGTCTCCGATCAGGGATTCATCCGAACTGTCCTCCAACTCGTAAGCCAGCTCCTCAAGTAAGTCGGGGACGTGATCGTTGAGGGTGGGCACGTCGAGGTCATGCGCCACCGGAAGTCGCCGCACCTCCTCGCGCCATTCGGCGAGTAAGGTATCGCGCTCTCGTCTAATCAGCGTCGCCAGTGTGTGAAGATTTTCAGTGGACAATTGCCTACTCCGTTAAGCGTCGAGTGAGATGTTGCCTCGCAGTGATTTCGTCTCGTCCATAGATTCCCGATCCCTGCTGTGACCTCTATTAAACACCATCGTTTCGGCGTCGAATGAGGCTTGCCATAACGGACGCCAACCGGGCCAACTAAATGCCTGGTGGGATGCAATGAAACTTCGCAGGCGTTAACAAAAACAGCGACAAGGCGATGAGTATGGAAATCTTCATGTCATAAACCCTTCGGTTGCAGCCGAACCCCTGGTATCACCCGCGCATCAATTCAACCAGCTTGACGGGTAGCATGTCGGAGCGCCGGGTGCATAGCGTTGTCAGGCGTATGTAGCAGCCACGGCATCGATCTCAATCAGGAATCCATGATGCAACTCTCTCGTCGGGATCACGGCGCGAGCCGGCCGGTGCTCGCCCAAAACTCTCGCGTACACTTCGTTCACCGCGCCCCATAGGCTGATGTCCGAAATATACACCGTCATCTTCAACACACGGCTGATGTCGCTGTTGGCCGCCTTTAGAATCTCGCCCACGTTCTTTAATACCTGCTCCGTCTGCTCCTCGATGGAGCCGAGCCGCTTTTCGCCGGTTCGCGGGTCAATGGCGAGTTGCCCGGCGACAAAGACTAACCCGTTGTAGACGACGGCCTGTGAGTAGTGACCGGCCGGGGTTGGTGCAGCCTGCGTGTGGATGTTCGTGATTTCCATAGCTCAAGGTACTTAATCTATAAAAGGATGGTCAAATACGCTGAACGCCTGAATTAACCCACAAGAACACTCAATTACATTTTCGGCCCCACAATCGCTACCTGATCCGTTCCGGGAATGAATTTGACGTTCAAGATTTTGCCCGGCTGGTATGACGGCAGGTAGATTAACGAAACCGTTTGTCGGGCTTGTGCGACAAATGCCGGATAACTCGCCGGTTGTATCTGTAAGGAAAAATCGATCACGGGGTTATCGTTAATTCTGGTTCCGGTATCGGTCATGTCGAGTATTTTCGCTTCGGCATCCTGGCCGCTCGCCAGAATCCGCCGGTTTGTTAATCCACCGATTATCAGCGAAGCGATGAGGAAGATAAATGTTCCGGCAAATAACGCCCACATCGCATACATCCACGGACTTGTCATGATGGACTCAGCCGCCTGCATATCTTCGGGATTTCCCGTTGCCAATCGTAGCGGCCCGTTTATCATCACCATCGCAAACGGAACCCACATCAACAAAAAACAGATGCCGCTCAACCTCTTTAATAATTTTGCT
>DATCWB010000621.1:0-5154 GCA_036566625.1 Pyrinomonadaceae bacterium
GTAATGCTCTGTGTTGATGAGCCGTCCGAGCGTGTTCCAGTTGAGAAAAGATTCTTTATAGACGACGACGAGCGGCGTGTGGAGCAGCGCGGCTTCGAGCGTGGCCGTGCCGCTGGCGACGGCCGCCGCGTCCGCCGCGCCGAGGACTTCGCGCGTCTCGTGCCGCGTGATGCGGATGCGTTCGGAGAGCTTCGCGTGATTCACGCCGAGGGTGGCGTCGATGATGGACTGCGCCTCTGCGTTCGAGCGGTTGGGCGCAAGCGCGACGGCGTACTGCGCGCCGGGAAGCGACGCGTGAATCGCCTTCGTCGCTGCGATCATATCGGGCAGGATGCGCAGCAGTTCTTTGTGGCGGCTGCCGGGCAGCAGTGCGACGAGTGGAGAGGCGGGGTCGAGCGCGTGGCGGCGGCAAAACTCCGCGCGGTCGTAGCGCGCGCGGACTTCGCCCGTCAGAGGGTGTCCGGTGAACTCGACGTGCGTGATGCCGCGCGCCGCGTACCATTCAGGCTCGAAGGGCAGGATGGCGAGCAGCAGGTCAACGTCGCGGCGGATGTTGCGCGTGCGGTGCTCGCGCCAGGCCCAGAGTTGCGGGCTGATGTAATAGATGACGCGTATGCCCCGACGGCGGAAGAAGCGCGCGAGGCGCAGGTTGAAGTCAGGCCAGTCGACGAGGATCACGGCGTCGGGCGCGCGTTCGATTCCGGCGCGCTTGAGCGTCTGATACGCGCGCCAGAACTGCCTGAGCGCGCCGCCTATTTCCAACAGGCCGGTGATCGCCAGATCGTCCGTCGCAACGACTGATTCGACTCCGGCCGCGCGCATCTCGCTGCCGGTCGCGCCGAAAAATTCAAAGCTCGCGCCGGGCGCGCCCTCGCGCCGGAGGGCGCGCACGAGCGAGGCAGCGTGCGCGTCGCCCGAAGCCTCGCCCGCCACGATCATGAGACGCAAATTACCGTAAGCCTGCCCGTCCATCGCGGGCGATAATAGCAACTGGCGCGCCCGCGAGCGACAGGCGCGCGCCCGCTTGTTCGGGATCGTGCGAACGAATGGGCGGTCTGAGACGTTGAATGTATTGAAGGACTTTTAGCCGGCGGGGCGTCGCCGGCCGGCGACGTGAGTAGATAACTCACGGAGGTTGCACATTCGGCTCTAACGGTTATCGTGCTGTTATCGTGAAGTCTGAGATGGGAGGCGGGCTATGAAGATCGTGTTACCGGGCGGGACTGGACAGGTCGGAACGGTGCTGGCGCGTGCCTTCCACGGAGAGGGGCACGAGGTGGTGATTCTCAGTCGCAGGCCGGAGCGCGCGCCGTGGCGTGTGGCGGAGTGGGATGCGGAGACGCAAGGGCGTTGGGCGGCGGAGTTTGAGGGGGCGGACGCCGTCATCAATCTGGCGGGGCGCAGCGTGAACTGTCGTTACAGCCCCGCGAACCGGCGCGCCATCAAGGAGTCGCGCGTCAACTCGGCGCGCGCCGTGGGCGAAGCGATTGCGGGCGCGACACGGCCGCCGCGCGTCTGGCTACAGATGAGCACCGCCACCATCTACGCGCACCGCTTCGACGCGCCGAACGACGAGGCCACGGGCCGTCTCGGCGGCGCGGAGCCGGACGCGCCCGACACGTGGCGTTTCAGCCTCGATGTCGCAACCTCCTGGGAGCGGGTGGTTGATGAGATCGCCACGCCGCACACGCGCAAGGTGAAGATGCGTGCGGCCATGATCATGAGTCCCGACGCGGGCGGCGTGTTCGACACGCTGCTCAGGCTCGTCAGGTTCGGACTCGGCGGGAAAGCGGGCGACGGGCGGCAGTACGTCTCATGGATTCACGACGAAGACTTCGTGCGCGCCGTCCGTTGGTTGATCGAGCACGGGGAACTGGCGGGCGCGATCAATCTGGCCGCGCCGAACCCCGTGACGAACGCGGAGTTCATGCGCGCGTTGCGCGAGGCGTGGGGCATACGCTTCGGCGCACCTGCGACGGAGTTGATGCTGGAGGCGGGCGCGTTCCTGTTGAGGAGCGAGACGGAGTTGATCCTCAAGAGCCGCCGGGTCGTGCCTTCCACGCTCCTGGAGAGCGGCTTCGAGTTTCATTTCCCGGCGTGGCCCGAGGCCGCGCGCGACCTGTGCCGCCGCTACAGGCACGACCCGCGCGGCGCGGGGGAAAGCGTGCAGGCGTCAGTCGCGCGCTAAATCGCGTGCGCTTAAACGCGCTAAGTCGCGTGTGCTTAGAATCGCGCGCGGAGTCGTCCGCCCGGCGCGGTTACACGTACACGACTTTTCCTTCCATCGCGGAGATCAGAATTTTGCCTTTGTAAATCTTGAAGGTGATGAGGCTGGCGCTGTTGCCGGCCAACGTGCCCTGCGCCGTGGTCATCATCTCGAATGCCTCGATGTGCGCCGTCGCGCTCTGCCCGTCCGGGGCGACCGTGACGGTCAGACTTTTGCGCAGGTAGGTCAGGTCGAGCATCATTTCACTCCCCAGTTTGAGGAGTTGGATGTACTGCGCGCGGTTCGCGTGGCGGAGCGGCTGCCCCCGGCTGTCCAGAGTGTATTTCATGTCCGGCGCGAGATACGAGATGGTCACATTGATCTCTTTTTTCTTCACCGACTCCTCGATTGCCGCAACAATGGCTTCGACCTTTTCTTTCGTGATCTCGGTTTGAGCCGTGGGGGCTTGTGCTCTGGCGCGGGGTTTTTGCGACGCGCGGGCAGAGGCGTCGGCGGGCGGCAGTGCGAGGGCGGTTGCAGACAATAATATCGCGGCGATAGTTCTGCTGAGGCGCATGTGAAAGAATCTCCTGCAAGTTTGATAAAGAGGTCGAGAGTTCCGTGAGGCGGGAGCGAAAACGGGGCGGTCGCTGCGCCGGGTCTCGCAACAAATCCAACATAGCACGCCGAAAATATTCGTGGCAATAAATTAAACAGGCGGGTTAATCAGGCGCGCGGCGAACAGGCCGGGTGCACTGATTTTTGCGTTCATGGCGCGGGCAGAAATGCTAACATGAAACCGCAAGTGGCAGATGACATCGGCGCGAGAATCGGGAGACGCGATGAAGTGTCCGCAGTGCCAGCATGTGTTAAGAGACGATGCGCGGTTTTGTGATGGCTGCGGCATCTCGATGAATTCTTTCAACACGCCAACCGAGCGCATAGACTCCGCCGCGCTCGCAGACATCCTCTCAGCGCCCGACCCGCTGCTCGGACAAGTGCTCGACTCCAAGTATGAACTCGTCGCCCGTCTCGGCGAAGGCGGCATGGGGATGGTCTATCGCGCGCGCCGCGCGCACATCGGCGACGAAGTGGCCGTCAAGGTGCTGCACCGCAGTTTTGTCGCGGATGAAGATGCGGTCGAGCGTTTCCGCCGCGAGGCGCGCGCCGCCGCCATGCTGCGCCACCCGAACGTCGTCACGATTCACGATTTCGGAGAAGCGCGCGGGACGGCCGCGCCCGCCTACATCGTGATGGAGTTAGTCGAAGGCGTATCGCTTCGCGTGCTCCTGCGAAGCGTCGGCAGGCTGTCGCCCGCGCGCGCCGTCGCGTTGATGCAGGACATCTGCGCCGGGGTGGGCGCAGCGCACCGGCGGCAGATCGTGCATCGTGATCTCAAGCCCGACAACATCATCGTCCTGCCGCCCGACGCCGAAGGCGAACGCGAGACGGCCAAGGTGGTTGACTTCGGCATCGCCAAACTTCGCGACCACGCCGCTGCGCTGCCCACGCTGACGCAGGCGGGCACGCTCATCGGCACGCCCTACTACATGTCTCCCGAACAGTGTCGCGGCGACGAGTTGGACGCGCGCTCGGATGTCTACAGCCTCGGCGCGGTGCTCTATGAAATGCTATCGGGCGTGCCGCCGTTCACCGCCACCAACATGACCGGCGTGGTCACCAAGCATTTGACCGAGCCGCCCCCACCGTTCGCGCATGACGCGAACATCCCGCGCCTACTCGAAAGCGTCTGCCTGCGCGCGCTTTCTAAAGACGTGAACGCGCGGCAATCGGAAGCGACCACGCTCGGGCGCGAACTTCAAGCGGCGTTGAACGCGCCACACGCGCAAGCGCCGCCGAACGCTTCAGTCGCCGCACAAACTCCGCATCCCGCCGCCGCCGCTGGAGCGCGATTCACAGACGCATCCGCGAACGCGGGGGCGAAGGAAGAGGCCGCTGCCTCCGTCGAAACCAGACGCCCGGCGGCAGCTTCCGGCCGGCATCTCGCAGCACCGAACGATCCGACAGGACTTGCCGCGCCGCCCCTTGCTGCTGCCGCCGTGGCGAACGCGCCGCAGGCGCGAAAGTCGAGCCGGTGGCTGTGGGGCATCGGCGGCCTCGTCTTGTTGCTCGGCGGCGGACTCGTCCTCGGAATCGTCCTGATAGTTTATTTAGCCGGCAGTAAAGCGACCACGCCGAACGCCAATCGTGCGGTTAATTCCAGCATCGCCCCGCGCCCCGCGAAGACTGGGGCGCAGCCGCGCGCGGGACAGAAAAACGCGTCGGGGTCGGACGCGCCGAAGCAGATGTTGAGAGGGCACACCAAGGATTTGAGGGCGGTCGCCTTTTCGCCCGACGGACGGCTGCTCGCCACCGGCGGCGAGGATAAAACGGTCAGATTTTGGGATGCCGGGACCGGGCAGTTAAAGCACACGCTGTCTGACACCGAGGGCGAAGTAACTTCCGTGGCTTTCTCTCCGGACGGCAGCATGTTGGCCGCCGCGCTGAATTTTAACTCCGCCCTGAATAACTTTTCTGTGATCATTCTGGACGCGCGCGCGGGAAACCTGGGCGAGATCAAACAAAAACTGATCTACTCAAACAACGCCATCTCGTTCGTCGCCTTCTCCCCGAACGGCAAAACTTTGTTCGGCGGGAGCTATCGCAAGGTCAGGCTGTGGGACACGGGGACGTGGGCGCTCAGGCGCGAGCACGACATCGGTGAAATCAACCCCGCGTACGCCCTCTCCGCCGACGGTAAACTGCTGGCGTCGGGCGGCACTAACGAGAACTCGATCACGGTCTGGGACGCTGAGACCGGGGAGTTGAAACTCACGCTCAACGGCCACGAAAAGGGAGTGCTCGCGCTCGCCTTCTCACCCGACGGTCAAACTCTCGTCAGCGGAAGCTACGACAACACCGTCCGCCTGTGGGACGCCCGCAGCGGA
>DATCWB010000622.1:0-5848 GCA_036566625.1 Pyrinomonadaceae bacterium
CCGCCCGTCTGTCGCATCATCGACTTCGGCAAGTTCCAGTATGAGAACAGCAAGAAGCAGAAAGAGGCGAAGAAGAAGCAGGTCACGATCACGGTCAAGGAAGTGAAGTTCCGTCCGGGCACGGACGACCACGACTACAACTTCAAGATGAAGCACGCGCGCGACTGGCTGACGGACGGCGATAAAGTCAAAGCGACCATCTTCTTCCGTGGCCGCGAGATCACGCACCGCGAACTCGGCGCGGAGTTGTTGCAACGTCTGGAGAAGGACCTGGCCGAGTTTGGCGAAGTCGAATCGCGCCCCCGGATGGAAGGCAATCAGATGTTTTTCATCTTCACGCCGAAGAAGCAGAAGACCAGCGGCGGCGGCGGCGCGAAAACCGAAGGCGGCGCGAAACCGGCCGCGCCGGTGTTGCCGATAGCGACGGAGACGAGTGGCAGCGGCAACGCATCATCTTAATCGGATATTTTTTAGTCAAGTAAGGAGCAGTTATTATGCCAAAACTCAAGACACACAAGGGCGCGGCCAAACGCGTGCGCACAACCGCGAGCGGCAAGTTCAAACGCGGCCATTCCCACGCGCGCCACATCCTGACCAGCAAGACGCAAAAACGGAAACGCCATCTCGACATTGACACGCTCGTGTCCGAGGCCGACGAGCAGCGCTTCAAAGACATGCTGCCCTACGGGAGAAGCTAAGAGAGTGACAAGTGACAGGTGACAGGTGACAAGTTGAAACAAAACGCTTGTCTTTAACTCGTCACCTGTCACGTGTCACTTGTCACCGATTTTTTAGGAGGAGAATGTTATGCCGAGGGCAAAACGTGGAAATAAGCGCACGGAACGGCGCAAGAAGATTCTTAAATTAGCGAAGGGCTATCGCGGCACGAAGTCGAAGCTCTTCCGCCAGGCGAGCGAGTCGGTAGACCGCGCGCTGAATTTCGCCTACACGGGTCGCAAACTCAAGAAGCGCGACTTCCGCAGCCTGTGGATCGTGCGCATCGGCGCGGCGGCGCGTTTGAACGACATGAACTATTCACAGTTCATGCACGGCCTCAAGGTCGCCGGGATCGAACTCGACCGCAAAGTGCTGGCCGACCTCGCCGCCAACTCGCCGGACGCCTTCGCCGAACTGGCCGGGCAGGCCAAGAACGCGCTCGACAACGGACAGCAGCAGGCAGCGTAAAAGCCGTGGATCGTTCAAGAGCCGTAAATCGTGAATAGATGAAAGCAATTTCTATTCACGATTTACGATTCACCATTCACGAGATCGAGGTTTCTGAATGAGTTCGGAAGTCAGGGAACAGCCGCCAATCGAAGCGGTGCGCGAAGCGTTCGAGCAAGAGTTCGGACGCTTCGCACGTTTTCGCGGTGCGGATGCGTCGGCCGGCATTGACGCATTGAAATCAAGCGATGCCGAAACTCTCTTGCGAGAGATTGCTGAGTTGCGCACGCGCCATACGGGCAAGAAGAGTGCGCTCGCCAATCTCAAGAAGATGATCGGGCGCGTCGCGCCGGAGGAGCGTGCGGCGTTCGGGCAACAGGCGCAACAGCTTGAAGCCGAGATGATCGGAAAGCTCGAAGAAGCCGAGAGCTTGCTGGGAAACTACGTCGCGCGTTTGCGCGTCGAGCGAGAGCGCATTGATGTGACGCTGCCCGGCCGTCGCCCGCGTCGCGGGCATCAACACCCGATCACGATTGTCCGCCAGCGCATCGAAGACATCTTCGTGGCGATGGGTTACACGGTCGAGGACGGCCCCGAGATCGAGACCGACTTCTACAACTTCGACGCGCTCAACATTCCGCCGACGCACCCCGCGCGCAGCCCGCAGGACACCTTCTACACTTCGGAAGGCTACGCTTTGCGTTCGCAAACTTCGACCGTGCAGATTCACGCCATGCAGCGACGCCGGCCGCCCCTGCGCGTCATCGCGCCCGGCAAGGTCTTCCGCCGCGACACGCCCGACGCGACGCACAACCCGATGTTCTTCCAACTCGAAGGGCTGCTGGTTGATCGCGGCGTTACGATGGGACACCTGAAAGGCACGGTCACGGAATTCCTGCGCCGTCTCTACGGGCCGCAGACGCGCACGCGCTTCCGCCCTTCCTACTTCCCGTTTACCGAGCCGAGCGCGGAGTTCGACTTCAGTTGCTTCAAGTGCGACGGTGAGGGTTGCCGCCTGTGCAAAGGTTCGGGCTGGATCGAACTGGGCGGCTCGGGGATGGTGCATCCGAACGTGCTCGGCGCGGTGGGCATTGACCCGCAGGAGTTCTCCGGTTTCGCCTTCGGCTTCGGCATAGACCGCATGTGCATGATGAATTTCGGCCTCGACGACATACGCCTCCTCTTCGAGAACGACATGCGCTTCCTCGAACAGTTTAACTAACAGTGATGAGTGGCGACTGACGAGTGACAAGTTAAAACAAAAAACTTGTCTTCAACTCGTCACTTGTCACTCATCACTCGTCACCGGTTTCTTATGAACATCAGCTACAACTGGCTACGCGAATTGACGGGCGCACGCTTGACGGCGGGCGAACTGCGCGAGCGTTTGACGATGGTGGGGCTTGAGGTCGAATCGGTGCACGAGGCGGGCGACGATTTCGTGTTGGAGATCGCCATGCTGTCGAATCGTCCCGATCTGTTGTCGCATCTGGGAGTCGCGCGAGAGGTGTGCACGCTGGCGGGCGGTGCGGTGCGCTGGCCTGAGATGCGTGCCGCGAGCGAGGACGGCCGGGTGGGGGAATTCGCGTCCGTGGAGGTGCAGGCCGCCGACCTGTGCCCGCGCTTCACGGCGCGCGCCGTGCGCGGGGTGCAGATCGCGCTGTCGCCCGCGTGGCTCGTCGCGCGCTTGCAGGCTGTCGGGCAGCGTTCGATCAACAACGTCGCAGACATCACCAACTATGTGATGCTGGAACTGGGTCAGCCGCTCCACGCCTTCGATCTGGAGAAGTTGAACGAGCATCGCCTCGTCGTTCGCCGCGCGCACGCGGGCGAACGTCTCACGACGCTCGACGGAGTTGAGCGCGAACTCGACGCGGAAATGCTCGTCATCGCCGACGCCTCGCGCGCCGTTGCGGTTGCAGGCGTGATGGGCGGCGCGGAAACCGAAATCTCGGACACGACGCGAGACGTTCTGATCGAGGCGGCGCACTTCGCGCCTGCGTCCGTCAGGCGCACTTCGCGCTCTCTGGGCTTGCAGACCGAAGCGTCGGATCGCTTCGAGCGCGGCGTTGATCCGGAAGGCCAGTTGCGCGCGCAGGCGCGCGCCGCCGCGCTCATCGCGGAACTGGCGGGCGGCACGGCGACAACCGACACGTTAGACATCTACCCGCAGCCGCCCGCGCCGCACATCGTCTCTCTGCGCTTCGCACGCGTCAGGGAACTGACGGGGCTGGACGTGCCGCCGCAGGACTCGATACGCATTCTCGGCGCGCTCGGCATCGAGCTTGCGGGTGCGGACGGTGCGGGGCAATCCGCCGCCGAGGCGAAGGCGCAAAGCGGTGCGGCGGCGTTCGAGGCGACGGCGAAGTTCGTCAGCCCTTCCTGGCGCACGGACATACGGATCGAAGAGGATTTGGTTGAAGAGGTCGGGCGACATTTCGGTTACGACAAAGTTTCAGACACCCTGCCGGCCACCAACGTCGCGGGCGAATACCGTGCGCACGAGGAGCGCAGGCGCGAAGCGCGGCGCGCTCTGAACGCGTGCGGGTTCGACGAGGCGTTGACGTTCAGCTTCATTGACACGGCGCACGACGAACAGTTCGAGTTGCTGCCGGGACTCGTCGGGCGCGCCGTCGAATCGGAGCGGTTCGTGACGCTCGGCAACCCGATCATCGAAGGCGCGGCGCGCATGCGGCCGACGCTGCTTGCCGGTCTGTTAGGCTCGGCGCGTCATAACTTCAACCACGGCACGCGCGACGTGCGCCTCTTCGAGATGGGGCGCATCTTCGCGTCCGCGCCGGAAGCGGGCGGACAGCCGCGCGAGATCGAGACCTGCGCGCTCGTCGCAACGGGCGTGGCGACCGAGGAGGGGCACGCGGGCGCATCGCGCGAACTCGATTTCTACGATCTGAAAGGCGCGCTCGAAGCCGCGCTCGCCGCCATGAAGATCGCCTCGCCGGAGTTTGCCGAGACGCGCGCGAGGCATCTGCGCGAAGGGCAGGCGGCGCAAATCCTGCTCGACGGGCGCGCTGTCGGCACGCTCGGCAGGCTGTCCGAAGACGTGGCCGCCGCCTATAAATTCAAGCAGCCGGTCTACGTCGCCGAAGTTGATTTCGAGAGCCTGCTGGACGCGGCCGAAACGGGCGTGCGCTACGCGCCGCTCGCGCGCTTCCCCTCGGTCATGCGCGACGCGTCGCTCGTCGCGCCGAGGCGCGTGACCTTCGAGGAGATGCGGCGCGCCGTGCTCGCGTTGAACCTTGAACAGGTACGCCGGGTCATGCTCGTCTACGTCTACGAGGGCGAGCGCGTGCCCGAAGGCCAACGCTCCGTGACGCTTAGAATGGAATACCGGGCGGATGACCGAACGCTGCGCGACGAGGAAGTTGACGAATTGCACGGCCGCATCGTCAACACTCTGGAAGAGAAATTCGGCGCGCAGTTGAAGCGGTAAAAGCGTAGGTCGGAGGCTAGAGGTGAGAGGTTAGTGAAAAGCAAAACTGATTTCTTCCAACCTCTTACCTGCGAGCCCCACCCTCTGCTCTTTCCCTCTTGCGCTCGGAGTCGTGAAGTCGCATAATCGGTCGGCAATTTTGAATTGCCGTTTTGTGGTGGAGGAGAGACGATGGTCGGATTAACCGGACTGGAGAAATTTTCACATCTCGAAGATAAGATTTACCGCACCATCGAACTGACGAAGACGTTGCGTCAGGAGAAGGAAGCATTGGAACGCGATGTCGCCGCCACGCGGCGCGAGTTGGGCAACCTGCTCGACGAGAAGGAACGCCTCGAATCACAGGTCGAGCGTCTCCTGTCCGAGCGCGACATGATTCGCATGAAGGTCGAAGCGATGCTCGACGCCGTCGCCGTGCTCGACCCCGAGATGGCCGAAGCCGTCAGGAAATGATCGGCGGAGAACCCGAGTAAGTTATGAGCGCCATCAAAAGTCCCGGCGAAGCCCCCGGCACACCCACCATCCGCGTGGAAATCTATAACCAGATTTACAACATCCGCTCGGACGGCGACAGCGAATACGTCACGCAACTCGCCGAGTTCGTTGACCGTCGCATGCGCGAAATCTCTTCGGGCACGCTCACGGTCGATTCGCTCAAGGTGGCTATCTTGGCCGCGCTCCACATCGCTGACGAACTCCACCGCCTCAAACGCCTGCACGAACAGGCCGACTCGCAACTGGCCGCGCGCAGCGGCGAATGCGCCGACCTGCTCGACCGTCTGCTCAAGGCGCGCACCGTCGCCGAACAGCAAACCGCCAACCAGAGCAACATCTCTTTCACCTGAAAATCGAGAAAAAACGGACGCCGGTTGTCAAGTTTCGAGAGCATGTTTTTAGGGGTTGAAAATTGACAATCGGGCTGCGGATTTATGCTAGTATCCGCATTGGCTGAGGGAATTTATTCTGCGTGGTTCGTCACCGATTTCCCATGTTGAGCCAATGCCGTTGATAAGGGAGTCCGACGCCGCTTCGATAGCCAGTGCATTCCTTCATCGTTAAGGAACTGCCAAAGGCCGCGGCTCACAAAAGGACACCCACCTGTTGAGTGCAGGTTCAATTACGGCTTCGGAACGGCTTCGCGGATGTCCCTCTGCCATCCTTTTTAAGTGACAAGTGACAAGTGACAGGTGACGAGTTGAAGCGGCTTGCTTTTCTGACTTGTCACTTGTCACC
>DATCWB010000623.1:0-8793 GCA_036566625.1 Pyrinomonadaceae bacterium
GCACGTCGTCGAAGAGAATTATCAAGCCGCCCCCGAAACCGAACTCATCCACGGCCATGCCGTCTCGCTCGACGTGGACGCGTCGGTCGGGCAGGCAGCCGTCGCCGATGAAACCGAGAAACCCGTCGAGGCCACGCGTAGCGCGCCGCCGCTCGCCATCGTCCCGCCCGCCGTGGCGCACGCGACGAAGACTGCGGAAGCCGAAGTGACCACGCAGACGAGGGCGCGCCGTCACATTCCCGTCGTCGCCGACGAAGCCTCGCTCTCCCTGATGGAAGCGCAGATGCACGCCGCCGTGCTATCGAATCACGCGGAGAAGCCGGAGAAGGCGGAGAAGAGCGTCGCGGCGGACGACCACGCGCCCGTCTCGAAACGCATCGCGGGCGGCATCATCGATCTGTTAGTCGTGGCTTTCGCTTCCACACCGTTCGCGGCCATCATCGAACTAACGAGCGGCAACTGGGCAGACACGCGCGTCGCCGCTTCGATGGGCGGCATCGTCGTCGTGTTGATGTTTTTGTATCTGATGGCGGCGACCGCGCTCGCCGGGCGCACGTGGGGCATGTCGCTCGTCTCGCTGCGCACGGTTGACGCCGAGACCGGCATGGCGCCGACCAACGGCCAATGTGTCCGCCGCGCCTGCGGCTACATGCTCTCGCTCGCCACGCTCGGACTCGGGCTGCTCTACGCCTTCTTCGACCCCGAAGGCCGCGCCGCCCACGATCATCTCTCAGGAACTATCGTCATCGCCGATTAACCCTCGCACCAAGACAACAGAGTCCTGCGTTGTTAGCGCAACGCAGGACTTTGTTGTCTCTCGCGCCGTCCGTCGCCGGCCGGTGGTCAGTTGTTCGTCGCCTGTGCTTAACTTGCCTCGCGCGCTTCAACAGTCCGGGCATTAAACACGAACAACCGACAACGAGCAATTGAGCGCGAACCACTGCCTACGGACAACCGACAACTGATCACTTCACGATGAACGACCAACTGATCGCCGACATCGTTGCCGAACTCGCGCCCGCGCTCGCCGGGCGCATGATGGGCAAAGTGTGGCAACTGTCGCGCGTCGCGCTCGCGTTCGATTTCCGTTTGAGTGACGGCCGCTACCTGCTCATCTCGGTTGACCCCGCCGCTCCGCGTCTCTACACGATTGCGCGCACCGTGCGCGAACTCGAAAAGCTGTCGCTCGCGCCGTCGAGTTTCGCCTTGACTATGCGCAAGCAACTCGGCGGCGCGCGCTTGCTCGGCATCAAAAAGGATGCGGGCGAACGCATCGTGCGCTTCGCCTTCGCCTCATACGACGCGGTCGGCGACTCGCACGATTGGACTCTCGTCGCGCAACTCACTGGGCGCGCCGCCAACCTTCTCCTGCTCGACGCGGCGGGGCGCGTCACCGATGCCCTGCGCGCGCCGCGCGGCGAGGGTCAGGAGATCGCAGACCTCTACCAACCGCCGCCACGCATCGACAGCGACGAAAGCAAGCCCAGTCCGGCGCGCCCGCCCGCCTTTACCCGGGGCGCACACGCCTCACTCTCGGCCGCCGCCGACGCACACTACCGCGCGCTCGAACAGACGCGCGCCTTCGACGCGCGTGCCGCCGCACACCGCGCGCGCCTGCGTGCGCTGGTCGAGAAGCAGAAAAAGCTGCGCCGCAATCTGGAAAAAGATTTGGCGGCGCACGGCGATGCCGGCGAGCACAAGCGCGTCGGCGACCTTCTGCTCGCCAATATCGCTAACGCGGAGCGTTCCGGCTCGCGCGTCCGCGTGACGGATTATTTCGCGGAGGATGCGCCCACGGTCGAACTCGAAATTGACGAGCACGCGAGTTTGCAGGAAGAGGCCGCGCGTCGCTTCGGGCGTTACACGAAGGCCAAACGCGCCGCCGAGGAGACGACCGCGCGCCTCGAAGAATTGAACGCCGGACTCGCCGCGCTCGAACAGAGACAGCAGGAACTCGAACGCATCATAGCCGCGCGCGACACGGCTGCACTCGAAGCCTTTGACGAGACGGCGCGCGGCGCGAAAGAAACCCGCGCGGCGGGCGCGGCGGGCGGCCGAGGCAGGGACGCACAGCGCACTAAAGCTCAAATCAAGGCGGCGGAATCAGTCGCGGGCGCGCGTCGCTATCGCTCGTCGGACGGCTACGAAATCCTCGTCGGCCGCGCGGCGAAGGACAACGATCAACTGACGTTCAAGGTCGCGCGCGCGCACGATCTCTGGCTGCACGCCGCCGACTATCCCGGCTCGCACGTCATCGTGCGCAACCCCGCGCGCGGCGCGGACGTGCCGCATCGCACGATCATCGAGGCCGCGCAACTCGCCGCTCATTTCAGTCAGGCCAAACGCGACGCCAAAGTCTCCGTCCATTACACGCCGCGCAAGTTTCTCTCCAAGCCGAAGGGCGCTGCGCCGGGACTCGTCCGCATGTCGAGTTTCCGCACCCTGCTCGTCGAACCGCGCGAGGGCGTCGAGCGCATTTGACCGCCGCGTCCTTTCTCCCGCGCGCTTCCTCTCTTTTGTAAGCATCCGCGCACAGTTTCGTCACGAGCTTCGGCTAACGTGTTTGAGAATTTCAAGACACGGGCGGATCAACAAATTTCATGAGCGCAAACTTCTCCGAACCTTTGGAACAGATCGCGACCGACTTGCTCGACAACCTCGCCGACGCGCTCGTCGGCAAGGCTTCCACCCTGCGCGACGGCACGGAGCACGCGGGCGTCGAACTGCCGCGCGACCTCTACGCGCACGATGGCGCGCAGACCGAGTGGTGGTATTACACCGGGCACATGCAGACGGCCTCGGGGCGTCGCTTCGGTTTCGAGTTCGTCTTCTTCAAACGCCGCACAGACCTCGACCGCTTCGGGGTCGTCCCCTTGCGTCTCATCGCGAACCCGCTCTATCTCGCGCACTTCGCCGTCACCGACGAGTCGCGCACGCGCTTCCGCTACGAGCACCGCAAGAGCGCGAACAGCCCTTTCGATCCGCCGGCGAAGATGAGCGCGAGCCGTTATTATTTGAAACTCGGCGACTGGACGATTCGAGAGGCGACCGACGGGCGACACCTCCTGCGCGCCACGCTCGGCGACGATCTCATCTTCGAGGTCGCCCTGCGTCCCGCGAAGCCCGCCGCGCTCAACGGGCACGAAGGCGTGGGCGTCAGCTTTAAAGACGAGGGCGAGGCGTCGCGTTATTTTTCCTTCACGCGGATGGAGGCCGAGGGCGACATCACCTGGCACGGCGAGACGGAGCGTTGCAGGGGCGCGGCGTGGATGGACAGGGAGTTCGGCACGTGGCGCACTACGAACAAGCAGAAGGGCTGGGATTGGTTCAGCCTGCAACTCTCGACCGGCGCGGAGTTGATGGTCTATCACATCCGCGACGCGCAGGGTAATCCCTCGGAGTTTTCGAGCGGGACGTTCGTTGACGCCGATGGGCGCGCCACGCACCTCACGCGCGCAGACTTCGCCGTCGAGCCGACCGCGCGCTGGAAGAGTCCGCACACGGGCGCGACTTATCCGAGCGCGTGGCGTCTGAGAGCGCCGCGATTCGGCATCGACGTGGAAGTGACGCCGGTCATGCAGGATCAGGAACTCGACACGCGCGGCACGACCATGATCGTCTACTGGGAAGGCGCATGCACCGTGCGCGGGCGGCACGAAGGGGCGGACGCGCAGGGGCGCGCCTACGTCGAACTCGTCGGCTACGACCGCTCGCACGAGCAACCATCCATCACCACCTTCCTCTTCGGCGGCGCGCTCGACCGCCGCTGGCGCAGCATCTTCGGGTGAGCGGGTCGCGTCTGAAATCGTGCAGCCCGTGTTCTATTTGGCAACGGGTGCGTTCGACTGGGTGACTTGAGGGTCGGCAGCCCGTCTTGCGCCCTCAACACTTTAGACGCGTCTCGGCCGGAATCGCCGGGGCGCGGGCGAGCGGCACGGCGGTTGCCGTCTTTTCGCTGCGTAGTCTTATATCAAACTCTCTCCGAGCGGTGCAGCGACAGCCGTTGAACACAGAATGTCGTATTTCACCATAACTGAAATCCAAGGAAAGGGTTGAACAATGAAAAAGATTCTACTTCTGAGCGTCATGGCCTTGCTGATGGGCGGCGCGGTCAACGAGGCGTCCGCGCAGCGGCGCAGCGACCGCGAACGCATCCAGCGCGGCATCCGCTCCGGCCAGATCACACGCGAAGAGGCACGGCAAATTCGCGAACGCCGACGGCAGATTCGCGACGAGCGACGAACCTATCGCTCGGACGGCGTAGTCACGCGCGAAGAGCGTCGTGAGATTCGCCGCGACCGTCGCGAGCAGGATCGTTACATCCGTAGCCAGCGCCGCGACGACGACCGCCGCCCGCGTTGGAACGACGACGACGATGATCGCAGACGCGGCAACGGTTATTACCGCCGCGGCCGTGGTTCGCGCTCGCACCCGGTCTTTGGTGACAACAACCGCAGGCGTGGTCGCAAACATGATCGTCACTAAGACGTAACCCGTCTAAGGCATAACCCGACAACTAAACGTTCCCGACGCGAAGCCCGCGCCCGTACCAGACGGCGCGGGCTTCGTTCATTTGGCGTCGCGCGAATCGAGCAGGAGCCAGAAGTAGGGCAGGACTTCCGTGTAGAGCCTGCCGGTGCGCCCCCACATGCGGTTGCGATGGTCGCCGTTATATTCCTCGAAAGTGTGTTCGATGCCGAGTTCGGTCAACCTGCGTGCGAAGGCGCGCGTCGTCGGCGGGATGTGCGTGAACTCGTCTTCCCAGCCCGTGTCGAAGCGCAGGCCGCGCAGGCGCAGGAGGTTCGCTTTGTATTGCGCGGCCATGTTAAGCGGCATGTTCCGCGTCCACTTGGTGTAGGCGGGTTCGTCGGGCTGTAGTTTTCCGTCGACGAACTTGTAAGGCATGTCGGCGTAGAACGGTGCGCGCTGCGGGTTGGGCGAGAAGGCCTGCGCGACGCAGAGCGCGCCTATCGAATAGACGCCGCCGCGCATCACCTCTTCGAGCGTCCGTATCTTGAACGCGGCCACGAACGCGGGGTTCTCCGGCGAGATGTCCGCGCCCCAACCGAGCAACGCCGGGTTCATCGCGTAGACGACGCTGAAAACTTCCGGGTGTTTCATCCCCACTTTGATCGCGCCGTAGCCGCCCATCGAATGCCCGGCCAGCCCGCGACTTTCGGCGCGCGCCAGCGTGCGATACTTCCGATCTATGTAGCCCACCAAATCTTTAGCCGTGAAGTCTTCCCAGTTGCCCGTCGCGGCGGAGTTTGTATAGAAACTGCCCATCATCTTCGTCCGCTGGTCGGGCATGACGACGATCATCTCGCCGAAGCGACCCTCCGCCACGCCGTTGTTCATCAGCCCGCGAATCGTCCCCCACGCGTCGGTCTGATTCTTCCAGGCCGAGGTGAACTCCTTGTCCGTGTCGCCGATCCCGTGCAGCAGGTAGATGACCGGGTAGCGTTTGCCGTCGGCGCGGTCGTAGCTCGGCGGCAGATAGACGGAGACGTTGCGATCCGTCGCCTCGCCCGTCACGTTGTTTTCGAGCGACGCGCCGTGAACCTTCTCGCGGACGAGCCTGCCCTCCTGCGACAGCGCGGCCGGCACGGCGAGTAGAAATAAGGGCAGCAGGAACAGCAATGCGCCCGCTCGTGTGAAGCGGCGTCGGGCGCGTGCGTTTCGGGGCGTTGTCTCGTTCATAATTTGCGGATGCTCTCCGTGGCGAGTCTGGATGATAGAGCGGGATGCGGCGGTCGAACTGCGGCTCGCCTTTTTAAAGACGCACGGGCGGGGTTCTGCGTTTCAGAACTTGAGCAAACGGGCGCGCGCCATCGTGGCTCCTCTTTCGAGCAAACGGGCGTAACGCTCGCGGGCGGTGCGCTGTCTTCGCGCGAATCAGCTATTATCGAATCGCTCCCGTTAAGATCAAAAGATTCGCAGACAGGATATTTCACAGATGACAGCCAGCAGCAGCACCGAACAACAGGACACGTCAGCAGAACTCTTCCGGCGCGCCGTCGAACTCATCCCCGGCGGCGTCAACTCGCCCGTGCGCGCCTTTCGCGGTGTCGGCGGCACGCCCCGCTTCATACGCTCGGCGCACGGCGCGACCATGACCGACGTTGACGGGCGCACCTACATCGATTACGTCGGCTCTTGGGGGCCGATGATTCTCGGCCACGCCGACGCGGAAGTGCTCGCCGCCCTGCACGACGCGCTCGCGCGCGGCACGAGCTACGGCGCGCCCACCGAACTTGAGATCGAGATGGCGGAAGAGATCGCGTCGGCCGTGCCTTCGATCGAGATGGTGCGGATGGTCAACAGCGGCACGGAGGCCACCATGTCGGCAGTGCGTCTTGCGCGCGGCGTCACGGGACGGACGAAGCTCGTCAAGTTCGAAGGCTGCTATCACGGCCACGGGGATTCGATGCTCGTTCGCGCAGGCTCCGGCGTCGCCACTCTGGGCTTGCCCGACAGCCCCGGCGTCCCGCCCACGCTCGCCGCCGAAACGTTGACCGTGCCCTTCAACGACTCTGACGCCCTCGCGCGAGCCTTTGACGAACACGGCGCGCAGATCGCCGCCGTGATCATCGAACCCGTCGTCGGCAACATGGGCTGCGTCGCGCCGCGCGCGGGCTACCTGCGAGAGGTGCGCGACATCACGAGCCGCCACGGCGCGCTGCTCATCTTCGACGAAGTGATGACCGGATTTCGCCTCGCGCGCGGCGGCGCGCAGGAGTTATACGATGTGACGCCCGACATCACGACGCTCGGCAAGATCATCGGCGGCGGCCTGCCCGTCGGCGCATACGGCGCGAGCCGCGACATCATGAACCACGTCGCGCCCGCAGGCCCGGTCTACCAGGCGGGCACGCTCTCCGGCAATCCGCTCGCCATGACCGCCGGTCTCACGACGCTGCGCCGCCTGCGCGACAAATCCGTCTACGCGCAACTCGAACGCGCGGGCGCGCGTCTCTCGGCCGGACTCTCGGAGGCCGCACGCGCGGCCGGAATCGAGACCGTCACCAACCGCGTCGGCTCGATGTGGACGACCTTCTTCACGAATGACCCCGTCAACGATTGGACGAGCGCGGGCAAAAGCGACCGCCCCCTCTACGGCAAGTTCTTTCACGCCATGCTCGCCGAGGGCGTCTATCTTGCCCCCTCGCAATTCGAGGCGGGCTTCATCGGCCTCGCGCACACGGACGATTTACTCGATCAGACCGTCGCCGCCGCGCGCGTAGCCTTCGCACGCATCGCGCGCTAGACGAAACGGACGGGCGATTAATTTTAGTGTTCAGCATCAGGTTCTATTAAACTCGCGGCATGTCTCTCGAACTCGGCAGTCTCTCCGCCATCGAACTGGCGGTATTGGGCAGCGCCGTCACGCTATTCTCGACCAGTTTAGGGGCGTTGCCGACGCTTCTGACGAAGCGCGTCTCCGCGCGCGCGCAGGATGTGTTGATGGGTTTCAGCGCGGGCGTGATGCTCGCGGCCACCTGCTTCTCGCTCCTGAACCCCGCGCT
Source organism: Pyrinomonadaceae bacterium (assembly GCA_036566625.1). Classification (GTDB taxonomy): domain Bacteria; phylum Acidobacteriota; class Blastocatellia; order Pyrinomonadales; family Pyrinomonadaceae; genus JAIVJZ01. The sequence continues at coordinate 7,527 of DATCWB010000623.1, forward strand.
GCGCCTCGCCGTGGAGCGCGGCGGCAATAAAATGTTTTCCGGCGCACTCGTGGCGGGCTTCGTGCTCGCCGGCGCGGCTTTTCTGCACGCCTGCGACAGGTACATCCCGCACGAGCACTTCATCAAGGGACGTGAAGGCGGCCCGCCGAGCGTCCGACTCAAGCGCATCTGGCTGTTCGTCCTCGCCATCACGCTGCACAATTTCCCGGAAGGGCTGGCGGTCGGCTCGGGTCTCGGCAGCCTCGACGCGGCGGTGGCGATGCCGATTCTCGTCGGCATCGCCTTGCAGGACATTCCCGAAGGCTTTGTGGTCGCGCTGGCTTTGACGGGAGTGCAGTACACGCGCGCGCAGGGGTTGTTCGTCGCGTTCGTGACCGGGGTGGTCGAGGCCGCGGCCGCGCTCATCGGTTTCGCCGCCACGTTGCAGGCTCAGAGCGTGCTGCCATGGACGCTCGCGCTCTCCGGCGGGGCGATGTTATACGTCATCAGCAACGAGATGATCCCGGAAAGTCACCGGAAAGAGTTTGCCCGCGAGGCGACGGCGGGGCTGATGGTCGGGTTCGTCCTGATGATGTTTCTGGACACTTCACTGAGTTGAGCTAAGGAGAATTTGTTTGATGACGACGCCTCTTAACATGCACGCGGCGCGAACCGCGCTCAACCGCGACCCGGAACTGCGCCGCTGGGCCGAGCAATGGTTGAAGGACAAAGAGCGGCTCACCCAACCGGCGATGACCGACGAGGAGTTTGATAAACACTGGCTCTACGTCCGCCCCGAACGCATGCACGAAGGGGCGATCGAAGCGGTGACCGCTCACGCGGAGACGCAGAGCAAACAATGAACGTGGAACGCGGAAGGATGAACTGAAAGCGAGTTGCTTTTACTTCATCGTTCCGCGTTCCTGCTTCCGCGTTTCTTTCATGGTTCGCTTCACTTCTGCGCGAGCGGCAGTTCGACGTGGAAACGCGTGCCTTCGCCCGCCGTGCTTTCGACGGCAATCGTGCCGCCGTGTTGTTCCACGATCTTCTTGACGATGGCGAGTCCCAATCCCGTGCCCCGTTTTTTGGTGGTGTAGAAGGGTTCGAAGATGCGTGCGCGGGTTTTCGCGTCCATGCCGCGCCCGCGATCCGCGATGGTGACGCGCGCGTGCGGCGCGCCCGCGCCATTCCCGCCCGGCCGACGCGGCACGAGCGCGGTCGTAATGGAGACGGGCGAGTTCTCTTCCCCGGCGTCGAGCGCGTTGGCGAGCAGGTTGACGAAGACCTG
>DATCWB010000624.1:0-8740 GCA_036566625.1 Pyrinomonadaceae bacterium
CGCCCTGCCGAACGTGCCTTCGCGCTACCCGGAACTCGACCTCGTCGTCGTGCGCGAGAACACGGAAGACCTCTATTCGGGCATCGAGCACGTCGTCGTGCCCGGCGTCGTCGAGAGCATCAAGATCATCACGGAGAAGGCCTCGACGCGCATCGCCAAGTACGCCTTCGAGTACGCGCGCATCGAGGGGCGCAAGAAGGTGACGGCCGTCCACAAGGCCAACATCATGAAACTCTCGGACGGCCTCTTCCTCGATTGCTTCCGCAACGTGGCGAAGGACTACCCCGAAATCGAGGCCGACGACAAGATCGTGGACAACGCCTGCATGCAACTCGTCATGCGCCCCGAACAGTTCGACATCATGCTCCTGGAAAATCTCTACGGTGACATCGTCTCCGATCTGTGCGCCGGTCTCATCGGCGGACTCGGACTCGTCCCCGGCGCGAACATCGGCGAGCGCGGCGCGGTCTTCGAGGCCGTCCACGGCAGCGCGCCCGACATCGCCGGGCAGGGCATCGCCAACCCGACCGCGCTGTTGCAATCCGGCCTGCTCATGCTGCGCCACCTCGGCGAGCGCGACGCCGCGCAGAAGATCGAAGGCGCGATGCTGAAAGTCTTCACCGAGGGCAACGTGCGCACGCGCGACATCGGCGGTCAGGCCGGGACGATGGAATTCGCCGAAGCCATCATCGCGGCGTTCTGAAGAATCGGTTCATTGGGTCATTGATTCATTAGAATTAATGACCCAATGGATCGATGAACCGATTCTGCTTCTTCCCGGCTTGACCCGCTAACTCGTATCATTTAGAGTTCAATTTCCTCCCTGCGACCTAGTTTCACAGGAGTTCTCCCCTACGGGTTCGGATCGTTGTCAGGCCGGAAATGAAGGGCTTTTGCGCAACCCGTTTGCCTCTAACCCTCGTGCTTCTCTCTTTAGCGAAAGCGCGTTTCCCGACAACAATTTGCGGCTTTAAAAACATGGCGAACTGACCGTCTATGTGGGACGTTCGCGTTTCAGGATGCGTCCTGTTAATTTTCATACTCTCCCCGCGCGCGGCGTGCCCTCCGGGCGGCCGCAACTCTGCGCTCAACATCAACCGTCGGCTTTAGACCACTTGGGAAGTAATAAAGGTTCAACATGAAATTTGCGAACGTTCATACTGTCGTCATCTCCGGTCGCTTTGCGTTGCGGCTCGCGCTTTTTTCTTTCCTGTGCCTGATGGTGTTTGCCATGAGCAGCCCGCGTTTAGGGGTCGCCCCGGCGGTGCGTGCGGCCAACGCAACGCAGTCGCAGAAACGCGTCGGCGGCAAGGCGGGCGCGGCGCAAACGAAGGCCGTCACACGCGCGAGCGGGAAGTCCGCGAGCGAGAAGTCCGAGGCCAAGAGGAGCGCGTTTAAATCCGGCGGCGAGAGTGTACAGCCGTCGGTCGTCTGCGCGCAGAACCTGCCCATCACCTCCGGCACGCCCGTCAACGGGACGCTCACGGCCAGCGATTGCAACAACCCCTTTCCCCTGGATAACGGGCAACCCGACAACTCGAAAATCGACGAGTACACCTTCAACGGCACCGCCGGGCAACAGGTCACCATCTCGCTGACCTCGACGGCCTTCGACGCGGTGCTCTACCTGCTCGACTCGAACAACAACATCCTGGCCTTCAACGATGACATCGACAATACCACTACCAACGCGCGCATCTCGTTATTCACCCTGCCGGCCAACGGGTCGTATTCCATCCTCGCCAACTCGTTCAGACCTTTCCCCGAGGAGCAGGGCGCTTACACGCTGACGCTGACCGGCGGCGCGACGTGTAACCCCACCCCGATTGCCTACGGCGATACCAGGCAGGGCACTCTGACTTCGGGCGATTGCAGCAACCCGATTGATCCGGACGGCACGCCGGTTGACTTCTACACCTTCAACGGCACGGCCGGTCAGCAAATCTCTATCACGATGACGGCCACCTCGGGCAATATCGATCCTTATCTCTACCTGCTGCTGCCAAACGGCGACCTGCTGGCCGACGACGACAACGGCGGCGGCGGCACGGCGGCGCGCATCCCGCAGACCACTGGCTTTGGCCGCCTGCCCGTCAGCGGCACCTACACCATCGTCGCCAACACCCGGTCAGCAAGCCAGACCGGCAATTACAACCTGACGCTGACGAAGGCGGCGACCGATTGCGCATCCGCCGCGATCACAGCGGGCACGACGGTCAACGGCTCGCTGGCGGCCGGCGATTGCCGCCTGCTCGAAGACGGTTCGTTCATCGACGCCTACACGTTCGCCGGCACGGCCAACTCGCAGGTCGTCATCACGATGACTTCTTCCACCAGTGCGTTAGTGCCCGTTCTGTTCCTGCTCTCGCCCACCGGCGATGCGATAGGTATTGATGTCAACAACGACGGGGACAACACGGCGCGTCTCCCGAACAGCGGGACGGGCACGTTCACGCTGCCGACGGCCGGCAATTACACGGTGCTCGCCAACTCCTTCTCCTCCGGCCAGACCGGCAACTACACTTTGCGGGTCGTCAACCCGTCGGCCTGCACGACGACGCTCGCGGCGACGGGAAGCAACGTGAGCGGCGGCGGCGGACAGCTCAACGTCGGCTTAACAACGCAACCGGGCTGCCCCGTCACGGCGTCGAGCAATTCCGCCTTCATCACCAACGTTGTCGGCACTGTTGACGCCAACGGCGCGGGCACGGTCACATACAACGTCCAGGCGAACCCGACGGCGACGGTGCGCACCGGCACAATCACCATCAACAATCAAACCTTCACCGTCACGCAAGGGGCGGCCTGCACCTACGCCGTCTACCCGACGGTGCGCCCCTTCACGTCGGGCGGCGGCACGAACGGCCGCTTCACCGTCATCACGCAGAACGGCTGCCCCTGGACGGCCACGACCAATGTGCCGTGGATCACGATCACAGAGGGCGCGGGAACCGGCGCCTTTACGGGCACGGGGCGCGTGCGCTACACGGTGGCCGCCAACACCACCAACGCGACGCGCGTCGGCACGATCACGGTCAACGGGGCAACGCACACCGTCACGCAAACCTCCGTGGGCACGACGCCGCAAATCCAGTTCCTCGGCAACGCCGAATTCACGGTCAACGAAAACGACCAGTCGCGCGCGGCCACCATCACCGTCACGCGCACGGGCGACACGGCGGGCGCGGCGACGGTCGAATACGCCACCATTGACGACCAGGCGGCCGTGCCCTGCGACCCGAACATCAAGAACGGCAACGAGAACTTCCCGCAGGGCACGGCCTATGCGCGCTGCGATTACGCCACGACCATCGACACGCTGACCTTCAACGCCGGCGAGACGACGAGGACGTTCACCGTCCCGCTCATCAACGACGTTTTTCAGGAGAACAACGAGACGTTCCGCATCGCGCTCAGCAACCCGCAGGGCGCGACGCTCGGCACGCCCAACATCGCCATCGTCACGCTCACGAGCGATGATCTCGCGTCGCCCACTTCTAACCCGATCAACCAGACGCCCTTCTTCGTCCGCCAGCACTACCTCGACTTCCTCGACCGCGAACCCGAGCCGGGCGAGCCGTGGTCGGCCGTGCTGAGAAACTGCCCGCAGAACATCTTCTCGGGGCCCGAGGTCAACACGGATTGCGACCGCATCGCGGTGTCGGGCGCGTTCTTCGGCTCGCCGGAGTTCCGCCTCAAGGGCTTCTTCGTCTTCCTTCATTACAAGGCGGCTTTCGGCAGCGCGAACAACCCGCTCTACGTGCCGCAGTACACCGAGTTCGTAACCGACGCGCGGCGCGTCTCGGGCGTGACGGCGGAAGAAGTGATCGCCAAGCGTCTCGACTTCAGCGAAGACTTTCTCGCGCGCACGAGCGTCGCCAATGCCTTCGCGGGCACGTCCAACGAGGCCTTCGTTGATCGCATACTCGGCAACCTCGGCATCGGGATGACGAACCCCGACCCCAACAGCGGCGAGACGCGCAACTCGCTCGTCAACGCCCTGAACGCGAACACGAAGACGCGCCCGCAGGTCTTGCGCATCATCGTCGAAAGCGCCGAAGCCATTGCCGTGCAGTTCAACCGCGCGTTCGTCGCCATTCAGTATTACGGCTACCTGCGCAGGACGCCGGAGGCGACGGGCTACGAGGCCAACCTGGACGCGCTCAACCGCACCAACAACTCGCGCCAACTCATCAACGGTTTCCTCAACTCCATCGAGTACCGTCTGCGGTTCGGCGCGAACACCACCAACCCGTAAGGCGATTGCCGACGGGCGGACAGGCGGAATGCGGATTGGAAAGCAGTCAAATGCTCTCCAATCCGCATTTCTCTTTAGCTCTTAGTGCTTCTTAATCCGCAATCCGAAATCCGCGTTCCGCAATTCCGCGCTCTGCTGCTAAAATGCCGCGTTCTTTTGGCATCCAATTTCTTTTCTGATCGGGCACAGATGAAACTACGTTTGCTTTATCACGGCCACTGCTTCGACGGGGTGGCGTCGGCGGCGGTCTTCACGCGCTTCTACCGCACGCAGATCAACAACCGCGCCGACGTTTATTACACGCCGCTCCTGCACCGTCCGGGCGCGCTCTTTGACGACCGGATGTTCGACGGCGACGAGAACGCCATCGTCGATTTCAAGTATTCGCCGTCCGAGAAACTCAACTGGTGGTTCGACCATCACCAGTCGGCCTTTCTCTCGCCGGAGGACGAAGCCCATTTCCGCGCCGACCGCACGGGTCGGAAATTCTGGGACGCCGACAGCAAATCCTGCACCGAGTTTATCGCGCGCATCGCCCTCGAAAATTTCGCCTATGAAGACCCGACGCTCGCGCCGCTCGTCCACTGGGCGCACATCATTGACGGCGCGTTCTACGACTCGCCCGCGCAGGTGGTCGAACTCGCCGCGCCCGCGCTCCAACTGATGCAGGTCATCGAAAACGTGGACGACGCGTTTATCGAAAAACTCATCCGCCAGTTGGCCGAACGCCCGCTCGACGAGGTGGCGACGGGCGCGGAAGTGCAGGAGCGTCTACGCCCCATCCTCGCGCGCCACCGCGAGACGCTCGAAGCCGTCCGAAGCAAAATCACTTCCGCGCGCGGCGTCGTCACCTTTGATCTCGTGGACGAAGGCTACGAAGCCTTCAACAAGTTCATCCCCTATTACCTGCACCCGGAGACGACCTACTCGGTCGCCGTCACGCGCACCTCGCAGCGCACGAAAATCTCCGTCGGCTCGAACCCGTGGAGTCCGCGCCCGCGCACACACAACATCGCCACCATCTGCGAACGCTACGGCGGCGGCGGCCACGCCGTCGTCGGCGCAGTCTCCTACGCCCCCGGCGAAGTGGAACGCGCACGCCAAACCGCCCGCGAGATCATCGCCGAACTGTCGAGCGACTTCCGCGAGTAGCCGGCGGAGAAGAGACAAGCGGCGATCTCGAATTTGAAATTTTAAATCAGAACCACTTTTCTCCGCTTCTCTTGCGCGCCAAAGTTACCAAAGTTAAAAGTGAAGACCGAGACGGCTTTGGCCGTACTCGGTCTTCACTTTTGCCCGTTCACTTTTAACTTCCGCTAGCGCGCCATCAACTCTTCGATCTCTTCGATCTGTTTGGGCGCGGCGCTCGTCAGCACGTAGTTGCCTTCTTCCGTGATGAGCACGTCGTCTTCGATGCGGATGCCGATGCCGCGATATTGTTCGGGGATGTTTTCGGTGTCGGCGGCGATGTAGATGCCGGGTTCGACGGTGATGACGACGCCGGGCGAGAGCGGCCGCCCCTGCTTCGTGTCACGCGCGTAGTATGGCCCTACGTCGTGCACGTCGAGGCCGAGGTAGTGGCCGAGTCCGTGCATGTAAAACTGCTTGTACTTCTCTTCCTCGATCAACTTCTCCGGCTCGCCTTCGAGGAGTCCGAGCCGCACCATGCCTTCGGTCAAAATCTCAATCGAATGTTTTTTCAGTTCGTCCATCGTGACGCCGGGGCGCGCCATCTCGACGCACGACATCTGCGCCTTGAGCACGAGTTCGTACACGTCTCGCTGCGCCTGCGAGTAGCGACCGTTGACGGGGAAGGTGCGCGTGATGTCGGAGGCGTAACCCTGATACTCCGCGCCCGCATCGACGAGCAGGAGATGGCCGTCCTCAAGCGTCGCGTCGTTCTGTATGTAGTGAAGGATGGTGGCGTTCGCGCCCGTGCCGACGATGGAGGTGTAGGCCGGGGCGGTCGCGCCGTAGCGGCGGAAGATGTGCTCGATGAGAGCCTCGATCTCATACTCCTTCATGCCCGGCCGCGCGGCGCGCATCGCCTCGCGGTGCGCCTCGGCCGCGATGTCCGCCGAACGCTGCATGAGCGCGATCTCTTCTTCCGTCTTGATGATCCGCATCTCGTGCAGGAGCGTGCCGGGTTCGATGATGCGGTCGGGCGCGTGCTTGCTCGTGCGCGGGTTGGCGCGCAAACTCCGGATCGTGCGCACGATCATCTCGTCGAGCGCGGGGTTCGCGCCGAGTTTGTAATAGAGGTTCACGGGGCCGTTGAGCAGTTCGGGGAGCTTGTCTTTGAACTCCTGAAAAGTATGCGCGGCATGTGCGCCGTACTCTTTCATCGCGCCCTCGACGCCGGCACGTCGCCCGTCCCAGATTTCCCGCTCCGGGTCGCGCGGGCGCACGAAGAGCATGAACTTGTGTTCGGGGTGCGAGGGCGCAACGACGGCGATAGCTTCGGGTTCGTTGAAGCCGGTCAGGTAGAAGAAGTCGGAATCCTGTCGGTAGCGGTAGTCGGTATCGTTCGAGCGGTTGGCTTCGCGCGCGCTCGGAATGATGGCGATGGAATCCGGCTCCATGCGCCGCATGAACTCCGCGAGTTGTGGTCGTGCCATAAGAAGTCTCTCCTTCGGAAACGATAGAGCGTGTGATTTTGTGGAAACATTGTAACCGAAAAAGCGCGCCCCGTTGAAGACCCGCGCCCGAGCCGCATTCGATACTTTCCACACAGACGTTTTCGGACGATAATTCAGGTCGCCCCTCGCGAAACTTCTGGACGGCGGCACGGAAACACTATGGCAACTCAAATTCAGGAAGAAACTCAGGCGCGCGCTCTGGAGACGGCACAGGCCACGGAAGAGATCATCTCGTATGACCCGGCGACGGGCGAGGAGGTGGGGCGCGTGCCCGTCGCGTCGGCCGGAGAAGTGGCGCGTGCGGTCGAGCGAGCGCGGGCGGCGCAAGGCGCGTGGGCGGCGTTGTCTTACGCGGAACGCGCGCGCGTGGTGCTCAAGGCGCGTTCCGTAGTGCTGGATGAGATGGACGCTATCGCGGAGTTGATCTCGCGCGAATCGGGGAAACCTGTGACGGAAGCGTTGATGATGGAACTCGTGCCGACGCTCGATTTGATGAACTTCTTCGCGCGGCGCACGGCGCGCCTGCTGCGGGGCGAGAAGATCGACATCGGGCAGTACGGTTTGATGGGTCGCTCGTCGCGCATCGTGTATAAGCCGCTCGGCGTGGTGGGGATTGTTTCGCCGTGGAATTTTCCGTGGGCGATCCCGCTCGGCGAGGTTGTGATGGCTCTGATGGCGGGGAACGCCGTTATTCTGAAGCCGAGCGAGTTGACGCCGCTCGTCGGCGTCAAGATCGGCGAGGTCTTCGCCCGCGCCGGCTTGCCCGACAATTTACTGACTGTCGTGACGGGCGACGGGCGGACGGGCGCGGCGCTGGTCGAAGCGGGCGTGGATAAGATCATGTTTACGGGAAGCGTGGCGACGGGGCGGCGTGTGGCCGAAGCGGCGGCGCGCAGGCTCATCCCTTGCGTGCTCGAACTCGGCGGCAAAGACCCGATGATCGTGTTCGAGGACGCGAACCTTGAGGCGGCGGCGCAAGCGGCCGTGTGGGGCGCGTTCGCCAACGCGGGGCAGGCGTGCGCCTCGGTCGAGCGTTGCTACGTACACGAACGGATCGCGGAAGAGTTTACGGCGCGCGTGGTCGAGTTGACGCGCGCTCTCAGGCAGGACGCGGGCACGCGCGAGGGGGTGGACATCGGCGCGATGTCGAGCACGCGGCAGAGAGAGATCGTCGAGTCGCATGTGCGTGACGCGCTCGGGCGCGGGGCGCGGGTGCTGGTGGGCGGCGGTCGCGGTGGCGGAAGCGAACGGGGGTCGTTCCACGAGCCGACGGTCATCGACAAAGTTGACCACACGATGGAGTTGATGCGCGAGGAGACGTTCGGGCCGGTGTTGCCGTTGATGACTTTCGAGACTGAGGAGGAAGCCGTCGAGCGCGCCAACGACAGCCCGTATGGTTTGACGGCGAGCGTGTGGACGCGCGACATCAGGCGGGGCGAGCGCGTAGCCGAGCGTCTGGAAGCGGGCACGGTGATGGTCAACGAAGTGCTCTACACACATGGCATCGCGCAGACGCCGTGGGGCGGCGTTAAGTTGAGCGGCATCGGGCGCACGCACGGGCGGCAGGGCTTGCTCGAACTCGTCTCGGCGCAACACATCCACGTCAACCGCCTCGCGCGCATACACGATCTCTGGTGGTTCAACTACACGCCGCGCGCCGCCGAACTGTTTCGCGGCTTCGCGCGCCGCTTCACGACCGGCTCGGTGTTGCAAACCTCTCTGCTGCTGCCCCAAATGCTACGCCGTTTTCTGGAACGCAGAGGGAAAAAGAGGCATTAAAGCGATTTACCAACCCCCCGCCACGTTCGAAGATATGCGTCACGCCGGCCGTCATTTCCTGGTC
>DATCWB010000625.1:0-15938 GCA_036566625.1 Pyrinomonadaceae bacterium
GCGCCCGTCTCCAGATCGTATTCGAGCGTGCAATACCCGGCCGCCTCTTCGGCGACGGCGCGGCGCGCAGCGGATGATAGCGGCGCGCGCCCCAGATTCGTGTGCAGGATGACGCCCGTCGCATTGACGACGCGGCGCAGGCCGCTTGCGTCCGCGCGCGCGACGGCGCGTTCAAGACGACTGACGGCCTCGGCCAGCAACGCTTCGCGCGAGAGTCGCCCGTTCGCGTCGGGCGTGCCCGTCACGTTCGTGCGCGATTGCAACTCCTCGCGCAGTTCGTCCGTGACGCTTCGGGCGAGCGCGGTCAGGCGCGGCAAACCCGTGTGTTCGCCAAGCGCGCGCGCCTCGGGCGTGCGCAGCAGCGCGTCAATCGAAGGCAGGGCGCGGAGAAGTTGTGTCGCGGGCATAGAGAGTTATCCGTGGTCAGTAGTCCGTTGTCAGTGGTTCCGTCAGGCGAAAATTGAGCAGGTTTATGGCTGCCTGCTGACGGATAATAGCAATAAACTTATAGACAGCGAACAGCGGACAACTGACCGTTGAACGCGGAAAACTATTTTCATTGACACCGCCGCGAGCCAACCGTTATGTTCAAAATGGACGCGCTTTCGGTGAGGGCGCGGGTGAGGAGAGGTAAACAGCCGTGCCGATTCGTCAAAACAAGTTCGCGAGCCGGGTGAAAGATCGGCAGCAGTCGCCCCAAAGTGGGGTGAAAAAAATGATCGTCGAGCGCGACGCGCAGCCGACCATTGACGAGCAACTCGTCAGGCTCGAAGACGACGTGCGCAAGTTGAAAGTCGAGTTTGATATTTACTTCAACGGCTCGTCGAAGCGCCCGCCCTATGACACGAAGGGGCGTGTGGAGACGATCATCAAACGACTCGCCGACGAACGCCAACTCACCTACGCCCAACGCTACCAATACAACTCGCTCGTCGCGCGCTACACTTCGTTTCGCGACCTCTGGCGGCGCACCATCCAGGAGCGAGAGGAAGGGCGCGGAGCTTTCGCCCAGCGCGCGAAGGCGAAGCAGGAACAGGAAGCCGCGCCCGCGCCGCAACGCACCACGTTCGTCTGTGCCGACGCGCGCACCGACGTGCCGACCGTGAAGAGTCTCTACGACACACTCGTCGAGGCGAAGCGACAGTGCGGCGAGAACGTGGACGATTTTTCGTTCGCGCAGTTTCACCGCATGCTGGCGCAGAAGACCGAGACGCTGAAGGAGCGTCTGGGCTGCGAGCGCGTGAGCTATTCGGTGCAGTTGGAGGGCGGGCGCGTGCAGTTCAAAGCGAAGGCCGACAAATAAGCGGCGAATTGGTCAGGCGAGATTAACCGGCTCTAAAAATCAAAGGCGCGCCCGTGGAATGATCCAACGAGCGCGCCTTTGATTTTTTGCCCGGCGAAACTTTTGTCGAGTCCTTCGGGCTTGTCTTACGCTTACCGGCTCTGAGAGACCGGAAGCGGTCAGTGGCGTTCCTAAGCGGAAGCTGCAGTGGGGGGAGTTACACCTTGGTCACTTGTTCGGCCTGCGGGCCCTTGGGGCCTTGCGTCACTTCGAACTCGACCTCCTGGCCTTCCTCGAGTGTCTTGAAGCCGTCGCCCTGAATGGCGCTGTAGTGAACGAAGATGTCTGACGAGCCGGGCTGTTCGATGAAACCATAGCCCTTCGCATTGTTGAACCACTTGACCTTACCGGTAATTCTAGGCATAGCTAACGAATCCTCCTAACGATTCGGGTGAATCGGTACAAAAACAATTCTTAAGGTTGTTCTCGTGCCGGTGGGGTTAATACTCTCATGAGCCGGAAGCGTTTGAGCGAACGCCCCCTTCGCAACTGCATGAACACAAAAAAATCCGCACTTGGCGAACTAGCGTGACGACGCGTTCTTCACCAGATGCGGACGGAGCGGGAGACTACGCAAACTCATTTCTGTATTACGTCTAACACTAGCCGGATGAACGAGTTTGCCAACTCGTTCTTCGTACAACGACGGCGCATACTAAGCGAAGCCGTCAGAACTGTCAAGCATAAAAAACTTCGGATAAACGCGCCTCAGGGCTGCGCGCACGTCGCCCCTTCGCGCGTCTTCTCGGGCGCGGGCAGGTAGGCGCGCGGGTTGACGGGTTCTTCGTTGATGCGCACTTCGTAGTGCAGGTGCGGCCCGGTCGAGCGTCCCGTCGAACCGACGCGGCCGATCACTTCGCCGCGCGCGAGTTGCTGTCCTGAGACCACTTCGATCTTCGAGAGATGCCCGTAGCGCGTCGTGATTCCGTCGCCGTGGTCGAGGATGACGATCTGGCCGTAGCCGCTCTGCGTGCCCGCAAACTTCACCGTGGCGATGCCGGCGGCGTAGACGGGCGTGCCGCGTTCGGCGGAAATATCCTGACCGGAATGAAACTCGGACGACGAGCCGCCGAAAGGATCGCGACGCCCGCCGAAACTGTCCGTCGCCTCGCCTCCGGCGACCGGCCAGATCGAAGGGACGCGCGCGCGTTCGCGCAAGGCCGACTCATAGGTGCGCAATTCCCGTTCGAGTTGGACGGCCCGAGTCTCGACTCCGGCGATGGCCGCCGCGTCCATCTCGACGAGCGGGCCGCCCGCGCCGCGCTCGCTCGTGCCCTGACTGCTCTCGTCCTCGACGGCGGGCGCGCCGGAAATCTCCGCGATGCGGCGCGAAGTATCCTCGATGGCGTCCACGCGGTTCTCCAGGTTTTCGAGTTGCCGACGCTGCTTCTCGTTCTCCACGCGCAGGCGGGTGTTCTCCTGTTCGATCTTCAAGTGCTGCGCGACGCGGAACATGCCGTAGAGGCCGTAGAGCGCGGCGCACAAAACGAGGCACAGGAACGCGGTCGCGGCTTTAAGCCAGCGTTTATGAATGCTGATGCGGCGAATCTTGGAACGTGAGCGCGAGGTACGGGCGACGATGAAAGCATAAAGACGGTCGTCTCTGGTCATCGGGAGAATGTGCTCCTTTATCACTAAATCTGCGCGTAAAACACACAGGGAACAGCGCAGAATGAGCGCGAAAGGCACTGTCATCCGAAGTGGGCGACGGTGCGCGAAACCACAATTGGGGGCTTCTTTATTAGGTTTGAACCTGCCTGATTATGGCAGTCGGCAGCCTGATCCGGTATTACTTAAACCCGCGAGGCGAGCCGCTTGATCTGCTTAAGGGGCAGCACCCTACCATATCCCGGCGCGTGATTGCAACCGCCCAAACCTGAGAAAAGTCTTTAACTAAAGACAAAAAGCCCGGTTCAAAGTTGCGTCCGGCAACTCTGAACCGAGCCTCTGTGTTCGATCTTAAAAATTAAGCGGCGACCCTGTCTTGGCTTCCTATTCCCCGGCCTCTCGACGGCGTTGGCCGCGCGCGCGCAGCATCGTCAGGACGATCAGCAGGAACACGCCGACGAACGCGATGACGATGGCGATCTTGAGCGCGACCATCAGGAAGGCGACGAGGGCGATGAGTTGTTTGACCAGTACGATGAGCAGCGCGATGAGCGTCAGGATGCCGCCCCAGCGTCCGAAAGTTGCGAGTAGTGCCGTCATGAAAAATCTCCCTCGTGCCGATTATTACTGACGCGTGCGACGGCGAACATTCGGCCGCGCTCGCGCGCCTTCATCATAACAAACAACTTCGCCGCGTGGCGAGACGCGCTGCGATGCTTTCAAGCGCGCGGGTCGAACGGCCAGGACGCGTCCGTCTTACTGCGCGGGCCGGTTAATTGCGAGTTGAGATCGCCCGTGCTGAAGCGCGTCATGTCGAGCGGCGCGCTGTTCATAAACGTCGGCGGCGGATTCAATGCGTCGAACGCGCCCGCGCCGTCGCGTTCGCGTCGCATGCGCAGGAAATCGAAGAGCATGTATGCGCCGAGCAGGACGAGCGCGACCGGCAACAGTTGGCGCACGGGGAACTGCACGCCGAACAAAGTGTTCAGCAAAAAGATCGAGCCGAGCGCGATCAGCATGATCGCCCACGCGAGCGGGTGGCCGTAGAGGCGGCGCGCGATGGGGTCGGATTCGGCGTCGGGCATGAGTCCGGCGCGGATCAACTGCGCGGTGCGATAGGCGTCCACGGCCGCGAAGAGCCAGATGCCGAGCGCGCCGAGGACGAAGAACGCGACGGCGTTCGTGACGGCCGCCATCTGCCAGCAACTCGCGAACAGCGCGAAATGCACGAGCGCCTTCGAGGTCTGCCCGTTGTAGGCCGCGCCGAGTCCGGGCACGAGCAGCGAAAGAAGCGTCGCCACCCACTTGGAAGTCCTGCGCCGTATGGCTTGCGGCGCGTGCAGGAGCGCCGGTTGTTGCTGCAAGAGTTCGACGCCCGCCACGATGCAGTCCTGGCAATAGGGAAACCCGCGGATGCGGTGGTCGCACGCCGGGCACAGTGGCCGCGAGCAACGACTGCACTGCACGACCGCCGCATTCATGTTGTGATAAGAACAGTTCATCAACTTCTCTTGCGCCGCCCGTAGCCCTTGCAACTCGGCAGCTAAAACTCAACTTTTACTAACCCGTCACTTCTTCAAACGGCCACTGCGAACAACCCGTCGGAGGTCTAACCTAACGCTTCTGCTGCTCGGTCTGTTTCTGCCCGTTCGACTCGTTCCGGACGGGCTGTGCGTTCTGCTTCTCGTTTTGCGCGGGCGAACCGAGAAGGTTTTCCAAACTCCCGGCCACTCCCTTCAGATCGCCCGACATCACGGCGCGTCCGACGGGCAAGTTTGCCCCGCGCTCATACGTTCTCGATGCGAAACGCAGGCTCGCGCGGTACATGCCGCCGATTGAGCCGTCGTCGGAGAGCGTGCTCGTACCGACCAGCACGGCGACGAGGAGCATCGTGGCGACCGTAGCGAGTTGCGGCGAGACGATTACGTCGAGCCAGCCGCGCACGAGTTCTGTGAGCCGTGCGCCGAGCGGGGCGCGCAAGCGTTCTGCGTCGGTCGTGCCGAGCGTCGCTTGCAGGATGCGCGCGTGCAGCGCGGCGGGCACGGGGCGTTCCTCGTTGATGTAGGTGTAGCACGCGCCGATGGAGCGCACGACCTCGCCGGGCAAATTCGTGCAACCGGCGCACAGGGCTGCGTGTCGCTCCCAGCGGTGGTAGAGCGTGGCGGGCAAAAAGCCGTCCAGATAGTCGGTCAGGTAATCCTCGAACTCATCGCAGGTCATCGCCGATTCCGGCGCGGTCTGCATCAGGATGCGCGCGTCGAGACTGGGGGCAGGCGCGGGCGGCGTCGCCGTGCGGCATGCGCGCAGAGTGTTTTTGACTTCGCTCAACAGATCGTGGCAGACGGGACACCGGAGGGCGTGGCCGTTGAACGCCGCCTGCGTCGACGCGTCGAGCAGCCCGTCGAGGTAATCAGTCAAACGATCTTCAAATTCCGAACACAGCATCTTTTTCTCGTTTCACCCTTCTTGTTAGATGATAGACGCGGAACGATGAGCGATGAAGAAGAAACGCGTTGCGCCTGTTTTTGATGTTAACTTCATCGCACCTCCTTCGTCGTTTCGCGTTTGAATTAAACGTCTCATTAAACGTCGCTCATGGCGACGACTCGCATCCGTCTCAGTATTTTCGCCAACTCGATCCGCCCGCGGTTGATGCGCGACTTCACGGTGCCTTCGGGTATCTGCAAGAGATCGACGATCTCCTGATAGCTCAACTCCTCTATGTCGCGCAGGATGACGCAGGTGCGCAAATCGGGCGCGAGTTTGTCGATGCCGGCCTGCACCTGCTCGCCCAGTTCGCGCCGCTCCATCTCGGCGTGCGGCGAAGAGTTGGCCGCGCGCAGGTGGTAGGTGTGGCCTTCCAAATCCTCGCCCTGCGAATCCTGCGGCGCGCGCTGCCGCTTGCGGTAGTCGTCAATGACCAGATTGCGCGCCAGGCGCATCAGCCAGTTTTGCAGGTCGCCCTGTTTCGAGTCGTACTGCCCGAGCGAGCGATAGACGCGCACGAAAACTTCCTGCGTCAAATCTTCCGCGGCGTCGGTGCGCGACGTGAAGCGGTAGGCGAGGTTGTAGATGCGGCGGGAATAGAGAGACACGATCTCCTCCCACGCCGCGCCATCGCCCGCGCGACATCTCCTGACCAGTTCGGCACCGTCGTTGACCGTCAAAGCCTTTGCAGCTCCCAACACTTTCGACGCCTTTCCGTCCGTCCCGCCGCGAGTAAAATTCGAGCGTCTCGCCGGCGGCGGACTCGATTGCCGTACCCACTTACGACGGGCGGAAAGGGAAAGTTCCCCGTAAAACCGGCTGCCGGAAGGGCTAAAACGCAGGCGACGGGCGGCGTCACGCGCTTCTGAAAATTCATCGCGCCTGCCCTTTCGCGCCCGGCGAACTTCGAGGCAAAGGCGTTTGCCGGCCGCCCGACGCCCTTTATCCGCCCGCCTTTCGCGGACTTCCGCCCTCCGGCCTTCCTTCTTGCGACTTGATCCTGAATACTGTAGCCTTACGAGGCCACCCAACATATTGTGGTCGGTAAGTCGCCGGAGGTCAAGAGACGCGCCTTCGCAGGCGCGGTCGTTCGGCGAGGAAAGCGAAAGAAATCGGCTTCGGGAACGCCCTGATTTGCGTCGTTATCTCAAATTTATAATTTTGACTCTGGTCGCCGCCGCCGTCCTCTGGTGGTTCGGGCGCGGGCTGGATTGGGCCAGCGTGAGCGCGGCCATCGGGCGTTCGGACTGGCGTCTGATCGCGCTCGCCGTCCTGATCGTCTGGGCGACCTACTTCGTGCGCGCGCTGCGCTGGCGCGCTCTGCTCGCGCCGCTCACGGAGTCGAGTTTGCGCGAACTGTTCGCCGCGACGACCGTCGGATTCAGCGCGGTCTTTTTGATCGGGCGGACGGGCGAGGTCGTGCGACCCACTTTTCTGCCGCTGCGCGACCCGCGCGTGCGCCCGTCGGCGGCGTTCGTGACCATCGGCGTCGAACGCATTTACGACATGGTTGCCGTCGTCGTCCTCTTCGCCGTCAATCTCATCTGGTTTCGCGAGCCGGGCGGAGGCGATGCGGCGGCCTACGCGCGCGTGCGCGAGGCGGGCATCATCCTGCTCGTCCTGGCGGCGGCAGGCATCTTCGCGCTCGTCGTCTTCAAACGGTATTCGCGGCAGGTGATCGGGTGGTTCGAAGCGCGCTTGGAGCGTGCGCCGCGGCTGCTCAAACGCGTGGGCGGCATGTTCACGCATCTGCTCGAACAGGTGGCGGGCGCGCTCAGCGTGCTGGTCTCGGCGCGCGCGCTAGCCGTGACGGTCGGGTTGACCGCGCTCTTGTGGGGCATCATCGCGTTGGCGAACTGGCTCGTGCTGCGCGCATTCGGGTTGCCGTTCGGGGCGACGGAGACGCTGTTCGTGCTCGGCTGGGCTTTGGTCGGTTCGCTCGTCCCGACGCCGGGCGGCGCGGCCGGAGCGTTCCACGCCGCCACGGCCGCCGGTCTCATCTTCCTCGGCATCCCGCGCGAGGAGGCCGCCGCCATCTCAATCGTGCTGCACCTCGTCGTGTTCGCGCCCGCGCTCCTGTTCGGCATCTACTATTTCCTGCGAAGCGACGTGAGCCTCGAACGCCTGCGCGGTTTGGCCTCAAGCGACACGGGCAACGGGCAAGCGGACGAAACGGATCGAACTCTGACGCGCCGCGCGAGCGCGCAGACCTGACTGGCGAGCAAGGGTTATCGAGTGAGACCGGGTTGGGCGCGTTTGGGCGTGCGGCAGCCGGTCTTAAATTTCCCCGACGGATACATACGGAGTCTCTATGAAATGTCCTTTCTGCGGATACCTCGAAGACAAGGTGGTTGACTCGCGCGAGTCGCGCGAGGGCGACGCGATCCGCCGCCGCCGCGAATGCCTCAAGTGCGAGCGACGCTTCACGTCCTACGAGCGCATTGACGAAATTCCGTACATGGTCATCAAAAAGGACGAGCGGCGCGAGCCGTTCGACCGCACGAAGATCATGGCCGGGCTGCTGCGCGCCTGCGAGAAGCGACCCGTCCCTTCTTCAAAACTCGACGCCATCGTCAATCAGATCGAGAAATACGTGCAGGAATCGCCCGAGCGCGAACGCCCGACGAGCAAGATCGGCGAGATGGTTATGCGCCGTCTCAAAGAACTCGATAAGGTGGCCTATGTGCGCTTCGCCTCCGTCTATCTCGAATTCGAAGACGTGACCGAGTTTATGCACGAACTGAAAACCCTCGTGCGCTCCCGCCAGAGCGGCGGCAGCAGCGCAACAACGAAAAGACCATGAAAACAGTGACGGGTGACAAGTTAAGGCAAAAGCGTTGTCTTTAATCCTGTCACCCGTCACCTGTCACCTGTCACCTGAAAAGAGATGAAAAACGTCGGGCGAGTTATTGGGTTGGAGCGGATCGAGATCGAGCGTCTGCGCAATCGCGTGGGGCGTCTGCTCGCGGCTTTGCAGGCGGTGGCGGACGACGCTTCGCTCGCCATTCCGGGCGCGTGGTCGCCGCCGGTCGATGTGTGCGAGACGACCGACGCGGTGTGGGTTTCGGTGGAGTTGCCGGGCGTTGCCGCCGACTCAATCGAGGTCAGCGTGTGCAGCAGTTACCTGCGGATCAGCGGCAAAAAGAAAAGGCGCGCACTCCGCGGCTCGATCTCGCATCTATGTTCAGAGCGAAGTTACGGAAATTTCAATCGCACCGTTCCGCTGCGCTGGCCTGTGCGCGTGCGCGGCGCGACGGCCGAATTAAACAATGGGCTGCTCCGCGTCCGTCTGCCCAAACTCGCAGACCGGCGCGGCGCGGAGTTCAAAGTACAGATTAAGGAAGTGACGAGTGACAAGTGACGTGTGACAAGTTAAAACCAAGAGCTTGTTCTTTAACTTGTCACCTGTCACTTATCACTCGTCACTAAAAATATATGCCATCTATTACAGACATCGCCGGAGAATTGGACGCGACGGGCGAGGGCGGCGAGCAGCAATTACAGATTCCGGAGACGCTGCCCGTGCTCCCCTTGCGAGACATCGTTATTTACCCGTTCATGATCGTGCCGCTCTTTGTCTCGCGCGAGAAATCGATCCGCGCGGTTGACGAGGCGCTCGGCGAGAACCGCATGATCCTGCTCGCCTCGCAGAAAGACCTCGACAAGGAAGAACCGACGGGCGACGACCTCTATCGCGTCGGCACGGTCGCCGTCATCATGCGCATGTTGAAACTGCCCGACGGCCGCACGCGCATACTCGTCCAGGGCTTGACGCGCGCGCATCTCGAATCGGTCGAAGAGGGCGGGGAATACTTACGCGCGAAGTTGAGCGTGATGCAGGAGCCGCCCGCGCCGGAACGTTCGCTTGAAGTCGAGGCACTCGTGCGCAACGTGCGCGCCTCGATGGAGAAGGCCGCCAATCTCGGCAAGAACATCTCGCCCGAAGTGATGGCGATTGTCGCCAACCTCGACGAGGCAGGGCGGCTGGCAGACCTCGCTGCGTCGAATCTCGAACTCAAGGTCGAAGACGCGCAAAGCGTGCTCGACATCGCCGACACGACGGCGCGCCTGCGTCGCGTCAACGAACTCCTGAACAAAGAGATCGAAGTGTTGACCGTCCAGCAGGAGATCAACACGCAGGCGCGCGCCGACATAGATCGCTCGCAGCGCGAGTTCTACCTGCGCCAGCAACTCAAGGCCATTCAGGGCGAACTCGGCGAGGGCAACGAACTCGCCGAAGAGATCGCGCAGTTTCGCGACAAGATCGAAGTGGCGCACATGCCGAAGGCCGCCGAAGACGAGGCTCTGCGCCAACTCAAGAAACTCGAACGCATGCACCCGGACGCGGCCGAGACTGCCACCCTGCGCAACTGGATGGAGATCATGACCGATCTCCCGTGGTCGAAGGCTTCGACTGACAACCTCGACTTGAAGAAGGCCGAAGAGGTTTTGAACGAAGACCACTACGGCCTCGAAAAGATCAAAGAGCGCATCATCGAAGCTCTGGCCGTGCGCAAGTTGAAGGAGAAGCCGAAGGGTTCAATCCTGTGTCTCGTCGGCCCGCCGGGCGTCGGTAAAACCTCTCTCGGCCGTTCGATTGCGCGCGCGCTCGACCGCAAGTTCGTGCGCCTCAGCTTAGGCGGTTTGCACGACGAGGCGGAGATACGCGGCCACCGCCGCACCTACGTCGGCGCAATGCCCGGCCGCATCGTACAGGCTTTGCAGCAGGCCGCGACGAACAACCCGCTCATCATGCTCGACGAGATCGACAAGGTCGGCGCGGACTTTCGTGGCGACCCGTCATCCGCGCTGCTCGAAGTGCTTGACCCGGAGCAGAACAACAGTTTCCGCGACAATTACCTCGGCGTCACCTTCGACCTGTCGAACGTCATGTTCATGACGACCGCGAACGTGCTCGACACCATCCAGCCCGCGCTGCGCGACCGCATGGAAGTGATCCGGCTCGCCGGTTACACCGAGGAAGAGAAACTTGAGATCGCGCGTCGCCACCTGATCCCGAAGCAGTTGGACGAAAACGGCATCGCCTCGCGCCACCTGCGCATCTCGAAGGGCGCGCTCGCCGCCGTCATCCAGCAGTACACGCAGGAGGCGGGCCTGCGCCAGCTCGAACGCGAGATCGGCGCGATCTGCCGCAAGGTCGCGCGCCGCATCGCCGAAGGCCGGAACGATACCGTCCACGTCACGCCGAAGAATTTGCACGAATTTCTCGGCGTGCCGAAGGTGATGCCCGACGAGGTGTTGAAAAAAGACCAGATCGGCGTGGCGACGGGGCTGGCCTGGACGGCGACGGGCGGCGAAGTGCTCTTCATCGAGGCGCTCAGGATGAAGGGCAAGGGTGCGCTCGTCCTGACCGGCCAGCTCGGCGACGTGATGAAAGAGTCTGCGCAGGCCGCCTATTCCTACGCCAAGTCGCGCGCCCGCGAACTGGGCATCCCCGAAGACGACTTCAACATTTACGACGTACACGTACACATCCCCGAAGGCGCGATCCCGAAGGACGGCCCTTCGGCCGGTATCACGCTGGCGACAGCCATCGTCTCTGTGCTCGCCCAACGCCCCATCCGCAAAGACGTGGCGATGACGGGCGAGATCACGCTGCGCGGAAACGTGCTGCCCGTGGGCGGCGTCAAGGAAAAAGTGCTGGCGGCGCGGCGCGCGCGCGTCACGAAAATCCTGCTGCCGCACCTGAACCAGCGCGATATGGACGAAGTGCCGAAGGAATTGTTCGGCGAGATTCAGTTTATTTTCGTCGATAACGTCCAGCAGGTCTTTCGAGAGGCGTTGAAGGATAAAGCGACGCCGCCCGCCTCCGGGTCGGCGCGCCCCAAACCCCTGACGCAGCCCGCCCCGCCCTCTTCGCACTAAAATTGTGCGCAAAATCGGCGCTGCGGGTGCGCGGGGTGGAGGGTTTCAAAACGCGCAAATTGGGTGATTGAAAAACGCAACCTGAGCGCAATAAAAAGCGTCTTATACAACAGGAAAGCGAGGCGGTTTTTTATGGAATAATTAACCGCTTCGCCTTTTTTTTCAATCAGATAGGGTTGACTCCCCAAAATCGGTGTGATAAGTTTCAAGACTGCCGCACGGGCTTCCATCCTCGACAATGAGGCCGATGTGCGAATCACCCTTTTTGAAGGTTTCATAAACCCCTCGTGTTTTATTTAGTGGATGCCGCTCGCGTGGTCTAGCAGAGAAACCCCTGACCGCCTCGTGGATTCGCTTTCAGCCTGAAATTGTAAGGAGATTGACGATTTTGATGAGAACGAGCATCCCCCGATTGCTTTCCCTGCTGGCAATTTTCACGACGCTGTTTTCTCCGGTGTCAACTGCCTACGCCCAGAGCCTTCCTTCATCCCTGCGCACGACCGTGAACGACGTTGAACGTGACAACCCGCGCGTGTTGCAGATCATGGAAAAAGCCGAACAGCACTACCGCCTGGGCGAACTCAATCTCAAAGACAAGAACGTGGACGCGGCGCGCGCCGAGTTTGACAAGGCGGTGGATTCCGTCCTCGAATCCGGCATGGACGTGCGCTCCAACCCCAAACTTCAAACCTTCTACCTCCAACTCGTGGAGCGCGTCTATCGCATGGAAGTAGCCATGCCGCCCGTGCCGGCACAAACTGGCAATCAGCAGGTCGCGCAAATCGTTAATGTTTCGACCAACGCCACGACCGACATCGCCTCGGCCGTGCCCGCGCAGCAGCCCGGCTTCCTGCGCGAGCAGAAGTTCGAGCCGTCGCCGCTCGACGAACTGAGCCGCCTCGAACTGACCAACGAGGAGAAGCAGGTGACGACCGAGGACGTTGCCAAACTCGAAGAGGCGAAGAGCGCCGTCGATTTCGGCTTCAACTCCAACACGCTCATTCAGCAGTACCTCAACTACTATCAGGGTCGCGGTCGGGCGACGATGGAGACGGGCTTGCGCCGTTCGGGTCGTTACATGACGATGGCGCGCAGAATTTTCCGCGAGGAGGGCGTGCCCGAAGACATCGCCTGGCTCGGCCAAGTCGAGAGCGCGTGGCGTCCGACGGCATATTCGTGGGCGGCGGCCTCCGGCCTCTGGCAGTTCATCCCCGGCACGGGCGCGCGCTACGGGCTGCGCCAGACGGCCTGGCTTGACGAGCGCAACAGTTTCGAGAAAGCGACGCGCGCTTCCGCACGCTATCTGAAGTTCCTCGCCAACCGCTATCGCGGCAACTGGGAACTCGCCATCGGCGCATACAACACGGGCGAAGGCAACGTTGACCGCGCCATCTCGCGCGCGGGCGTGGCTGACTTCTGGCGCATTTATCCCTTCATCGCGAAGGAGACGCGCAACTACGTGCCGAACATTCTGGCGACCATCCTGATCGCGAAGAACCCGGCCAAGTATGGCTTCCACAACGTCCGTCCGGATGCGCCGCTCGCCTACGATGTGGTTAACGTGCCCTCGGCGACGAGCCTTCAACTCATCGCGAGCGCGACGGACACGAGCGTGGATTTCATCCGCAGTCTCAACCCCGAACTCAGGCGCGACACCACGCCGCGCGGCGAAAGCTACAACCTGCGCGTGCCTCCGGGTCGCGGCAAAGCGTTCGTCGCCGTCTTAAAGCGCATCCCCGGCGAACGCCGCGAATCGGCGAAAGTGATCTCGGTCTCGGCGGGCGAAGACCTGCAATCCGTCGCCGCGCGCACGGGCACGAGCGTCGCGCAGTTGCAGATGTGGAACAGCGGAGTTGATTTGAGCAGGGGCGGCAAAATCGTCGTTCCGGCCGGTTCGGTGCGCAACGTCGCAATGGTGCGCCCGCGCGGCAACGCCGGCAGCAGCCTGATCTCGGTGCGCGCGCGCGCCGGTGAGACGCTCGCGCAACTGGCGGCGCGTCAAGGCGTCGGCGCAGACGAAGTGGCGCGCCTGAACGCCCTCTCGCCCGATGCCGCGCTCTCCGCCAATCAGGAGATCAAAGTACCGTCGAGATCGCCTGCCAGCGGTGGCGCGCCCGCTGCTCAGCGCCGTCGCCGGTAAGCATCGAACGGTGAAATTAAAAGGGTGAAGGATGAAGTTTTGATTTCATCCTTCACCCTTTTGCTATATTCTCACTCCGCCCGGATTCGCGCCCTTAAGTTTCGCCCCACTCGAAACTCGCGTTCTTCCAACTTCAACGCCGGAGTACCCTCACGTCTATGCTTTTTCGTACCCAGTCGGCTGCCGTCTACGGCATCGACGCAGACCTCGTGGACATCGAAGTTGACCTCACGCCCGCTAGAGGCGAGGCCGACACGGTCGCCTCCGTGACCATCGTCGGACTGCCCGACGCGGCCGTGCGCGAATCGCGCGAGCGCATCCGCGCCGCCATCAACAACAGCGCCTTCTTCTTTCCCTTTCACAAGACGACGATCAACCTCGCGCCCGCGGACGTGCGCAAAGAGGGCGCGAGTTTCGATCTGCCCATCGCGCTCGGCATCCTCGGCGCGAACGGCGACCTCGGCGAGCGCGAGCATCTGACCGACGTACTCTCCGCCGGGGAACTCTCGCTCGACGGGCGCGTGCGAGCGATCAAAGGCGCGCTCCCCATCGCCATCCGCGCGCGCGACGCCGGAATCAAGTTTCTGCTATTGCCGGAAGAGAACGCGACAGAGGCGGCAGTCGTCGCGGGCGTGGACGTGTACCCCGTCGCAGACCTGCGCGCGGCCGTCGAACTTATCGCCACGCTCGGCGGTGGCGAGGCGAACCGTCCCGTCCCCCTCAAAGTTGACACCGCGCTCTTGCTCGCGCCGCGCGGGCGAAGCGCGGTCGATTTTCGAGAGGTGCGCGGCCAACAGAGCGCGAAGCGCGCGCTTGAAGTGGCGACCGCCGGCGGGCACAACATTTTGCTCGTCGGGCCGCCCGGCTCCGGCAAGACGATGCTCGCCAAACGCCTGTCCACCATTCTCCCGCCGCTCGAATTCGAGGCCGCGCTCGAACTCACGAAAATCCACTCGGTCGCCGGCCTCACGGGACGCGCCGGTCTCGTCACCGAGAGACCTTTCCGCTCCCCGCACCACACGACGAGCGACGCCGGGCTGATCGGCGGCGGGGCTGTGCCGCGCCCCGGTGAGGTCTCGCTCGCGCACCACGGCGTGCTCTTCCTGGACGAGTTGCCGGAGTTTGACCGCAGCGTCCTCGAAGTGCTGCGCCAGCCGCTCGAAGATCAAAAAGTGACGATCAGCCGCGCCGCGATGTCTCTGACGTTCCCTGCCTCGTTCATGCTGGCGGCGGCGATGAACCCCTGCCCCTGCGGATTCTGGAACGACCCCGTGCGCGAATGCCGCTGCACGCCGCTGCAAATTCAACGCTACGTCGGCCGCATCTCCGGCCCCCTGCTTGATCGCATAGACATCCATGTTGACGTGCCCGCCGTGCGCTTCAAAGAGTTGTCGAACGAGAGCGCGCCCGTCGAGAGTTCCGAAGAGATACGTGCGCGCGTGATCGCGGCGCGCGGGCGGCAACTGGCGCGCTTCGCGGGCGAGGGCATCTTCTCGAACGCGCAGATGACGCCGCGCTACCTGCGCCGCTCGTGTCGTCTGGATGCGGAGAGCGAGCGTCTGTTAGAGTCGGCGATGACGCGTCTGGGCTTGTCAGCGCGCGCGTATGATCGGATACTAAAAGTCAGTCGTACCATCGCAGATTTAGACGCCGCCGACGAGATTCGCCCCGCGCATGTCGCCGAGGCCGTCGGCTATCGTTCGCTCGACCGTACCTATTGGACTTGAGAGGCGAATAAACCGCGAATAAAGACAAATTTAGCCTGAGCAGGGCAACGACCGACGAAAAGCTACGCATCACAAGACGCGGGAAATAAACTCGCATGAAAGCGTCCCGGTAGACCTGTGGCGCGCGACGTGCGGGAACGCTTTTTCGAGATGTTAAAGCTAGTCTATCTTCGGTCTCGTAAGTTTGGAGAGAAAGTAATTGACTGCACTCGCTTCTGCTCACCCAACGATCTTCGGAAACGTGACCGCAACCGAGACGGAAAATCCACAAACTTCCGACCACGCGTCGGACTACACCCTCGCGCAGCTTGCTGCCGGGGGCGATCTGGCCGCCTTCGAGAAATTGTACGAGCGGCACAACCGGCGGGTCTATTCTTTGTGCCTGCGCATGACGCAGAACGTCGCCGAGGCCGAAGACCTCGCGCAGGAAGCCTTCATCCAACTGTTCCGCAAAATAGGCAGTTTTCGCGGCGAGTCGGCCTTCACCACCTGGCTGCACCGCCTGACGGTCAACCAGGTGCTGATGCACTTTCGCAAGAAGGGCGTCAGACTGGAGCAGACGACGGACGACGGGGAGACGCCCGTGCAGGTGGTGGCGGGCACGCAGAACCCCAACAGCATGCCGGTGGTTGACCGCATCGCGCTAGACCGGGCGATCGGGCAGTTGCCGCCGGGATACCGGACGGTGTTTCTGCTGCACGACGTGCAGGGACTCGCGCCGCGCGCCGTCGCGCTGGTGCACGGCGAT
>DATCWB010000626.1:0-5270 GCA_036566625.1 Pyrinomonadaceae bacterium
CGCTGAACCGCCTGACGCACAGCATCGGCATCCCGATGATCGTCGTCAGTTTACCGCTCTTCTTTTTCAGTTGGCGCGCCGCGCTCGTGCTGTTCGTGGTCGGGTGGATTCTACAGTTCGTCGGCCACTTCATCGAGGGCAACCAGCCCGCCTTCTTCCGCAATCCTGTTTACCTGCTCATCGGGCCGCTGTGGATCGCGCGCCGCGCCCTCTCCGCCGTGGGACTGGCGGCGAAACCCGCCACTCCAAACTCTCCCGCCAAACGCGCGCGCTGAAGATGACCGAAACTGCCGACGGGTTCGACGGCGCAGAGTGTCTCGCCGGCGCAATCGCGCGCGTGCTGGAAGACGGCGCGGTCGCCGTGCTCGCCACGCTCGTCGAAGCCCCACCGCCGCGCCGCGCGGGCGCGAAGTTACTGATCAACAGTTCGGGCGAACCGGCAACGGGCGGGATGCATGACCCCGCGCTAGACGAATCAATCGCGCGCCGCGCCGCCGCCTTCGTCAACTCGCGCGCCGAGGCTCAGACTTTCAAAGTTGAAGAGTTTGCGCCGGAACTGGCGAACTGGCGCGGGGCGCGCGTCCTGTTCGAGCGCATCGAGGGAGAGCCGCGCGTCGTCGTGTGCGGCGCGGGACACGTGGGCGCGTCGCTCGCACGGCTCGCCGCGGCGGTCGGCTATCGCGTCACGCTCATAGACGACCGCGCGGATTTCGTCGCCCGCGCGCGCTTTCCCGACGAAGGGATAGAACTCGTCGAGGCGCGAGAAGGTTGGGAGCGCGCCGTGCAAACTGCCGTGGGCAGGGGACGCGGCGTGTACGTCGCGGTCGTCACGCGCGGGCACAACGAGGATGAGGAATGCATGCGCGCCGTCGTCGCCGCGAGGCCGGATTACGTGGGGATGATCGGCAGCCGGCGACGCACGAATATCGTGCTGGAACGGCTGCGCGAATCAGGCGTCGGGGATGAAATTTTAAGAGAGGTGCGCGCGCCCGTCGGGCTGGACATCGGCGCGGTGTCGCCGGAAGAGGTCGCGCTGGCCGTGCTCGCGGAGATCGTCGCGGCGCGGCGGGGCGGAAGCGGGAGGCCGCTCTCCGAGTGGCGGCGTGAGTAAAGGGGCGCAAACTTTTCGTTGACGATGAGCGTTTGAGAGTTGTTCGTCTCCATCGAGCATGCCCGTCTCGAAAACATTGAGAAGGAAACCAGCCATCGCGCTCGGCCTCGGCGCGCTATTGATCCTGACGTTCGGCCTGTGGGCGTTCTGGCTCGAACCCGCGAGCCTTTCGGTGCATCAGGTGTCGCTTCAAGTGCCGCGCTGGCACGACGAACAGAGGGGGCTGCGCATTGCCGTCCTGACGGATTTACACGTCGGCGCGCCGCACATGAAGCTGGATAAGTTGCGCGAAGTCGTCGAGCGCACGAACCGGGAGCAGCCCGACCTGGTGCTCATGCTCGGCGACATGGTGATTGACGACGTGTTGGGTGGGACGTTCGTCGAACCTGAATTGATCGCCGCCGAATTGGGGAAACTGCGCGCGCCGCTCGGCACGATTGCGGTGCTTGGCAATCACGACTGGTGGAACGACGGCGAACGCATCACGCAGGTTCTGCGGCAAGCCGGGCTGACTGTACTGGAAAATGAAGCCAGGCGCATCGAGTACGGCGGCAAATCATTCTGGGTCGCGGGCATCGCGGACATGTGGACGCGCAAGCCGGACATCACGGGCAGCATCGCTCAGGTGAACAGCGATGATCCCGTCATTTTGATCACACACAATCCGGACATCTTCCCTGACGTGCCGCCGCGCGTCAGCCTCACGCTCGCCGGGCACACACATGGCGGGCAGGTCAATCTCCCCTTTATCGGCAGACCCATCGTTCCCTCGAACTTCGGGCAGCGTTACGCATCGGGGCACGTCGTTGAAGACGGGCGACACCTGTTTGTCAGCGACGGTATTGGGACGAGCATCATCCCTGTGCGTTTTCGCGTGCCGCCGGAAATAGTCATCCTGACGCTGCGGGCGTGAGGTCGGTCTGTGCCGCCTCCTCCTGCTCGCGCGTCGTCAAACTCGCCTCCAGCTTCTTTCGTTTCTTCCCCATGAGCAGCCCGTGGACGGTCATCACCGGGCCGATCAGCATGTAGATGAAACCGGCCAACGCCACGAATCCGCGCGTGCCCCGGCTGGCGAGGCCAATCGAGATCAGGCCGATCAACACGTGCAGGATGTTCTCCTCCAACTCCGTCCGCGTGTCCAAGACTTCGAGCGGGTTCAACTCCAACTCGACGCGCTTCGTGTAGGCGCGCCAGTAGAGCAACGCGAAGACGAAGAAGACCGCCACGTAGCCGACGCTGAAGATCATCATCATCTGCCCCATCTGTCCGTTCGCCACCGGGGATACCAACTCGCCCGTCGGCAGCCGCACGCGGTTGTCCACGCCGAGCGCCATGTTCACGAGCAGCGTCCAGACGAACTTCAGCGGGTAGACGTAGAACAAGACGACGAAGAGCAGCGCGGCGTTTAAGACGAACGTCAGCGCGTCGTTCAAACCGTAACGGCGGAAGAATTTGTACTGCTGATACCAGACGAGGACGAGCATCGCGAAGCAGACGGCGAAGGCGACGAAGCCGCGCATCATCTCCATCAGCGCGTCGAACGTCTGCGGCACTTCGAGCGAGACGACCAGCAGCGTGATGGCGAAGCCGAACACCGCGTCGCTCAGGGCCTCGATGCGCGACACGTCGCGCCCGCGCAGGCGAAACTTGCTGCTCACGCCGATCCCGCCCTCGATCAACTTTTCGCGAATCATGCAGACACCTTCCGCGTCTCTGTGAAAGCATCGCCGCCGTTCGGGCGGCGGCCGCAAATTGAGCCGGAGCTATTTCTTCCGCACCGTGAGATATTTCTCCGGGAGTGGGTTCGCCGCGTCTTCGGCCTGCCAGAAGATCGTCACGACCCACCAGCGTTTGCCGTCGTTCATGAGTTGAATGCTGTTGATGCCGCGCACGAAGGGCTTCGGGTCGGCCGTGTCGTGGCGTCCTTCGTAGACGCTGAAGACCTGCGCGATGTTGCCGAACGTCTCGACGTGGTTGGCGATCCCGCGCTCGAAGAATCCCTGCTCCTCCATGAACTTGCCGGACGAGGCGATGAACTCTTCAGGCGTCAGGGCGCGCGTCATAAACTCGCCGGTCGGGCGTTTGAAGGTCGGGATCAGGCGCGCGCCCGGAACGAAGAGCGAGCGAAAGCGATCCCAGTTGCGCGTCTTGCCCTTCGCGCCGGAGATGGAATCGTAGACGGCGGCGAGTATGGCGTCGAGCGAGTTAACGTCCGCGGGGTTGGCGACGGGCGCGGTCGCGGGCTGGTTGGCGTTGTTCACGTTAGAAGGCTGCTGGGTCGTGGTGGAAGGTTGCGTCCGCGGGGCTGATTGCGCCCGAATTCGCGCGGGCGTTCCCGCGTAGCAGGCGATGAAGATCAGGCATGCGCTGGCGGCGTACGAACCGCAGCGCGTGGTTAAACTTTTCATTAGATTCTCCTGCAAGCTTGAAGATATAGCTGAAACAACGGGCGTGGAATTTCGCGTGCATGCGATTAGACCACGACCGGGCGCTCGGCCGCAAAACTTCTTATTCGTCCGGCGGCGACGAAAAGTTGCGACTTTTCGCCGCCGTCGGTTTGAGTCAAACGGCCGTCCGATGGTATCAAGTTAGATCATGCCCGCACTGGTTGAGCCAAACGCACCGCACGCGACTCGTTCGAGCGAGATGTTCCGCGCGCTCACGCACCGCAACTTCCGCCTGTTCTGGGCGGGCGCGTTTTTGTCGAACATCGGCACGTGGATGCAGACGGTGGCGCAAGGGTGGCTCGTCCTGCAACTGACGGACTCGGCCTTCTGGCTCGGCGTTGACGGCTTCGCCGCCACTTCCCCCGGCCTTGTCCTGACCCTCCTCGGCGGCGTCTACGCCGACCGCGTCGATCGCAAACGCCTGCTCATCTTCACGCAGGCGGGCGCGGGGCTGACCGCGCTCGCGCTCGCGCTCCTGATCGCCACCGGCACCGTGAGCGACGCGGGGCACGTCTGGATCATTCTCGTGGCCTCGTTCATCACGGGCTGCTGCTTCTCGCTCGCGTCGCCTTCCTACCAGGCGATCACGATCGACCTCGTGGGGCGCGAAGATTTGACGAACGCCATCGCGCTCAACTCGACGCAGTTTCAGCTATCGCGCGTCGTCGGCCCCGCGCTCGCCGGGGTCGGCTTCCAACTCTTCGGGCTGGCGGGCTGCTTCTTCGTCAACGGCCTCTCGTTCGTCGCCATCATTATCGCGCTCTCGCTGGTGCGGATCGAATCGCCGGACGGCACGACCGTGGTCGCGCGCCCGGGCGGCGGTGAGCGTCAGACGATGTGGCGCGACCTGACGAACGGCTTCCGCTACGTGTGGAGCCGGCCGCGCGTCTTCCTGCTGCTCTTGATCTCGGCGGTGGCGAGTTTGTTCGGAGCGCCTTACATGACGCTGATGCCGGTCTTTACGCGCGACGTGCTCGGCCTCGGCGAAACCGGCTTCTCCATGATGATGGGCGTGGCGGGCGCGGGTTCGTTTCTCGCCGCGCTGATGCTCACCTTCCTCGGCAATCTGCGGCGCAAAGGTTTTTACGTGCTCGGCGGCTCGGCGGCCTTCGGCCTGTGCCTCATCGGGTTCTCGCTCTCAAGGAACGTGACATTATCGCTCGCGATGCTGTTCGGCATCGGCTTCGCCATCGTCTGCTCCATCGCCGTCACGAACATGCTGCTGCAAAAACTCGTGACCGACGAGATGCGCGGGCGCGTGATGAGCATGTTCATGCTCTCGTTCATCGGCGCGTGGCCGATTGGGAGTTTCATCGCCGGGGTCGCCGCCCGCCGCTTCGGCGCACCGCACACGCTGGCCGCCGGCGGCGTCGTCATCGTTCTCTTCAACCTCTACGTCGCGATCCGCAGCCCACGCCTGCGCGCGCTCGACTGACAACCGAACCGTAAATCGTGAATGGAAAAAACTCGGCCTTCATCTATTCACGATTCACGGCTTTTTTACGATTCACGATTTACGACTTTTAACCTTCTCTCCGCAAGAAACCCTCGCGCGGCCGTTCTAACAGACGAGAGCGGCCGATACTGTGCCCGCCCGTCAAATTGAATTTTCGAGGAGACCCTTTTATGCGCTGCCGACAAATTGCCGCCTGCCTCTGCTTCAACGTCCTGATTTTCTTCGCCCTCGCCGCCGGGGTGAATTATGCACAGGG
>DATCWB010000627.1:0-4248 GCA_036566625.1 Pyrinomonadaceae bacterium
GACGCGCGCGACGAATAGCGGTAAAGAGTTTAGTACTGCTCATCCACCGGCGGACATACCACGTCCAGACAATACTGCCCCGGCGGGCAATACCCGCACGGTTGCTGTTCGACCTTAGCCGGAGCGACGCGGAAGAGTCCCCAGATACCGCCGTCGAACTGGAAGGACTGGAAGGTGCGGTAGAGGTAATCGCCCTGCACCAGGAACCTGCCGCCCGCCGAGTTGAGCACCACGTCGAAGTGGTTGGAAGGCCCGTGGCCGTACTGCGCGCCGTGCCACGGCGAGTGCTGGTTACGCCCGATGACGGTAGACCTCGACCCCGTTTGGTAGGGCATCTCCTCCCAAATGTGGCCGTGTACCATGAAGACGTTGTTGCGCGCGTGGCCGGTCGGGTGCAGGACGCGGAAGCGCACCGGCGTGCCGGGCGCGGCCGTGAAGATCGGCGTCACGGGATCGAGGCCGCCGATCTGCGTGTTGTGCAGCGCGTTGGTCATGTCTATCTGGTGCGTGGACTCAGCCGAGTTCGGGCAGCCCGTCCCCACCGACCAGGGATCGCCGCCCGTCAGCGGCAGCGCCGGCCAGTAGCACAGGCGCGTCCACATCGGCTCGGTGCGATAGTTGATCGCCTTCTGCCCGGAGTCTTCGGGGTCTTCGGCATCCGCCAGGTTCGGGACGGGGTTGCCGTTGCGGCTGCCGTACCTCTTCGGGGCGAATCTCAGGTTGAGGTCGTTCTGGAACACCAAGACCTGCTCGCGGAATGACGTTTGCATTTCCCAGCATGACACACGACCACAAAGCCCGTTGACAGTGATCGTCGCCGAGTGCGTCGAGTCGGCGTCAACCGTCCAGGTGCTGTACTGCGGCTCGATGATGAGCGAGCCGATGGCGCTCTTGTTGCTGTGCTTGATCGGGTCGGAGGACGAGAGGTTCGTCGCGCCGAACTCGATGGGCACGGCCGTGCCGTAGTTGGTGTCGGGGTCGATGTGAATGTCGCCCGCATACCACTGGTAAGTGACCGAACCGCCCGGCGCGGCCGTCTGGACGGGATTGTTGCCGACGTTCATGCCGTCGCCCTTCGTCACGTCGAAGAAGACCAACTGCGGGTGCAGGCCGACGTGCGACGACGGGATGACCTGATTGGCGTTGAAGTAGTCAACGATCATCGGCATCGTGTTGTAGCCGGGCAGGTCGGGAACGCGATCCGGCAGTTTGTTGATGAGCGTGACGTTGATGCAGTCGCCGGAGTTGGCGCGCAGGATGAGTGGCTCGACGCGCGAGCGCGCGTACAGGCCGGTGTTCGGATCGATGTCGGGCGGCGGGTCGCTCGCCGTCGTCTGCGGCGTGACGTTGACGAAGATGATCGCGGTCGGGTCGTGCAGCGGCCCGGTCTCCACGCTGCCGTAGGTATGGCTTTCCGGGTCGTTGTCCTTCACCGTGAAGTTGTAGCCGTTCTGCCCCGTGAACTTCAGCGTCCCGCCCGGCAGGATGTCTCGCGCGAGATAGGCCGCGACCGTGTAGTTTCTCGGATTCTGCGCCGACACGCGCGGGCACACGCCCACGAAGTCGTCGGGGTTGCTCGCCCCCGGCCCGAAGCCGTGCTTGTTATTCGGCAGTGCGACGAGGTCTTTGCGCGCGTAACTGTAAGCCCTGAACAGACCCCACAGGCCGTTCCAGAGGTCGTCCACGGCCGCGCCCGGCTTGTATAGATAGTCGGACGTGCGTGCGTTCTTCGGCATGCGCGGGACGAGGAAGTCGTACTTCTCGGAGATGCCCATCATCTGCGAGTTGCGCCAGCCGGAATCCGGGTCGAACGGCTCGAAGAGCCACTTGATGCCGTTGATGCTGAAGTTATGCCCCTCTTCGTGCGCGCCGACCATCACGCGCACCTCTACGTTGTCGTTCTCATACGCGCGCAGGAGCGGCGTGTACGGGTCGTAAGGACCGACATCGGCGGTGAGCGGCGGGTATGGGCCGGGGCCGTTCAAAGCCGGGTCAACGCGCGCGATACTGCGGAAGACGTGCGAGAGGTCGCCCTCTATGCCGCTCGCCTGCGTGTTCGGAGTGCCGGCGCTGGGGGCGTTGTCGGGATAACGCACGCGCAGCGGGATCGGCTCGTTGCGATAGTTGACGGAGAACGTGCCGGGGTCGTCAGCCGAAATGATCTCGGGGCACGGCGCGGGTTCGCCGTCCGGGCAACGGTCGTGCGCAGGACGCCGCAACAGCGCGGTGTCGGGGCCAAATGGGCCGCTGCCGCTATAGGTGGCGGGCAGAGGTATTTCTCTTCTACCCGGCGGGTTGACGGCGCGCAGCGGGTCGGGCACGGCGAGGCCGTTGGCGTCCACGCCGCCGCCCTTCAGGTAAGCGAGTTGGAAGTCCTGAAATTCGAGCAGGAACTCACGGTAGCTATACTTCGGGTCGGAGGTGATGATGACGGCCTGGAAAGTGGTCGGGCCGCCGTCGTCGCGTTGTTGAGAAGGACCGCCGAGGAGCGTGCCCGTCTCGTTGTGATACCAGGCGGAGTTTTGCGGCTCGATGATGAGACCGGCGTAGAGTCCGCCCTGCTGGTGTGTGGATGGGCCGAAGTGATCGTGCGTGAAGGCATTGCGCAGCGTGCGATTCCCGGCCGTGCTTTTGCCTACGTCGTCCACGAGCCAACGCTGGATGGTGGTCTGCGCCGGGACGCCGAAGAACGGATGATTTTGCAGCGTCAACATACGCCGCCCGCCTTCGGGCGTGTAGATGCCGCCGACGCGGTTGATCTCCTCGACGCGATGTTTGACCTCCTCGGGGCCGAACGTGCCGTCTTCGTAGTTCCAGCCGTTGCCCGCGCCGTCCGAAGAAGTCACGTCGAATTTGACGAGGTGTATATGCTGGCCGACGATGTCGGTCGGCGTGCGCACCTGGAAGTCGTCCACGCGGTAAACTTTCGGGATAAGGTTGACGTGCTTGAAGGTGATGCAGTCTTCCTGATTGGCGCGGAAGAAGAGCGGTTCGGGCGCACGCTGGCCGAGCCGGATCGGATCGTAGTCGCGCCAGAGCGACTCGATACGCGTCTGCGGGAAGTGCCAGCCGGCCTTGTTGATCGTCATGTCGAACTGGAACATGACGCCCTTATATGTGACCGCGCGACCGCGCGGGCTGACGTTGAGGACGGGTTCGCCGCTCGTCGGGAAGCGATCCGTGACGCACGGGTCGGCAAAGGGCGCGCCCGCGATGGGCGGCAGGCCGTTGGTGAGAAACTGTGCGGCCGTGCCGTCCGTGCGATAGCTGGGGTGAGTGGGTTGTGCGTGAAACCTCATCGCGGCCAGTTCGACGGGTTCGCCCGCCTCGCGAATTTCCTTCGCACGGATGTCCGCGATCTCTTTATCGAAACTGGTGCGCGTGTGTTCTTCGAGCGAGACGCGCGCGTCGAAAATGATGTGGCGCGGCAGACCCGCGTCAAACTCCGTGTCGAGCGGCGGGTGCGGCGGGCGATGTCCGGCGAGCGCGGGCACGAAGAACGGGAAGCCGGGATTGCCCGTGCCCGTCACCTGAATCTGCCCGTTGACGATCTGGGCATGTGCCTGCGGCATCGGCGGCATCGTGTACTTCGCCATGTTCGTCGCCGCGCCGCCGGGCATGGGCACGATGGCCGGAATCGGCGTGCCGCGTAAAATTTCCGCGTCCGGCAAAGCGCGTGCGCCCGACGCCGGGCGGCCGAAGAAATCGAGCCGCGTGCCGTCCTCGAACACGTCGTGGACGCGCCAGAGTCCCCACATGCCCTGCGCGAAGTGCGGGTAGAAGTGGCAGTGGAAGATCGAGTCGCCGACGGTCAGGTTGCGATTGCCGCTGCCGCTGTGCGTGATCTCAAGGTTGTGACCCGAACCCGGCCCGAGCGCCTGGCTATCGTTGTAAGACGACCCTTCGCCGTCGGCCGATTTCAACCACTGGTGCGCGTGCAGGTGGTGGATGTGGTGCTCCTTCGGCCCGGCATGCACGATGCGCTGCTTGACGTGATCGCCGAGATAGCTGTGGTGAACGTTCGACGGATCGTCCGGGTAGAAGGCTTTCGTAGCCTTGAAGCCCGGGGGCGGGTTGACAAGGCTATCCGTGCAACGCCCATCGCGCAGCGCGCCCACCGTGCAGGGCGAGTTGGCCGGACGATCCACGACCATCGCCGGGTCGCCCACAGCCCACGCCGACAGGAAGAACTCTTCAAACAGGCACTCCTTGCAATCCTTCATCGGCCCGACGCCGAGACGATTGGCG
>DATCWB010000628.1:0-5717 GCA_036566625.1 Pyrinomonadaceae bacterium
GCGGGCGCACGGCGCGGCGACGTTCCGCACGCGGCGACGCGGCGAGCCACAGCAGCGCGAGACAGGCGAGCCACGCGGCGGCGGCCGTCCACAGGTAAAAATAGGAATAGACGAGCAGCGTGAAGGTGAGGCCGGCGAAGAAGGCGTTTGTGAGCGACGCGCGTCGTTCGTCCGTCGCGAGCGCGCGCCAGACGAGCAGGCAGAAGATGAAGAAGAGGGCGAAGGGTAGGGCGGGCAAATAACGCCGCAAAAAAGGGAGCGGCAGGTAGGCCGTCTCCAGCCCGCGCAGGGTGCGCACGCCCTTCTGGATGAAGGTGCAGAAGCAGAGCACGAAGAGCGCGAGGGCGGCGGCCGTCGGTTCGTCGCCGGTCGCGGCGCGGAGCAGGCGCGTGAGGGCGAGCGTCGTGGCGAAGGCGACGAGCGGCCACAGGATGATGAAGACGGCGGCGGCCGACAGGTTGAAGAGGCGCGCCGGGAGCGCGAGGGCGTAGGCCGGGATGAACTGGATCGAAAAGAGCGATTCGGCCTGCGGCGTGGCGGGCGAATCGTCGCGCCCTGTGTAAGGGTCGTTTAAGCGCGGGCGGCCGTCGATCAGCGCGTTGATGTAAGACTCGTAGGCGGCCTCGTCGAAGAAGAAAGAGAAGTCCGAGCCGTGCCAGTCGCGCCCGCGTTCTCGCCACATGTGCAACTGCGGCACGAGCGACACGACGGCCAGAGCCAGAGCCGCCGCCACGCCCCAACGCCAGCCCTTCGCTTCATCCATCGTCCGGCGCAACAAATTATCCTCGAAGTGGGAAAGAGAAAACGGGCGCAAGTTCAGGTTCAAACTTGCGCCCGTCGGATCATGTCCGGGTCGAGACGTGCGAGGCGTCTAGCTTTGCGGCGGTGCGGCCGGCGCGCCCTCGCCACGTGTGCCGGAGAAGTCGTAAGTGACGTGCAGGCGCAGCGCGCCGTCTTTGACTTCGGAACGAACGTCTTTGGCCTGCGCCCGCAGCGTGCCGTTGCTGGCCTGCACCGGGATGTTCATAGAGAGTTGCGCGCCGCGCATCAGGACGAGCGGGTTGACCTTCTGGTTGATCGCCGTCTGGACGAAGCCCGTGACGAACGGACTCGCGAGCGGCGAGACGCCTTCGAGGTTCACGCCCGCGATGGTGATCTGGCCGTAGAGAGTCTGTTCGTCGGCTTTGAAGTAGAGCGTGATGTTGGCCTGGGCTGCGCCGCGAAAGTTCATGCAGTTGCCGAAGACATCGCGGCTGCCGCTAAAGGCGAGCGGCGCGATGATCTGCCCCTCCTTGAGGCTCACGCCCGTGCGCACGCCTCCGCCCTCCTGCGAGACCACGACCTGATTCGTGCAGCCGCCGCCCTCCTGCGCCTGCACGAAGCGGAAGCCCGCCGGTTCGGCCGACGCCAGAGAGGATTCTTTCGGCATGGCCGCGAGGCGAAACGCGGGCGCGTTCAGGTCGCGGAAGATGGTGGTCAGCAGCGTGTCGAAGAATTTCTCGTCGAGCGTCAGGACGGCCGTGCCCGGCGGGTCGCCCGCGGCGTCGGGCGCTTGCAGCGGCGCGCCTATTTGCGCCTGTTTCATGCGCGGCGCGCCGACGAAGATGTAGAACGTCAGGGCCGCGCCGATGAGCGCGCCGACGACGAGCAGGAGGATGTATTTCATCTTCTTCTTTTACCTCGTCAGCGAGTAGGCGACGGGACGGGCGACGACGTGGTCGTGCCGCCGGGTGATGCTGCGCCGCTCGCGGGCGACGGCGTGGTGGTCGTCGTGTTGCCTCCCGGCGCGTTGCCTCTGAATTGCGAGTTCAGCATGCCCATCGCCAACTGTAAGTAGCCCGCGATTTCGCTCACGCGCTGCTTGATCTCCGCCTCGGTCAACTTCGTCAGACCCGTCGGCAACTCGAAGAGCGTGGAGTCCACGGTCGTTTGAATGTCGCGCATGTCGGCGACGAGCGACGCGCGGCTGACGCCCTGCACGTTGCCCGTGGATTGCCCGGTCAGGTCCGCGTGCAGCGGCAGCCCCGTCTCTTTGTCGACAAAGATGAAACTCTCGGTCGCCACATCGCCGGCCGCCGAAGAGGTCTTGGCCGTCGCCGCGTGGCGGTACTTGACGACCGTGCGCCCATCGCGCTGCTCCTCGCCCACGCGTTCGACGCCGCGCTGGTTCTGCAAATAGACGACCATCTGCCCCGGCGTCAGCGAGCGCACGTCGAAGCCGAGCAACTCCGGCGTGATCTCCGCGTACTGCTTGCGCCCCGGCAGGATGAGATAGCGTTTGTCGGCGCGGTCGAGGAAGATGACCTGGCCGATGACGGGAATGTTGTTGAAGGCATAGCGCCGGTTGTCGCCGCTGCGCGCTACGTCAATGGGAAGCTGGATGGCTTTCGCCTGCCCCTCCGCGCTCGCCGTGAAAACGAGCGTTGCCTTGTATTGCTCCGGTTCACGCGTCTCGATGGAGACGGCATCGGCGAGAGTCGGCGTGGCGGCGGTGTTCGCGTTCCCCGTATTGGCGTTCGCGGTGCTGACGTTGGTGTTCGTGGCCGGACCCGGCTGGCAGGCCGCGCCCGCGAGGACGAGCAAGAGAGTTGCACTGAGAGTCCCGGAAAATTTCAGAGTGCGCATAGAAGTCTTCTCCTGTAAGTTGTCGGGCAAAATCGCACGAGCGTTAGATTTTATAGCAGGGGAATTGGCGTGGGAAGAATAGCACAGAACGCGGGGCGCGGGGGAGACGATGAAGCGGGAACACGGAGCGATGACCTGAAAGCGGGACAGGAGGCAGAAGTCAGAATTCAGAAAACAGAATTCAGAAGACGGGAGCCGGAATAAAACGCGCGCCCGCCTTCCTTCCGACTCCTGAATTCTGTTTTCTGTCTTCTACTTCATCCTTCATCGTTCCTGCTTCATCGTTTCAAGAGTCTACTTCTTGATGTAGCTGCGGTGCAGCCACTGCCCGGCCGCCGAGCGGTCGCGTGTTTCGAAGAGGATGTTGACCTTGCTCTCGCGCGTGATCATCTGGACGCGCTTCGTCACGTCCTTTGCGGTGGCCGCGCCCCCTTCGGCGTCGTCGAGAAACGCGCCTACGTCCGAAGCGGAAACCGCGTCGAACTTCCGCCCTCGCTCCAACTCCGCAATCGCCTCGACCGCGCTGGCCTTCAACAAGCTCGGCCAGAGTTTAAGAAAGAGGGCATTGGCGGCGTACACGTCCGCGCTGTTGACACGGCCGTTGATGGCGAAGGCATAGCCGATCACGTCCCGTTGCCCGTCGGCGACGTGCGAGAGGGCTTTGAGGTAGGCGGCGGCCGTCTCCCGCACCTGACGATTTTCGAGCGTCAACTGGAAACTCGACTGCGAGATGGGAGCGTTGACGCGCGAGCCGACCTTCGCGCTCAGCTTGCCCTGCGCCTCTGCGACTTTGTTCCACACCTCACCCTGCGATTTCGTCTTGTTGGCGGCGATCTTCAACTCCTTAGTCGCCACGCGTTCGTTCGATGAACTGAAGCGCGTCACCTCTTCGTTGCCGCGCTTCTGCCAGCGTCCCTGCTCGACGCAGAAAGCCGCAATCGAAATCCTGCCCGAACGCGGCGGCACGATGAGGTCAACGCCGAGCATGCGATCCTGCTGCCCGCCCTTCACGATGTCGCCCGACTGGACGTACACCTCTTCATACCTCGACAAGTTTTCAATCGCCAGTTCGTTGACGTTGTTGGTCTCGTAGACGACGACCTTCCGCTGCTTGAGCGCTTCTTGCAGCGTCAGGAAAGTCTTGCCGCCGAGCCTGTCTTTACCGTGAATGAGAAAAACCGCGAGGTTATTGTGCGTGTAGGGGCCGGAGATTCTGTAGTCGCCCGCCGAGGCGGCGTCGTTGGCCGACGACGGCCTTCTCTCCTGTCCGGCGTAACGCCGCGTCCCTTGCGCGAACAACGCCAGCGGCACAGCGACCGCCAGCAAAGCGACCATCAAAACCCTGAACATCGTGTGAGATTTCATCTCTATACTCCTCGTTGGCAACGTGTCTGAAACAGCGAACACATCTGGGGTTCATTCCGTTGAACGAGGATTGCGGAAGTTCTTGCACGTGATTCCGCCCGCGCGCAGACGAGTTGCCACAACGCGCAACTGGCGAACGGGAAGAAGAGATTCGTTTGCAGCCCGGAAGGGGCTGTCACTCATCTCAGCTCGTCGCTGATGTATCGGGTGGGCGCGTCGGCGTGTGGGACGAAGCAACGGCGGCAGCGAGCTTCGTATGAGTCGCCCGCGCCGACGACCACCTGGCCTTCGACGTTGACGATACGCTGCGAGTAGTTGGCGGGCTGGCCGCAGCGGACGCAGATGGCATGGGTCTTGGTGATGTACTCGGCGATGGCGAGCAGTTGCGGCATCGGCTCGAAGGGGCGGCCGGTGTAGTCCTGATCGAGACCGGCGATGATGACGCGCAGGCCGCGACGCGCTAGTTGGTTGGCGACCGAGACGAGTTCGTTATCGAAGAACTGTCCTTCGTCTATGCCGATCACGTCGGTGGCCTCTTCCACCTGCGCGAGGATTTCGGCGGCCGTCTCGACGACCCCCGATTCGTGTCGCATCTCGGAGTGCGAGACGATGTGGTCGCGCGAGTAGCGGTTGTCGATGAGGGGTTTGAAGACCTGCACGCGCTGGCGCGCGATCTTGGCGCGGCGCAGGCGGCGGATCAATTCTTCGGACTTGCCGGAAAACATCGAACCGGCGATCACCTCGATCCAGCCGGGCGTCGTGCGGTGCAGAATGCTCAAATGTTCGTCGTTGCCCTGTGCGATAAACTCATCCATGCCGTGAACAATTCCTGTCTGGTTTGAAAATAGCCGGCCGACGGCCGCGTGCGGTTGGCTCTGTCATGGCCGCCCATCAGGCGTCGCCGTAAAACTTCGCGTGAGTGGGATTTGACGGGCGGGAGACGCGTCATCGTTCGTCACTGTTGAAGCGCGACGAAGGCTATAACAGAGTTGGCCGCAGAGTCAAAAGCGCGCGAGCGCGCCGGTGGCCTTGCTTGACTTTCCCCACGCCCCTTGTTGTAATTCACCCATCCTGAACATGCCATCGGACGCGCGAAATTTTCCCGTACAACGGAGGTAAGCCACAAGTGCCTGCAAGTGAATTGATCTACGATTGGAATGTGGTCGCGCCGTCGCACCCTGCGCCCGGCCGCCACATCGGTTTCGACGACGAGACGCTGCGCGACGGGTTGCAATCGCCCTCCGTGTGCGAGCCTTCCGTCGAGCGGAAGCTCGAACTCCTGCACCTGATGGACGAACTCAAGATCGACACGGCCGACATCGGCCTGCCCGGCGCGGGCGGCACACACGCGGCGGGCGTCGAACTGCTCGCGCGCGAGATCGTAGAACAGCGCATGCAGATTCGCCCGAACTGCGCCGCGCGCACGCACCGTAATGACATCCGCCCCATCGCCGAAATCTCGCAGCGCGCCGGCATCGCCATCGAAGCCTGCACTTTCATCGGCTCGTCGCCCGTGCGCTTCTACGCCGAAGACTGGACGCTCGACAAGTTGCTGGAGCTGACCGAAGACGCAATCGGCTTCGCCGTCTCCGAGGGCTTGCCCGTCATGTACGTGACCGAGGACACGACGCGCGCCGACCCCGATACGATTCGCGCGCTCTACACGGCGGCCATCCGCGCGGGCGCGCGCGCCCTCTGCGTCTGCGACACGGTCGGCCACTCGACGC
>DATCWB010000629.1:0-10682 GCA_036566625.1 Pyrinomonadaceae bacterium
GAACTCTCCAACCGCGAGGAGCGCACCGCACGCGTCGTCGCCGAACGTCTGAAATCGCTCGGTTTCGACGAGGTGCGAACGGGCGTGGCGCGTCACGGCGTCGTCGGCGTGCTCAAGGGCGGGCGACCCGGCGGGGTCGTGGCCGTGCGCGCCGACATGGACGCGCTGCCGATTCAGGAGACGAACGACGTGCCCTACAAGTCGCGCAACGCCGGCGTCAAGCACGCATGCGGCCACGACGTACACACGACCGTGGAATTGGGCGTCGCCGAGGTTTTGAGCAAGATGCGCGCGGAGATCGGCGGCACGATCAAGTTCATCTTCCAGCCCGCGGAGGAAGGGCCGCCCGCCGGCGAAGAGGGCGGCGCACCCCTGATGATCAAGGAAGGCGCGCTTGAGAACCCGCGCCCACAGGCCATCTTCGGACTCCACACCGAGCCGAACGTGCAGGCCGGGCAGATCGGTTATCACGTCGGCGCGGCGATGGCCTCGTCCGACACCTTCTCCGTCACCATTCGCGGCAAGGGCGCGCACGGCGCGCAGCCGCAGTTGGGCGTGGACGCGGTGGTGGTCGCCTCCGAATGCGTGCTCGCGCTGCAACACATCCGCAGCCGCCGCATCGATCCCCTCGAACCGCTCGTCATCACCGTCGGCACGATCTCCGGCGGCACGCGCTTCAACGTCATCGCCAACGAAGTGAAACTGACCGGCACGATGCGCACGCACAACGAACGCGTGCGCGAGCGCGCCATCGAGTTGATGCGCGAGACGCTCACGCACGTGACCGCCGCCTACGGCGCGACATTCGAGTTGAATTTCGAGGGCAGCAACCCCGTGACGTACAACGAGCCTGCGCTCGTCGAGGCGACGCTGCCGACCATCCGGCGCGTCGTCGGCACGGAGAACGCGCTCGCGATCAAGCCCTTCATGCCCGCCGAAGATTTCTCCTACTTCCAGAAGATCGTGCCCGGCTTCTACTTCTTTCTCGGCGTCGGCAACCGCGCGCGGGGCATCAATGCGGGTTGGCACACGCCCGATTTCGACGTAGACGAAGAGAGCCTCGTCGTCGGCGTCAAGGTCATGTCAAACGTCTTGCTCGATTATCTCGACCGGCAGGCGGAGAAACGTTGAAGGCGCGGCAGCGGCGGAGGCGAAATAAAAACATTGACCGGCGGCGACGCGCGGCATAACCTCTACATCGTCGAACCGCAGACAACCACGGAACTCGCTCCGAAACGCCTCGTACAGACAAAATTCGAGAGAGGAGAAATGTTATGACTACCATCCTGATCGTGATCCTGATCATCCTGCTGCTCGGCGCGTTTCCGCGTTGGCCGCACAGTCGCAACTGGGGCTATTTCCCCAGCGGCACGCTCGGCATCATCCTCCTGATCATCATCATCCTCGTTCTGTTAAAGCGCATCTGAGGGATAACATAGTTTCAAGTTTCAGGTTTCAAGTTTCAGGAACAGACCGCCGCGTTTCCGAACTTTAAACCTGAAACTTGAAACTTTCCCTCTGAAACCTGAAACTATCCGCATGGCCTCGGTCGCACAACGCTTGCCGCAGAACGTCGCGGGCGATTTTTACGTTGACGCGTCGTGTATAGACTGCGACGCCTGCCGGCAGATCGCGCCCTCGACGTTTCGCGATCACGGCGAACAGTCGAGCGTCTACCACCAGCCCGCGACGGAAGCGGAGACGCAAAGCGCCCTGATGGCCCTCGTCGCCTGCCCGACCGCTTCCATCGGCACGCTCGAACACCACAACACGCGCGCCGCCGTTGACGCCTACCCGGTGCGCGTCTCCGAGAACGTCTACTTTTGCGGCTTCACTGCGGAGGCGAGTTTCGGCGCGTGGAGTTATCTGATCGTGCGACCGGAGGAGGCGGGCGGAAACGTCCTCGTAGATTCGCCGCGTTTCGCCTTTCAACTCGTCAAACGCATCGAAGCCTTCGGCGGCGTCCGGCAAATGTTCCTGACACACTCCGACGACATCGCCGACCACGAGAAATATGCCGCGCGTTTCGGCTGCACGCGCATCATGCACGCGGCGGACGGTGCTGAGAGACGCGGCATCGAACGCATCGTCGAAGGCGAGGCGGAAGTCTGGCTCGACGAGGAACTCCGCGCCATCCCCGTGCCCGGCCACACGCGAGGGCACATGTTGTTGCTCTACCGCGACAAGTATCTGTTCACGGGCGATCACTTGGCGTGGTCGCCCGCGCGCGAAACGCTGACGGCCTTTCGCAGCGTCGCGTGGTATTCGTGGGAGGAGCAGACGCGCTCGATGGAGAAGCTGCTGTCGAAGCGTTTCGAGTGGGTGCTACCCGGCCACGGGCGCATACATTCAGACTC
Source organism: Pyrinomonadaceae bacterium (assembly GCA_036566625.1). Taxonomy (GTDB): domain Bacteria; phylum Acidobacteriota; class Blastocatellia; order Pyrinomonadales; family Pyrinomonadaceae; genus JAIVJZ01. Next base: position 2,358 of record DATCWB010000629.1, read on the forward strand.
GGCCGAAGCGATGCAGGCGCACCTGCGCCGCTGCATCGAGTGGATGCGTCGGACGAAATAACCGCCTGTAATTTAACGTATGAAATGGCCGCCCATGATTTTCAAAGAATCATGAGCGGCCATTTCGTCGGTAGCTTGAAGTTCGGCTAAGTGTTTCGCCGCAATCTACGCAGTCTATACAATCCCAATCCCACGAGCAGCAAGCCCATCCCCCCGCCTATGAGGGCGGGCGAAGCAGCCATCCCGCGAAGCGTGAAGATTGACATGTTGGACGAGATGGAACCTGCGGACGCGGCCTTCTCGGGTTTCGCTCCCGGTTGCTCGCCGTCCGGCTTTGCCGTCGCCGCGCCGCCTTTGAAGTCGTTGGCAGGCGTCTGGGGGTTGTCTGTGACGGTGTAGAGTTTGCCGCCCATCAGGTACATGCGTCGCAACTCTTCGAGGTTGAAGGGACGCGCGCCGCGACGGCCGAAGACGGCGAGTTGATTGCCGCTTTCGTCCACGGCGCGGTCGCGGTCGAGACCTTTGGAGAGGGCGACGGCCGGGCCAATCGTCTTGAACGTGGCGATCAATTTCGGATCGGGGCGCGGGCTGAAGCCTGCGTAGGTCGTGGACGTTTCGGGGTCGGTCAGTTGCAGGATGCGCAGGCCGTTGTGCCCGTCGGCCACGTAGGCGTAGAGGCTCGCGTTCGTCATCGCGACCTTCACCTGATGAGCGTCGTTTATCTTGCCCTCGGCGTTGAACATCTGTTCGAGCTTGGGCTGTTCGGGACGCTCGACGTTGATGATGGCGACGCCGTCTTTGCCGTTGGCGACGTAGGCGTAGGTGCGCGCCACGTAAACGTCGTGTGCGTGCGAGAGTTTAACTTCCGCGCCTTCGACGAGGTGAGCGTCCGCGGGCGTCGTCACGTCGATGACCTTGAAGCCCTCCTCGTCAACGACGAAGGCGTAGCGAAACTGGATGGCGACCGCGTGCGGATGGTGGAGCGCGAACGTCTTGACGATTTTCGGGTTCAGCGGGTCGTCAATGTTGACGATGACGAGCGACTTGTCGGTCGTGATATAGGCGTGCGTCCCGGCGATCTGGATGTTGTTCGCGCCGTCGAGCGCGCCGTTCGGATTCCACGTCAGCGCACGCTTGAGGTAATTGTTCAGCGGGTCGCCGTCAAGGAGCGTGGCCGCGCCGACGAGCACTAAGCCCTCGTGCTTGTCGGCGACGTAGAGGTAGCCGTAGAGCGGGTGGATCGGCTGCTCCTGATTTTCGGGGAGCCGCGAGCGCAGCGGGTCGAGCGCGAGCGTCGAAGGCGCGGCGACGGCCGTCGCGTATTTCGTCTTCACCCAGAACCGCTGGCCGAAGCGCGAGACTGGCGCGGTCGTGATGCGCTCCGAGAAGCCCTTGTGATCGATCTGCGCCACGTCGTAGATGCGCAAACCGCCTTCGCCCGCCGCCACGTAGGCATACTCGCCGCGCATCTGCACCTGCAAGACTTCGGGGTTGCCGGGGTGCTCGTAGAAGGTCTTGAGCTGCCGCCCATCGTCCACAAACTTCTTGTAGTTGTCGGGGTAGGCGATTTTGTGAAGAGTGCTGCCGATGACGGCCTGCGGGTCTTCGCGTTCGGTGACGGGGACGACTTCGAGCGAGTGCTCGGCGGCGACGTAGACGTAGCGACCCATGAAGTTGACGAAGTTCGTCCCCTGCATCAGGAGTTGCGCCATCCAGGCGTTGTTGTTGTTCTCCTTCGAGACGTGGCAATCCGTGCAGCCTTTCGTCTCGGTGGCGCGGACGGTGTGCGGCACATGCGTCGAGAACGCCTGACCGCTGAAGCCCTCGGTGGAGATGGTCTGCTGCTGCGAGTAAATCCACTCGCGGTTCTGATTCTGCGAACTGACGATGACGGCCGAGCGCGAGGCGGCGGGCGCAACGCGATGCCCAGTCACCGTGCCGTCTTTGGCAAGCATGAACACGTCGTCGCGCAAGACCTGGAAGTTGTAGGTCGTGTAGTTGCGCGAGTCGTCGCCCTCGTTGTGGCGGTTGGGCATCTTGCGGTTGGCCTTCATCGAGAGGTGACAGCCGAAGCAACTCGTCATCCACGAAGAGTGGCAGGCGAAGCACGTCATCTGGTTGTCGGCGTGCGCGAGCGACTCGTCCTTTTCGGGCACGTCGCCCCACGTCTGGTTGTCCTTGCGGATGGTCTTGGCGTAGCGCGAGAGTTCGTTGTAATCGGGCGACTTGGGGTCGATGCTGTCAATCGTCTGCTTGACGCGCCACCATTTGCCCGGCTCGACGATGGAGTTCTGCACGATCTCGCCCGCCTTGAGTTCGACTTCGACCTCGCGGCCGTCCTCCGTCTTGATCTTCTTTTTCAGACCGGCGGCGGGCGCGAGTTCAAAGAGCGGAATCTTGCCGCCCGCCTCGTCGCGTGCGTAGAGGTTGCGCGAGATGTCGCGGTTCCCGCTGCGGGGCGCGCGTAAATTGCGCCCGCGCTCCTTATCCACGAGTTTGCCGCCTTCGATGCCTTGCCCGGCGGCGGGGCCTGTGGTCAGGAGTTTGGCGCGCTCGCGGATCGTGCCGTGGCAATCGGTGCAGTTGATCTCGATGGCGGCGCGCGGCTCGTTGTAGAGGATGCCCGTGCCGTGCGTGTCCTGCCGGAAGTGGCAGTCGGCGCAGTGCATCCCTTTTTCGAGGTGGATGTCTTTGAGGTGGACGGGCTGGCCTGACTTGTACGCGCCGTCGCCGGAGAATGCCACGGCGTCGGCCAGTTTCTTCGGCGTGACGGTCTTGATCTGCTTGCCGTAGCCGTCGAGCATGTTGCCCGCGCGGTCGCGCTTGAAGACGGCGCGGTAGAGCCAGCCGTGGCCGTGGTAATCGGCGAAGGCGGTCTGCTTGAGTTGTTTGGCGAACTCGCCGCCGGGTTCGCCCGTCTTGACGAGAAAGTCGTCGGGCGAGGCGCGGTCTTTCCACTTGCGCATCGACCAGAGGCCGCGCACGTGCGCGCCTTCGGGGTTGCGGTCAAACTTCTCCTGCTCTTCGTCCTGCGACGGCGTGACCTGTTTGGCCGGATACATCTTGTCGCCGTCCGTCTCGTTGTCCCACCACGTAAAGCCCGTGTAGGTGGCGACCATGTTTGTGCCGGGGTGCATGTGACAGGTCATGCACTGCGAGGTCGGGATGGCGTTGGTGAACTGGTGCTTGATCGGGTGGCCGGGTTCGCCGCGCGGGATGTTCGTGTCGGCGGTCTGCGTCGTGCCGAGGTTTCCGAACTTCGCGTATGGGCCGGAGTTGACGGGGCTGCGGTCGTTGGCATAGACGACGTGGCAGGCCGTGCAACCGGACGAGCGATAGTCGCCGGGGTGATCGTTCGTGCCGAGGTGGTTGAGCGTCGGGTCTAAGAGGCGCGTCTTCTGGATGCCGAGATAGACGGGGTCTGTGCGCTGCTGCGTGCCGAGGCCGCGCGCGCTCAAGCCCTTGTCGGGCTTGCCGGGTTCTTCCTCGCGGTCGGGCAAGCCCACTTCCAGACGACGACGGCCGCCGCGCTCGAAGACGCGCAGGACGTTGCCGGGCTGCGAAATCTCCCAGCGGGGCAGCGGGTCGATGAAGGGCAGCCAGCCTTTGAGTAGCTGTTCCTCTTTCGTCGGCTGCGGCACTTGAATCAGACGCATCGGCGCGCCGGTCTCTTCCGCGTAGGCTTCGCCGAAGCGCGTGTCTTTGGTGGGGAAGCCGCCGTTGTTGTAGAGCGCCGCGCCCCAGAGCATGCCGCCGTGGCGCATCATGCTGTTGTCGTTGGCCTCAACTTCGGGCGCGTGACATTCGGAGCAGGTCTTGGCCGCGACGCGCAGGTCGGCCGGGTTGATGAAGCGCACGAACTCCCAACTCTCGCGGTTCAGGAGGGCGTTGGTGCGTTCCGGGTTCGCGCTCGAAGTTTTGCCGCCGACTTTCCAGAAGTTCGGGTTACGCGGGCGCACGTGCGCCTCTTCCGCGGTCTTGCCGACGGGGTTTCCGCCGTGGCAGTAGGTGCAGGAAAGCCCCTGCCCGTCTTTGCCGCCCGCCTCCAGCTTTCCGCTCGACGTGACGTGCATCGGCTCGATGTTGTTGTGACAGGCGACGCAGCCTTCGGTCGCGGTCGCCGCAGCAGTCGCCTGTTGCGAGACGGGCGATGCGGAGTTGTGCATCCGCGCGGGAGCGACGCCGGAGTTTGCCGTGGAGTTCGTGGCGGAATCCGGCTTCGATTTATCGTTTGCGGCGGCGCGGGCAAGTTGCTCCGCGCCCCCCTTCTGTTGGGCATCAGCGTGCCCGCCGCCCGCGAGCAGAGTTGTGCCGAGGACGGCGACGAAAAACAGGAAGATGATCAGCTTGACGCGATCAGCTTTACCGACACCTTGCATTCTTGACTCTCCGTCTGACGATGACTGTCTCTATCAATTTTTGAACTTAGAAAATGAACTTCAACTGCGCGAACAGGGAGAACAGGGGCTTGCTCGGATCGATGATCGTCCTGTCGGGCGTGCAGTAGTCGGCCACGTTGGGCGGGCAGTTGCGCGTGGCGTCCGTGTAGATGTCGCGGAAGCCGCGCCCCGGCACGAAAGTAGACGCGCCGAAGGTCATCGTGATGTTGTTGATGAGCAGCGGGCGGTAGGCGACGCCGAGGCTGTAGTCCTGACCGATGCCGTGGCGGATGTTGGGCTGGAACAGGATTTGTTTGAGCGGCTCGGTGCGATGGAAGCGCAGGAAGTTGGCGTTGAAGATGGCTTTGATGCGCTGCGTCACTTCCACGTCCGCGCCCGCGTTGAAGATGAAGATGCCTGGGTTGACGAAGTTGGCCTGTCCCTGCGTCTTGCTGCTGCGCAAACTCGGCAGCAGGCTGTTCGGCTCGACGAGCGACACGCCGGTCTGCGTCAGGCGGATGCCCGAGCGGTTCCAGAAGGAGAACTGGCCGCCCACGAAGTTCGGGTCGTCGAGAATCGAGTCGAAGCCGGTGGCCTGCGAGTCGGTCGGGTTTTTGTCGCCCTGCGCGAAGAAGGCCGACGTTTTGAAACGGACGAAATCCTTGTCGTAGCTGAGTTCGAGCGCGGCCATCTGGCTGCGGATGTTCGTGGGGCGGCCTGCAATCGGGTTGTGCGAGTCGCGCCCGAGCGCGAGGTAGTAGGCGTGCGAGAGGTTGAAGCGGCCGAGCAGGCCGTCGCCGAGGTGGCCGTCGCCGGAGAAGCCGAGGTAGCCGACCTTGACGCTGTGCGGCCGCACGTCGCCGACAAGCGCGGGGCGCACCTGAAAGCCGTTGCGGTCGAACTTGCGCGAAGGGCGGTCGTCGTTAAAGAGGAAACTGAGTTGCGCCGTGTAGCCTTTGCGCACGAAGTCTTGCCGGTAGATGTTGGCGATGTAGACGTTTTGATGGCGCGTGTCGAAGCGATTCAGGCCGCTGTTGGTGTCCTTCTCCAGTTGGGAAAAGTAGGCGGCGTTGAATTGATACTGGTTGTTGGCGAAGCCGCCGAAGAGGCGCGCGCCGAGGTTGTTGTCGGAATAGACGAAGCCGCGAAAGTCGGAGACGAAGGGCTGGATGCCTGCGCGCACGGAGACGAAATCGAAGTTGGCGTTCACGTCTTCGAGTTTCACCTCGGCGAAGGCTTCTTCTAAGGAGACGTGCGTGTCGGTGCGGTTCGTGCCGCGTCGCGGGTCGATGTTGATGACGCCGCGCTCGCGCGCGTTGACGTAGTTGGGCAGGCTGATGGTGGGCGAGACTTTGATCGCCCAGTTGCGCGGCTTGAAGGTGGTCGAGCCGCTGAACATCTCGAACGAGAACTGGATGACGTGGTTGGCGACGAGAGTTTCGGGGCGTCCGAAAAACTCCGCGCTGCCGGGGCGCGCGCTGCTCACGTCGGTCGGCTTCGGCGTGCGGTTGAGTTCGATGGTGGTCGTGTCCGCGCCCGACAGGATCATGAAGACGCTCTGGCCGAGGATGGGGAAGTCGCCCTTGAGCAGATTTTGATTGTAAGGGTCGTACCACTTGCCGCGCTTGAAAGGAATGTCGCGCCCGCGCGCGCCTTTGTCGCCGTAGCGGTCGTATTCGGGAAAGCGGATGCGCCAGCGGTCGCGCACTTCGGCGCGGTCGGGCAGGCTGGGCGGGCGTGATTCGATGTTGCCGCCCCCGGCGTAACCGGCCGGGCGTTCGTTCGCCGTCGGGTCAACGAACGGCTCGGCCTTCTTCGCCGTCTCCTTCAACGCCTTCACATCCACTTCGACTGGGCTATCCTTGCCGGGTTCGACGATGATGTTCTCGCGGTCGAAGCGCACCGCGCCGGGCGCGTCTACGAGGATGCGGTATGCGCCCGCGCGGAGTTTGAAGGAGAAGCTGCCATCGGAGGCCGTGCGGGTCGTCGAGCGATTGCTCGTCACCTGGTTGATCGCCATGACGGTCGCTCCGGCGAGCGGCGTCTTCGTTTCGCTGCGCACGATGCCTTTAATGCGCCCGTGTTGCTGGGCGAAAGCGTGCGGCGGAAAGATTGAGAGCAGGGAGACGACGAGCAGAAGTCTCGCGATGGCGCGCGTGTGTGTAGGGGTAGGGAACATGAAGCCGTTAATAAAATACGAAGGTCGCGGGAGGCGATCTCGTGCGTGTAGTGCAAAATGAAAAGACGTGAATTACGGAAAACTAACTGCTGGTATTTTGCGACCCGATAGAAGTTCGATTCAAAAAAGCGTTGGGCTGTTTTTGTAGCACAGTCGTCGCCGACTGGCAACGGAATTTTTCTCTCTCTCGCCCGAATCATAACTTTCACGCGCCATTTTCGCGCCGCCCGCCCGCGGGAACTAAATTCGACTTGACGGAACAAAGTTTAATGATAAATTGTAGCCGCTCCGGTCAGTATCCCAACGCTGCAAAGCGCGTCGCCGGTTTCTGCCAGATAGCATTCAGACAGCAATTCATACGTGGCCTGCTTCTATGTCTAAACATCAATTATCGTTTGCCCGACGGCTAATCACGCTTGCCTGCTTCGCCCTGTGTGCCTTCTTCGCGCTCCTTTACCAAACGAACAACGTTTCGCAGGCACAGGCGACGCGCCCCGTCCTGATCAGCGAAGCCGATTCCACGCGCGCCGTCGCCGTCGAGGCCGTCACGCGCCTCAAAGAGCCTTTCACGCGCGAGGCGCGCCACTCCATCGGCGCGGATCGCCGCACGCGCGTCCAACTCTTCGTCCTGAATCTGGAACGCGGCGTCGCGGCTACCAGTATCACGGCCGACGCCGAAGACGGCGCGCATCGCGTCTACCCGCTCGCCGTGGAGCACGTCGCCGTCGTGCCCGGCCAGGAGTGGATGCACTCGGTTACGGTGCGCCTGCATGAAGAGATGGGCGACCTCGGCGACGTGCTGGTGCGCGTGCGCTATGGCAGCGTTGCGAGCAATCGCGTGAGAGTCGGCATCGGCCACGTCGGCGGCGGATTGCCGGACGACGCGGGCGCGAGGCCGACTGCCGCCCCGCCCGCCACCGCCCCGACGCCCAACACCAACCCCATCACGGCGGGCACGCTCTCGACGAACGACGTGCAGACCGTCATCGCGCAGGCCGTCTCGGCCGCGGCCGCTTTGAACCGCCCCGTCACAGTGGCCGTGACGGACAAGGAGGGCAACGTCCTCGGCGTCTTCACGATGACGGGCGCGCCGCCGACCACGCAGTTTCGCGGCAACTCGGGTTTCAACCAGCAGCCGAACGCTTCGGGTCTCGTTCAGTTCGGATTGGAAGGGCTGAATTTGCCGCCGTTCCTGATGCCGGTCAGGCGTGCAGCCATCTCGAAGGCGGGCACGGCCGCATTTTTCAGCACGCGAGGCAACGCCTTCACCCCGCGCACCGCCGGTTTCATTATTCAGGAGCACATCCCGCCCGGCGTGGACTTCCGCCCCGGCGGGCCTCTCTACGGCGTGCAGTTTTCGCAACTCGAATGTTCCGACATCAAGAAGCCCGGACTGCCCTTCGGCCTCTCCGCAGACCCCGGCGCAGTGCCGCTCTATAAAAACGGCGTGGCCGTCGGCGCGGTCGGCATCGAGGGCGACGGAGTCTACACGGTTGACCGCATCCCGGCGGACTTCGACAAACCCTTCGAGGAAATTATCGCCGTCGCGGCAGGGCGCGGCTATGAACCGCCCGCGGATATTCGCGGCGACAATATTCTGGTTGACGGGGTGCGCCTTCCTTACGTCAACGTGACGGACGAGGACGCGCCGCGCCCGGCGACGATCCCGTTCGCGAATCTGCCGGGCAGCGTGGATAACGATTTCCCCGTCCGTTCGGCGCAACCGTCGGCCTTCGTGCCGCAGACGCTCGCCCCCGTGACGGGCGC
>DATCWB010000630.1:0-12167 GCA_036566625.1 Pyrinomonadaceae bacterium
TATCGTATTCGATCCCTTCAGCCTTTTTGTCTCGGGAAAAAACTCGACCGCCAAATGATAATGTAGAACATCCCACCATCCGCGTTCAGGCGTTATTGAGCCTCGAAGCGTTTCCTGACGAGTGACATTTTCGGTTTGTGCCAGAAGGCGACCGGCACAAATTTGCATCTGTAAACATACTGCGATTGCAACTATTGTTAATTTACGCATCATCACTCAACCTCTCACTCATTTAGAGAATGTTCTTTGTCACCGCTCAGACAATCGGTAGCCGGCATCCGGCCTCGCTCCGACAAAAGCGCGGGATAAAATATTGTTGCGCTCGATTTACACCGACCAGATTTGTTTCAAAACCCGCGCAAAATTTCCGCCGAGAATTCCACGTATCTCGGTGTCGCTGTATTTCCGCCGGATTAATCCTTCTGTTAGGTCATACATTCGTTTCGGATGATTGAGACCCTCGATGTCAATCTTCTCCCGAATCCCATAGCTGTCTTTGTAACCGGCGCGAAGCTGCTTATTAAGTTCGGGCGGCATCGCGTCATATCCGTAAAGGTCTATGTCGCTGCCGATGCCGAGATGTTCAGTCCCTATCAGCTTTCTCACATAATCGAAATGGTCGAGGACGTTTTCGACGGTCGTCGGCTCGTCGGCTTTGACGAACATTCGCACGCCCGTAATTCCCATGACGCTGCCCGCCCTGCCGACTCGTTTGATCGCTTCGTCGGTTTTCAGACGCGGATGACCGGGGACGAGAGTGCGGCAGTTCGAGTGCGTAATCAGCACAGGCTTTTTAGAAATCTCGAAAGCGTCGAGCGTGGTGCGGTCGCCGCAGTGCGAAACGTCAATAGCCATCCCGACTTTATTCATCCGTTCGATGATGGAAACACCGAAATCCGAAATGCCTTCGTCGCGCCGCTCGGTCGCGCCGTTGCCGATGAGGTTGCGCGAATTATAAGTTAGCTGCGACACGCGCTGTCCGAGTCCGCGAAAAAAATCAACGTCATCGGGTCGGCGAAACTGCGCCGAATTTTGCAGCCCGAGCAGAACGCCCAGCTTGCCCGATTTTTTCACGCGGTCGAGGTCTGATGCGCTGTCAACCCGCATAAAGTGTTCGTCCGCGTTGGCGATGAATCCGTTCCACAAGGCGAAGAATTCCAACGCCCTCTCGTAAGCATTCATCGTGCCCATTCCGGGCGCCGGATGAATGATGTCGATGCCCGAGTCTTTGAAAGGTTGAAGGTCGGCGGCCGTAAAACTTTCGGGGTCTGTCATCCACCTGGACTGTTTACCTGAATCTAGCGTCAGCGGGCTGAGCATATCTATCACGGTGGATTGCCTGATCAGATCAATTGCCCGCGCCGAGTACTCTTTCGGCGAGTTGGCGAAAATCCGGCAACGACCGAGATTAATCATCGGCGCGGCGACCAGGCAGGCACTCGCGCCCGCCGCCCGTCGCAACATCTCGCGCCGCGACAAAACCTTTTCCTCTTTATTCATAATGCTCTCCCCAAGAAGAAACTCCCATAGGCGGCGGGTCACATGCTGCCAGCCTCCGCGTTCCGGCTCCTGAGCACCGATAGGTGGTCAAAAAAACTCAGGCAGTCTCTCTTCCCATCCCTGCCCGAAGCTCAGCAAGCCGCCTGCCTGACGCCCTGCATCACCTGCCGCGTATCCAATGAAGCAGGCATAGCGTCTCGCGGACGAAAGCCGCGCTATGCGCGTTCGGGTGCAGGCCGTTGTTATACGGCGGGTGGGGCTAAAACAAGACGTTGCAAACATGCTCTTTGCCCCGGTCGTCGAGCAAGCGGGCTTCGACAACAATCTGCTTGTTAGGTTTGAGAAAGATGTCAGTCCTGAACTCCCGAATTGCCTCGACACTTCCGCCGGAGCTACGGACAAGATCGGGAAGCCGCGCTTTGTAGTTAGCGATACTTTTGAGCACCCTTTGCGGCAAAGGTGGCTGACGCTGAGACTCGGGTAACCAATGGATGCTGATTCGCTCGCCGTTGGCCTTGCGGGCGAGTTGCCGCAGATCGTCGATGACGTAGCCATCATCAACATAATTCATGAAGCTCACAAACGAGTGAGAGAAATTATGCGCGACGGATTTAAGGATACTGTACTTCATAATCGATAGCGGTCTAACGCCTGACATCAGCGGCGCGCCCGGTACTTCATCTTGAGAAGGCTGCTTATTTGCGCGTCCGCTCTAGAAATCTAACGCATATTCTACCGCAAGATGCGGCAGAACTATGCTATAGAGCGTGATGTGCCGCACGCTAGCGGAAGTGCTTTCGCGCTTCGTAATAATCTTTGCAACGCAAACCGTCCGAGCCTCGCAAGCCATCTTACGGTGTGGCACGGAGCTTTGATACGGATGTGCTCACATGTATAATCCGATGGTTTCAAGCCGCAGGTGGGAGCCTCACCACAGTGATCTCCGTGCCTGAAGCGTCAACCGTAGGCGTGTCAGACAGAAGCTCCCTCGCACGGGTCTTCCACAAAGCACCCGCCTCCACCACCCTAAAGCAGCAACAAACCCCAGCCAGCGAAAGTACGTCGTCCATCTCGTGTTCGACTGCGAACGCCACGGGATGTCACTCACGCGGAGAGTTCAAATGTTACAGAGAAGCATCGCCACCCAAAGGGCTTGGCAACATTCCCACCGCACATTTTTTGCTTTGAACTTCCACTTTGGGAAACTCCGAAGACACCTGGCGGCCGTCGGTTTGGTATCGCTCGCGCTCGCGGCCTTGCTCGTTGCGCAGACGGGGGGCGGCCTGAGCGACCTTCTCCGGCACGGCGCGTCAAACTCTACGGAAGCGGCCGAGGCGGCAGGCAGACACGTTCTCTCTGCGGCCGAAGCTGCGGAAGCCTACGGCCGGCTCCCGTTGAGCTTTGAAGAGAACCGCGGGCAGGCGGACAAAGATGTAAAGTTCATCTCGCGCGGCGCAAACTCCGATCTCTTTCTGACAGCGAATGAGGCCGTGCTGGCGTTGCGGCGGGGGCGGTCGGGTCGGGGTGAGAGCGGGGTGCGCAGCGCAACCCGAGGTTCGGATGCGTCTCGGCAGGAGACGACGGTGCTGCGCATGCGACTGGAGGGCGCGAACGCCTCGCCCCGCGTGGCCGGTCTCGAACGGCAGAAAGGCTTGATCAACTATTTGGTTGGCGACGACCCCTCACGCTGGCGCGTCGGCGTGTCAACCTTCGCGAAAATCTCTTACACGGAGGTCTACCCCGGCGTAGACCTCGTCTACTACGGCAACCAACGCGAACTGGAGTTCGACTTCGTCGTCGCGCCCGGCTCCGACCCGCGCCCGATCAGATTGGCATTCGGGGGCGCGGATCGCATCCACGTCAGTTCCGAGGGCGAGTTGAAGGTGCTGGCCGCCGGGGGCGGGGAACTCGTCCTGCGCAAGCCCGTGATCTACCAAACGGACGACACGGGGCGGCGCGTCGAGGTGCCCGGCGGCTACCAGTTGCGCGGTCGCGATCAGGTCGCGTTCAACGTCGGCAAGTACGACGCGGCCAGGCCGCTCGTCATCGATCCAGTCGTCGTCTACTCGACCTTCTTAGGCAGCATCGGGGGCGAGAGCGGCCACGGCATCGCCGTCGATGGGACGGGCAACGCCTACGTCACCGGCCAGACCAGCTCCCCTAATTTCCCCTCCACGAAATCAATACGCACCGGGAATTACGCCTCATCAGGCGACGTGTTCGTCACCAAGATTAACGCCACAGGAACGGAACTTGTCTACTCGACTATCGTCGGCGGGGGCAGCGGCGACCGTGGGCTCGCCATCGCGCTCGACCCCTCGGGCAATGCTTATGTGACCGGACAGACCTCCTCGGCCGACTTCCCGCTCGTGAACCCCATTCGCGGCGGCGGCAACTTCTTCCGCAGCGGCGATGCGGGCGCGAACTGGTCGTCTATTTCCGGTAACGGTCTGCCGCCGGGCGAGATTGCGTCGTTGGTCGTTCATCCACAGTCGCCCGCGACCGTCTACGCGGGGGTGGCCTACGCGGGACTCTACAGGAGTCCGGACGGGGGCACTAATTGGACTAAGCTAAACGTTACCTCCGGCGCGCACCGCGTCGGCCCCGTGGTCATCGCGCGCTCCGCTCCCTCGATCATCTACGCTATCGTCAACACGGACGCGTCCAGCTCTAGACTGCGGCTTTTCAAGAGCGCGGACGGCGGCGATACGTGGGCGCCCGTCGCCGCCCTGTCCGACTCGACTATCTACTCGGTCGCAATTGACCCGACCAACCCGGACGTGCTCTACGCGAGCACCTACTTCGACCTCCTCAAGAGCACGAACGGCGGCGCCACCTGGAGCCAGTCGGACACAGGTCTCAACTACGGCGCACCCCACTCGCTCACCATCGATCCGACGAATCCATCCGTCATCTACGCGGCGGCGGGCGGCGGGGGAGTCTTCAAGACGACGAACGCGGGCGCGAACTGGGCGCAGACGAATTCCGGGCTGACGAACACGAACGTTCTCGACCTCGCGCTCGACCCGACGAATACGTCCATCCTTTACGCGGGCACGGCCGACGGGGTCTTTAAGACGACGAACGCGGGCGCGAGTTGGCAGAAGGTCAGCAGCGGGCTCACCGCCAAAGCCGCCCACGCACTCGCCATCGACCCTTCGACGCCCGCGACCCTCTACGCGGGCACGAGTGCCAGCGGCGTCTTCAAGACGACCGACGGCGGCGCCAACTGGACGGTAGTGCGCACAGGCCTCTCAAGCCGGAGTGTCCGCATCCTCGAATTGAATCCGTCGGCACCGTCGAACATCTTCTACGCGATCTCGGACACGAGCGATTACTCCAATAGCGACTCCGAGGCGTTCGCCTTCCGCCTCGACGACGCGGGATCGGCGCTCACCTACTCGACCTTCCTCGGCGGCAACGCCAACGACACCGGTAACGGCATCGCCGTCGATGGCGCGGGCAACGCTTACGTCGTCGGCGAGACGCGCTCGGTCAACTTCCACACGCTCGGCGCACGCCAGCCCGCAGCAGGCGGCTCCGACGACGCTTTCCTCGTCAAGCTGACGCCCACGGGCGCGCTCAACTTCGCGACCTATCACGGCGGCGCCGGGCAGGATTACGCGACGGCCGTCGTAGTAGATTCGACGGGACGCGCGCACATGACAGGCTACACAGCCTCGTCCAACTTCCCCGTTACACCGGGAGCATTCCGCACGACGGTCTCGCCAAGCTCCCCATTCTTCAGCTCGTCCGACGCCTTCATCACCAGGTTCAACGCGACCGGCAACTCGCTCGATTACTCCACCTACCTCGGAGGCTCGGGCGACGACCACGGCTCGGCCATCGCCCTCGACGCGGCGGGCGCGGCCTACGTCGCCGGTCGCACTGATTCCGCCAACTTCCCGACGGCCAGCCCCGTACAGGCGGCACACTCCGGCGGCGTCAGCACCGACGCCTTCGTCTCCAAGCTCAACGCCGCAGGCTCGGCTCTTGAATACTCGACCTACCTCGGCGGAGAGGAGTTCGACGAGGCGCGCGGCATCGCGGTGGACTCGGCCGGCTCGGCGCACGTTGTCGGCTCCACCAACTCCCGCACCTTTCCCGTCACACGCGATACGCTCCGCAACCGGAGCGCCTTCTACATGACGGCCGACGGCGGCGCGCACTGGGAGAACGATAGCTTCGGCTTCAGGACTTCGACCTCGAACCCCAACAACTTGCTGGCCGACCCGCGCCGGCCGGGCTACGTCTACGTCGGCACCTTCGACGGCATCCTGCGCAGCACGGACGGCGGCCGCAACTGGGTGCGCGGCGCTACAGGGCTGCCCACGAACTTGCCGATCAGCGTGGAATGCGTGGATAGTTCCGCGGACGCCAACGTCTACGCGCTGGCTGCTTCTTCGTACAGCAGTTCGGGCGCCGAGGGCGTTTACCGCAGCGCCGATGGCGGGGCGACGTGGGTTAAGCTAGTCACCTCCGGTATGCCCTCGATGGCGCCCGGCGTGCTGGCCTGCGACCCCTCTACGCCGAACACCCTTTACGCGGGCGGCAACATCACCGGCCTCTACAAGAGCACGGACGGCGGCGCGAACTGGATCAGGGTGGGCGCATCGTCCCTCTTCAACTCGGTTTCCATCGTCGTCGATCCGAAGACGCCCTCCACTCTTTACGTCTCCTCGAACACATCGCCGAGCGGCGGTGTTTACAAAAGCACCGACGGCGGCATGACATGGGCGCGCATGAACTCGGGGGTGCCGACCACACACACAGGCTTGCTCGCCATCGATCCGCAGAACCCCTCGACCCTCTATCTCAGCACCGGCGGTCTCTACAAGAGCGAGGACGGCGCGGCCAGTTGGCGGCTCGTCCACCAATACGGAAGCGACATCTCAATCGATCCGCGAACGCCTTCGACCGTCTACACGTCCACGGGCTTCGGCGTCTTCAAGACGACGGACGCGGGCACTACTTGGGCGGCCGTCAACAACGGCCTGGCCTACAGCCCTAATGGGCTGGTCGAGGTCGATCCACACTCCCCGGCGGGCGCATACTTTGTCGCCAGACCGTCCATTATTGATGACAAGGTCGCTGACGCCTTCGTCACGAAGCTCAGCCCTACCGGCTCGGCCTTCGAATACTCGACCTACCTCGGCGGCTCGAACGGGATCGGGCCGCACGATAATAACTTCGCCGACGCGGCCTACGCCGTCGCCCTCGACAGCGCGGGCAACGCCTACGTGACCGGAACCTCGAGCACGTCCGACTTTCCCACGAGCGAAGGCTCCTATCAGCCCTTCAACCGCGGCCATGACGCCTTCATCACGAAGCTGGCCGTCTCGTACGCGATTGGCGGTCGCGTGACGGACTCGGGCGGGGCGGGCGTCGGTGGCGTGCGCATCACGCTGACGGGCGGAGAGACGCGTACGGCCGTGACCGGCGTTGACGGCTCCTACTACTTCACGCGGCTGCGCGTGGGCGCGTCCTACACCGTCCACGCGGCGAAGGAGAACACGCTGTTTGCGCCCTCCGCCCACACGTTCGCCAATCTCTCGGCCAACCAGACGGCCGACTTCACGGCCAGCGTCTCGACGCAGCCCTTCCGACTGATCCACGGCCGCCTGACGGATACGGGCGGCGCGGCACTGTCGCGCGCGACGGTGACGCTGACGGGATCGCGCGTCGAGACCACGCAGACGGATTCGGCCGGCAACTACTCGTTCAGCGTGCCGCAGGGCGGCAACTACACGGTCACCCCGTCGCTCGTCGGCTTCACCTTCACGCCGCCTTCCCGCAGCATCGCCGACCCGGTCGCCGACGTGGTGGCGGACTTCGCCGGTGCACGCGGCCGTTTCGTCGTCACGAACACCAACAACACCGGGGCGGGCAGCCTGCGGCAGGCCATCCTCGACGCCAACACCGCGCCGGGCGCAGACTTTATCGACTTCAACATTCCCGGAGCGGGCGTGCGTACGCTGAACCTCGGCCTGAACCTCCCCGAGATCGCCGATCCCGTCACCATCGACGCCACGACGCAGCCCGGCTACGCGGGCAGTCCGCTCGTCGAGATCAACGGCGGCGGGCTTGAGTACGGGTTCGTCGTTAAGGCGGGCGCTTCGACGTTGCGCGGAATGGTCATCAACCGCTTCAACGCATCGGCCGTCCGCCTCGAAGGCGGCGGCGGTAACACCATCCAGGGTTGTTACATCGGCACGGACAAGACCGGCATGCTCCACCCCGCCCCGGCCGGGTCGAGCACCGGCAACAACGGCCCCGGCGTCTCGATCTTCAACTCGTCCGGCAACCTCGTCGGCGGCTCGACGGCCGCCGCGCGCAATGTTATCTCGTCAAACAACTATGGCGTGGTCGTTAACGGCGCAGCCAGCGTCAATAACCAGATTGCGGGCAACTACATCGGCACGGACAAGACCGGCGCTAAGAGCCTGAGCAATGGTATCGCGGGCGTCGAGTTGGCCTCGTCGGACAACACGCTTGGCCCCGGCAACGTCATCTCGGGCAACGGCAACGGCAACGTGCGAGTCTATGGCGCGAATAACGTCGTCCGCGGCAACTACATCGGCACAGACGCGGCGGGCGCGAAGGCCATCGAAGGCTACCAGGGCGGCATCGGCGTCACCGTCAACGGGATGAACAACACCGTCGGCGGGACGACGGCCGCCGCGCGCAACGTCATCTCCGGCACCGGCGTCGGTATCAGTTTCAGTAGTGACACCAAAGTGCAGGGCAACTACATCGGCACTGACGCGACGGGTTCCTTCGCCGTGCCGAACAGCACCGGCATTGAGGTGAACGCCGCCTCCAACTCACCTGTCGTCATCGGCGGCACGGAGCCGGGCGCGCGCAACGTCATCTCCGGCAACACAGGCTACGGCATCTACCTGCGTTTAAGTAACGGCGGCAGCGGGGCGGTGCAGGGCAACTACATCGGCACGGATGCCTCCGGCTCCTACGCGGTCGGGAACCGCATAGGCGTCGCCGTCGGGACATCCGGCGCGATCATCGGCGGGACGACCGCCGCCGCGCGCAACGTCATCTCCGGCAACAACTACGGCGTAGACATCGGCAGTTCCACGAGCGGCACGATCCAGGACACCGTCATCGTCGGCAACTACATCGGCTCGAACGCCAGGGGTGACGGCCCCGTGCCGAACGTCTTGGCCGGCGTCAACGTCGGCGGCTCGACGCAGGGCGCGCGGATTGGCGGGACGGAGGCCGGCGCTGGCAACCTGATCGCCTTCAACACCGGCGACGGCGTCGCCCTCTCGTCCGGGCTGACCTCCGACTCGCGCGTCGCCGTTCGCGGTAACTCGATCTTTTCAAACGGCGACCTCGGTTTAGACCTCGGCTCGAACGGCCCCGATGTAAACGATTCGCTCGACGCCGACGGCGGCGGCAACTTCGGGCAGAACTACCCCGTCCTGAACGCCGTCTCGGCCTCGGGCGACTCGACGACCGTCGCCGGCACACTCGACAGCACGCCGAACAAGACCTTCAACGTCGATCTCTACTCGAACGCGGCCTGCGGCCAGACGGGTTACGGCGAGGGCGCGCGCCTCTTCCACACGCTCCAGTTGACGACCGGCGACGACGGCCGCGCCGCCATCGCCGCCACGGTCAACGCTCCGCTGCCCTCGGGGCGGGTGCTGACGGCCACGGCCACCGACGAGGCGGGCAACACTTCCGAGTTTTCGCCCTGCAACGCGGGTGGGGCGCGCGGCAATGCGCGCTTCGGCTCGGCGGCCTACGGTGCGCTCGAAGACGCGGGCAGCGTGCATATCCCCGTGCGGCGCGTCGGCGGCAGCCGCGGAATCCTCACCGTCAACTACTCGACGGCCGACCTGACGGCCACCGCCGGACAGGACTACACGGCCGTCTCCGGCGTGCTCACTTTCGCCGACGGCGAGACGGAGAAGACTATCAGTATCCCCGTCGCCACCGATGCGTTGGACGAGGCGGAGGAGTTCGTCCGCCTCTCGCTCAACAGCCCCGGCGACCCCGAGGGCGTCGGCTCGCCGAGCGTGGCGATGCTGAGCATCCACGACAACGACACGCCCCTCAAGATCAGTTTCGAGTTGCAGCAGGTCAGAGAGGGCGACGAAGGCTCAACCGAGCGGGCCTTTACCTTCACGCTGTCGGCCGCCACCAGCCGCGCCGTGGCCGCAGACTACTCGACCTTCGCGGACACAGCCCTCGCCGGCAGCGACTTCGAAGCGGTCTCGGGTCGCCTCGTCTTCGCGCCGGGCACGACCGAGCAGTCGGTCAACGTCCGCATCATCGGCGACCGGCTCGACGAAGCGGACGAACGCTTTTTCATCGGCTTGCAGAACTTGTCCAACGCGGAGTTCGGCATCGTCAGCCATGTGAGAATCCTCGACGACGATGCGGCACCATCCGTCTCGGTGAGCGATACAAGCGTCGCGGAGGGCAACGCCGGGACAACGAACGCGGTCTTCAACCTCACGCTCTCGGCGGCAAGCGGCAGGACGACGCGGGTCAGGTTTGAAACCGCGCCGGGGACGGCGACGGCCGGCCAGGACTTTACCGCCGCAAGCGGCAACGTCACCTTCCTTCCCGGCGAGACGACCAAAATGGTAAACATCGCCGTCGTCGGCGACACGTCGGTAGAGCCGGATGAGACCTTCATCGTCAGCTTGAGTTCGCCGAACAACGTCGTCATTGCGGACGGGCAGGGGCAGGGAACGATCATCGACGACGACGGCACGCAGCAGGGCGCGCTCCTGCAATTCGGCGCAGCCAACCTCCAGTTGAACGAGAGCGAACGCAGCGTCGTCCTCTCCGTCGTGCGCATCGGCGACGCCTCTTCTGCGGCCACGGTGGATTACCGCACCGACGACGCCGATACGTTCACGGTTAGCTGCGCCGACGCGGCCGGCGCGAAAGGGTCGGCTTATGCCCGCTGCGACTTTGCCACAGCGGTCGGTAAGCTCTCCTTCGGCGCGGGCGAGACGCAGAAGATGATCAGCATCCCTCTCATTAACGACGGGCACGTCGAAGGGAACGAGTCTTTCCAGGTCATCCTATCGAACCCGACAGGGGCGGCGCTCGGCTCGCCCGGCGCGACGACCGTCACCATCGCGGACAACGACGCGGCGGGTGCGCCCAACCCGGTCGCGGGGCAGCCCTTCGACTTCTTCGTCCGCCAGCAGTACCTCGACTTCCTGTCGCGCGAACCTGACGAATCGGGCTTCAACGCCTGGCTTGGCGTGCTCAACAATTGTCCGAATGCATTCACCGGCCCCGAAGTGCAATCGGGCTGCGACCGCATCTTCGTATCGGGTGAGGGTTTCTTCCGCTCGCCCGAGTTCCAACTCAAAGGCTTCTACGTCTTCCGGTTCTACAAGGTCGCCTTCGACCGTCTGCCGGAGTATCTGGAGGTGGTCTCGGACATGAGCTTTGTGGCCGGGCAGACCGCCGAAGAGGTCTATGCACGGAAGGCGCAACTGGCGACGTTGTTCACGGAAAGAGCGGAGTTCAAGACCGCTTATGACGGGATGACCAATGCGCAGTATGTCGCGGCGCTGATGAACAGGTATAACCTGACGCAGATCACGACGCCCGACCCGGCCAACCCGGACGGGAACGCGAAGGTGACGTTGGGGAGTGCGGAGTTGACGAGTCGGCTGGATGCCAATACGTTGACGCGGGCTCAGGTGTTGCGCGCCATCGCGGATTCCGATGCGGTGGGGGCACAGGAGTTCAACAATGCGTTCGTCGCGATGCAATACTACGGATACCTTCGCCGGAAGCCCGACCAGGCGGGATTCGACGCGTGGCTTAGAGTGTTGCAATCAGGTGATGTTCGCACGATGGTCAATGGATTCCTCAACTCCACGGAGTACAAGCTCAGGTTTGGTCAGCCGTAACCTGAGTCAGAGCGGACAAGCATCACTCATTCAACAACGCCTGCGAGAGGCCGCCGGGACAGCGAGGTCACCGGCGGCCTCTCCGTTTGCAGCACACACGGGGAGGCCGGTAACCGTAATTATGTAAGAGTAGCTGGCCTGACGATTGACCTCGGCGGTCACCGGCTTATCAACGGCAGGGAACGTCTGAGCATGAGAGGTCGGCTGATAGCGCCCCGCCGCAATGATCTGTTCGACGCGGCGTTATTTTCGATTCATTCTCTGTTGTTCTTTTAACTGCGCCCCAAAATCTTTCTCGGTTCGTTCGAGAAAATCTTTGTAACCGTTTGGGTCAACAAACGGATTTTGATTTGAATTTTTTTGGGCGAGCAATTTTATCTTTTCCTGCAATCCGAAAAACCTGCCGTGCGAGCCGAGAAAAACATCGGCCGGCAATTTTTTCAACCGGCGAAATGTCTGTTTGTAATCCGCGACGATGTTCGGATATTCGGCGTTATCAACCAACCTGTAACCGGGAGCAGATATGCTGCCAACGAAAACGACGTTGTAATTTTTCCCGTTATCGGTAACTTTCATCGTCCAGGTCGTGCAGCCTTTAGTGTGTCCGGGCGTAAGATGTGCCGTTAAAACCGTGCCGCCGAGTTTAACTTTTTCGCCGTCGCGCAAAATCAGGTCGGCTTTGACGGGCGTGAAAGAAAACCTGTCGCCAACCAGGCTAAAGTCGCCCTTGCCGCCGTTTGCCAGCAATACGGCGTCGGCTGC
>DATCWB010000631.1:0-4579 GCA_036566625.1 Pyrinomonadaceae bacterium
GGTTTTCACCCTTCCCCTTTACCCCTTTCCCTTTCCCCCTTTTTTGACCTATGACGAACGACGAGATAGCGCGACGCTTCCAACGCCTCGCGCTCATCATGGAGATACGCGGCGACGACCGCTATCGCGTGCGCTCTTACCGCAACGCCGCCGAGATCATAGAGACGTGGCCGGTGCCGCTCTGCGCTGTCGCGCGCGAGGAAGGCGCGAAGGGCTTGCAGGCGATTCCTTCGGTCGGCAAGGCCATCAGCGGCAAGATCGTGGAACTCTGCGAGCGCGGCACGTTCGAAGCCTACGAGAAACTAACGTCAGAGACGCCCGAAACCGTACTCGACCTGCTCGACGTTTCCGGCGTCGGCATCAAGACCGCCGCCCTGCTCCACCAGCAGTTCAAAATCTCATCGCTCGACGATCTCAGGAAATTCGTCGCCGGCGGCGGCCTCGACATGGTTGACGGCGTGGGCGAGAAGACGGCCGAGAGGATCGAAGCGAGCCTGCGCAGGCTCTGAGGTTTGAAGAACTAATTTTGCCGGGGGTCGGTCAGGCAAATGTCAGCCGACCTTTTGGTTCAGGAATTTCCCGTCCCAACTCTTTGGCCGTTTCAATCCATTCGTCAATTATCACCTCGACGTTGGCGACCGCATCGGCGTAGGTCATCCCGTCCGCCATGCAACCCGGCAGTTCAGGCACTTCGGCGATAAAAGCACTATCTTCCGCGCTCCAATAAATAACGATCTCGTATTTATATTTTTCACTCATCGCTTTCACCTCCACCCAACCTATATTTTAAGATCACGCCGCGCACCTGTTTGACTTGATATGCTTTGGCCTTTGAGCCGAGCGGTTGCAAGTTCAGGATTTCCCCGACGCCTTCTCTGGTAAAGATATGATGGCTGCCGCGAATACGTTCATCGAAGCTCAAGTGTTTAAGCAATCCGCGCAAGCTGTCAAAGGCCACATTAGCATCGGAAGTTCCTCGCAATATCTGCAACAGCAACTTCTCATACTTGCTCATCAGATGAGTTATAACAAATGCGTCATAAATTGTAGAGACTTTATCCGGTTTCAATTGAACGACGAGGCTAAAGTGACGCCCGGCTCTACCAGTTCCGGGTCTTGGACGCTTTAGGCAGCGTCTCCACAATATGGTCGAAGCCGAGCCAGAAGCTCCAACTGTGATGGTAGAAGGCGACGGGAAAGATGAGCGCGACGGCAGAGAGGCAGGTCAGGACAAGATCGAAGCGCGTGTTGATGACGGGCAGGCTGAGGACGTAGAGGACGAGAATCACGAACTCCGTCGTGACCACGTTCGCCATGATTGCGCCGACGAAAAAACCATCCTCGCGTTTGAAGAGGGCGTCGCAGGCCGGGCACTCGTGCTTGATGTGGAAGGGGCTTTGGACGATTGAAGACTCGCCGCAGACCGGACACCGGAGGCGCAAGGCTCGCGACAGCGTTTTAATGATCGAGCGACGCGCTCTTTTCACAGTCTTTCACGCTCTGACTCTATTGTGCGGGTTCTGATTCGAGTTTCCCAATACGATCTTCGGCGTCTCGCAAATCGGCGCGCGTCTCGTGCGCGATAGCCTCGATGCGGTCGAGACGCCTGGAGAGTTCGCGCCTCGTCTCCAAAATCTCTTTGAGCGCCTGTTCCCAAATCGGCTTGGTGTCGTAAGCGCGCTCTTCGAGTTTTTGCAGGCGTGCATCAAGGTCATGCACACTCGAATCGAGGGCGCGCACGCTTGCATCGATGGTGTCGAAGCGCGCGAAAACGCGCTCCTCGAAGGAGCGCCCGTTGCGGTCGCCGTCCGATATATTTTGCGTAGTCTCTTCGCTCATAAGTAGTACCCGGCCGCGATCATACAGGACGGGACTAATTCCACCCAGACAATTCGACCGGCGCGGACTGTGCGTCCGGGCACGATTTTCTCAGGCGCGGCTTGTCGCCACCATCACGCCTTCGGCCTGCCGTTTGACGATGACGAGCGTGATGTCGTCGCCGGCGGGCGTCCCCTGGGCGAACTTGGTGAGGTCGGCCTCGATCTTGTCGCGGATGCCCGCGGCCGTGGATTCGAGGTAGCGCGCCACCGTGTTGTAGAGCCGCACGGGGCCATACTCCTCGCCCGCCGCGTTCTGCGTCTCGGAGACGCCGTCGGAATAGACGACGAGCGCGTCGCCGGGTTGAAGTTGCGTGCGGCCTTCGCGGTAGACGGCCTCGGCGACGATGCCGAGCGGGATGCCGCCCGCTGCGAGTTGCTCCATCGAGCCACCGGCGTGCGCGATGAGCGGCGGGTTGTGCCCGGCGTTCAGGAACGAGAGCGAGCCGGTGATGGGGTCGAGTTCGGCGCAGAAGAGCGTGATGAAACGATTCATCGGGATCGTCTCGGCGAGGTAGCGGTTGACGGCCGAGATGGTGTCGCCGAGCGTCTTGTGCGCCGGAATCTGCGCGTGCATCGCCGCGTGCAAACTCGACATCAGGAGCGCGGCCGACGTGCCCTTGCCCGACACGTCGCCGAGCGCGATGACCATGCGCCCGTCCGGCCGCTCGATGAAGTCGTAGTAGTCGCCGCCGATCTCGTAACAGGGGAAACTGATGCCCTGCATCTCGTAGCCGGCGACGTTCGGCGCGCCTGAGGGTTGGAAGCGTTGTTGGATCTCGCGGGCGAGATTGAGTTCGCGCTCGAAGCGTTCGCGCTCAAGGTCTTCTTCCATCAGGCGCGCGTTCTCGACGCGGATGGCCGCCACCGAGGCGAGCGTCGTCAACACCGTCAGGTGATCCTGCGAGAACTTGGCTTCGGCGAGCGGTGAGTCGGCGTAGATCATGCCGAAGATGCGTTCGCCGACGCCGAGGGGCACGGCGAGCACCGAGCGGATGCCCTGAATCGTCATCGTCGAGGACATGAAACGCGGGTCGTGCTGCGCGTCGGAAGTGAGCACGGAGCGACCCTGCCCGACGACCTCTTCGATGATCGAGCGGCTGACCCTCACCTCGCCCGTCTCCTCGGTGCTGTTGCGCAACTGCGCGACGCGGATTTTGAGTTCACGCTCGGCGTCGCGCAGCATGATCAGGCAACGCTCCGCGGGCACGGCCTCGAAGACGAGCGCGACGACTTGCCGCAGCGTCTCGTCGAGCGTGGCGGGCGCAAGCAGCGTGACCGAGACCTTGCTGATCAGGGCGAGCAGGTCGCTCTGCTGGACGGAGTTGGCGGAGGCGGCGCGCGTCGAGTTGATGATCGTGCCGACGGCCGGGCGGGGCTGCTCGGCCGAGCCTTGCGTGCGCGCATCTTCGATGGCTTCGAGCAGGCCGGAGGTCGAGCGTTGGTCGGAGTTGAGCGCGATGGTCGCTTCGGGGAGCGAGGCGGCGTAAGGGTCTGCGATCATGGTCGCGCCCGCGCCCGCGTCTTTGTCGCGGAAGACGATCTCGGTCTCGCCGATCTGGATGCGCCCGCCCGGCGTGAGCGCGAGGGCGGATTCCACGCGGTCGCCGTTGTAGAGCGTGCCGTTGGCCGAACCCAAATCCTGCAAGATGAAGGCGTCGCCCTCGCGCCGCACTTCGGCGTGGACGCGCGAGGCGAACGGATCGGGGATGCACACGTCGTTGCGCGCCGAGCGGCCGATGGTGATGCGCAGGCGGCCGAGCGGAAACGTGTCGGGCGCGCGGTCGGGATAATTAACAATTAGGTCAGGCATATCTTTTAAGTGACAAGTGACAGGTGACGGGTGACAGGTTAAAGCGAGATTTTAACTTGTCACCTGTCACCTGTCACTTGTCACTGGGTTGGTTGATTTCTTCTCCGGTCGAGTTCCCTGCCGAGTTGTTCTTCAAGGGTGACGGACTGCGCGCGGAATTTGCCGCGGCGCGCGCGCCCGAAATGGACGAGCGCGGCGACGAGTTCGGCGCGTTTCAGCGAACGCGGGTCGCGCCCCTCCGTGATGTTCAGGCCGAGATAATAACTGGAGTCAGGGTTGCCGCGCTCGGCCGCGGCGCGAAGTTCCGCGACGGCCGCCGCCCGGTTCGCCGTCCACAACGCGACGCCTCGCTGGTACTGATCCGAAGGCGAACCGGAAGACGCTCTCGACGGGGTGGCCGTAGGGTGCGGCGTGGGAGGCGCGGGCGATGTTTCCGGTGGACGGTTCGCGGCGTCTTCTTCGCGCGTCGCCGATGTTCTCGCGGCGCGCGGCGCGTCGTCGGTTTGGTCGCCGGCCTGTGCGGCGTCGGCCGCGTCTTCCTTCGTGGGAGAGGGCGTCGGTTGTCCGAGTTGTCGCTTGCTCGCGGCGGCGACTGCTGTGTCGGAGGACGTTTCGGCGAGGCGGCGATAAATCTCGCGCGCATCGGCCGTGCGGCCGGCGAGACGCAAAGCGTCGGCATATTCTAACTGTACCGCGTCGCGCGCGAGCGCGGCGGGCGAGGCTTCGCCGAGACCGCGATAGGATTCCAGAGCGTCGCGGTAAAGTCCTTCGGCGAACTGCGCCGAGGCGAGACTGCGCCACGCCTCCGCGTCTGCGGGCGCGAGACGCGTGACGACGCGCAACTCCTCGATGGCCTCGCGCCGCGAACCATGCGCGAGCAGCAGGCGCG
>DATCWB010000632.1:0-5054 GCA_036566625.1 Pyrinomonadaceae bacterium
GAAAGCTCGGAGGGACGATGACCCGCGCGCTCGGCGAGGCCGACGCGCTTCAACAGTTCGCTCGCGCGCGTTTCCCTCTCCCGTCCGGCGAGGCCGCCGAAGGCGAGCGCGAGTTCGACGTTCTCGGCGGCGGTCATCGTCGTGATGAGGTTGAAATTCTGAAAGATCATCCCGACCGAGTGGCGCCGGTAACGCGCCATCTCGCGCTTCGTGAGCGGCGCGAGCGATTGGCCGTCAAACATCACCTCGCCCTCGCTCGGCCGATCCAGCCCGCCGATCAAATTCAGCAAAGTTGACTTGCCCGACCCCGAAGTGCCGAGCAACGCCACGAATTCGCCTTCCCCGACCGCGACCGACACGCGATCCAGCGCCACGACCGTCGTCGCGCCCATCTGGTAATGCCTCGAAACTTCTCGTGTCTCGATCAAAGAGTGGTTCATCTCGTCGCTCTCTTGTCGGCAATTCGCGGTCGGTTGTCAGTTGCATGTGGTTATCCCACGAGCGGCTAAAGATGGACTTGAGCAACCGACCACGGACGACCGGCCGCAGGCAGATGGTTACTTGAAAAGCCGTCGCGTGCAAATAACACGCGACGGCTTTCGAGTTCAAGTCCGGTGCAGGAAAATTTTCCCGTCAGACCTCTTTATATTCCGAGTCCACGTCTTCGTCGGCGAAGGCGACGCGGTAGTTGGGCGACTGCTTCTGCTTCGTGATGAGCAGGTCGTCTTTGGTCTTCAACAGATCGGCGCGGTTGTAGACGGAGAGTTCGAAGTTGTAGCCGTGCGTGATGGCGTCCTTCGGACATGCCTCGACGCAGTAGCCGCAGAAGATGCACCGCCCGTAATCTATGTTGTAGACCTGCGCGAAACGCTCGTCCACGCCCGTGCGCTCCTCGGGCGCGCGCGGGTCGTCGGCCGCGATGATGTAGATGCAGTCGGACGGGCAGGCCGCAGCGCACAGGAAACAGGCCACGCATTTCTCGCGCCCCAGTTCGTCCACGTGCAGCAGGTGCTGGCCGCGATAGCGCGGCTGCATCGTCACCGGCTCGTCCGGATATTGCACCGTCCACTTCTCTTTGGGGATGTAGGAGAACGTCACGCTCATCCCCTTGATGATCGCCTTCGTGTTTTCGACGATGTCGCTGATGATGGACATAAAACCCTCGTGAATCGTGAATCGTGAATCGTGACTAGATAAAACCGATTTCGTCTATTCACGATTTACGATTCACGATTTACTAAATCAATTCCAGTTGACTGAAGAAGTAAGCGATCTCGATGCGGGCGTTCTCTTCCGAGTCCGAGCCGTGGACGGCGTTTTCGCCGATGGAGGTGGCAAACTCTTTACGGAGCGTTCCCTCGTCGGCCTTGGCCGGGTCGGTTGCGCCCATCAGGTCGCGCCACGCCTTGACCGCCCCTGCCTTCTCCAACGCCAGCACGATGCACGGCGCGCTCGACATGAACTCGGTCAACTCGCCGAAGAACGGCCGCCCCGAATGCACCGCGTAAAACCCTTCGGCCTCTTTGAGCGTCATGTGGATCAATTTCATCCCGCGCAGTTTGAAGCCGCTGTCCGTGATCCGCTGGATGATGCTGCCCGCACGCCCGTTGCGCACCGCGTCGGGCTTGATGATTCCGAAAGTAAGATTTCCGATTTGTTCCGACATCAATATTCCTCGAAGTTATGATTTATTGAAAAGAAGTGTTTAAGCCGACGCGCCCGCGCCGAGAGCGTCGCGCATGGCCGTGCCGATGTCGGCGGGCGAATGCACTACGCGAATTCCGGCGGCTTCGAGCGCTGACATCTTCTCGGCGGCCGTGCCCTTGCCGCCCGCGATGATCGCCCCGGCGTGTCCCATGCGGCGTCCGGGCGGCGCGGTCTGCCCGGCGATGAAGGCGACGATGGGCTTCGTCACATGCTCTCGGGCGTAGGCGGCGGCCTCCTCTTCGGCAGTGCCGCCGATCTCGCCGATCATGACGATGCCCTGCGTCTCGGGGTCGGCCTCGAAGAGCGCGAGCGCGTCCGTGTGCGTCGTGCCGACGACGGGGTCGCCGCCGATGCCGATGGCGGTTGACTGTCCGAGTCCGAGCGCGGTCAACTGCCCGACCGCCTCATACGTCAGCGTCCCCGAGCGCGAGACGACGCCGACGCTTCCCTCTTTGTGAATGTGGCCGGGCATGATGCCGATCTTGCACTTGCCGGGCGAGATGATGCCGGGGCAGTTCGGCCCGATGAGGCGCGTACCCCGGCCTTCCAGAAAACGTTTCACCCGCACCATGTCAATCGCGGGGATGCCTTCGGTGATGCAGACGACGAGCGGCATTCCGGCGTCGGCCGCTTCGAGGATGGCGTCGGCGGCGAAGGGCGGCGGCACGTAGATGATCGAGACGTTCGCGCCGGCCTCCCGTACGGCCTCGGCGACGGTGTTGAAGACGGGGATGCCTTCGTGCGTCGTCCCGCCCTTGCCGGGCGTGACGCCGCCGACAACCTGCGTGCCGTATTCCACCATCTGTTTCGTATGGAAACTGCCCTCTTTGCCCGTGATGCCCTGCACGACGAGACGCGTGTTTTTATCAACCAGAACGCTCAAAGGTGTCTGCTCCTCAAGGTGTTATTTAGTTAACTCGGAATGACCGCGCAGTATAGCATGGCGTCGGCGCGATTCAGAATTACCGCCCCCGCTATTCGAGTTCGACCACATCGCCATATTGAGGCGCATCGACTCGCCAGCCGAAACGCTCCCTGATGTGTCCGGCCATCGCTGCCGCCGCTTCGGGTTCGCCATGCGTGGTGAAGGAGCGGCGCGGGGCCGAGGGCATGCCTTCGAGCCAGCGCAAGACCTCCGCGTAGTCGGCGTGCGCGGAGAAACCGCCGATGCGTTCGAGGTGGCAGCGCACGGGGATCGTATTCTTGAAGATGCGGACTTCGCGCGCGCCGTCCTGAATCTTCCGGCCGGTCGTCCCCGCCGCCTGGTAGCCGACGAAGATGAGCGTCGATTTTTCGTCGGGCAGGAATCGCTGCGCGTGATGGAGGACGCGCCCGGCCGTCATCATGCCCGAAGCCGAGATGATGATGCGCGTGCCGCGCTCCTCGTTCAGACGCTTCGACTCGTCGCGCGAAGAGGCCGTCACCATCGAGTGCGTGCGCAGGGGGTGTTGCGGCCGCGCCAGCACGCTCGCGTATTCTTCGTCCTGCTCCTCGGTGCGGCGGCTGTAGACCTGCGTCGCGGCGGCGGCCATCGGCGAATCCACGCGAACGGGGAGAACTGGAATGCGCTTCTCGTCTTCGAGTTCGCGGATGAGGTAGATCAACTCCTGCGTGCGCCCGATGGCGAAGGCCGGGATGAGCACGACGCCGCCGCGCTCATGGGTCTCGTTGATGATGCGCGCGAGCGCGACCTTCGGGTCTTCCGGGTCGTGCAGGCGGTCGCCGTAGGTTGATTCGACAAGCATGTAGTCGCACGCCGGAGGCTTGTCTGGGTCTCGTATGATGACCTGATCGTAGTGGCCGAGGTCGCCCGAGAAGAGGACGCTGCGGCCTTTGCCGTCCGCGCCCGCGCCCTCCACTTCGACGAGCACGAGACTCGCGCCGAGGATGTGGCCGGCGATACGAAAGCCCGCGCGGATACCCGGCGCGACCTCCGCCGACTCGCCCGTGTTCGGCAGGGGCTTCATGAGTTCGAGCGTCGCGCGCGCGTCCTCTTCGGTGTAGAGCGGGAGGGCGGGGGTATGGCGCGTCAGTTTGTGACGATTGCGATACGAAGCGTCCTCTTCCTGAATGCGCGCGGAATCGGGGAGCATGATCTTGAGGAGTTCCGCCGTGCCCCGCGAACAGTAGACCGCCCCTTTGAAGCCGAGTGCGACGAGGCGCGGCAAATAACCCGTGTGGTCTATGTGCGCGTGCGTGATGAGCACGGCGTCGAGCGCGGCGGGGTCGAAGGGCGGGTCTTGCCAGTTGCGCTCGCGCAGTTCCTTGAAACCCTGGAACAGCCCGCAGTCGATGAGCACGCGCCCGCGCGCACCTTCGATTAAATACTTCGAGCCGGTCACTGTGCCGACTCCGCCCCAGAAAGAAAGTGTCGCCATGTTTTGCTCCGGACTGCCTGCGGGAATCAGATCGAGTGCAACCGACAATTAACTCTCGCGAGCAGTCGTGATGAACTCGACGAGCGATCAAACTTTTTTAGAAACGACGAACGTCGCCACGTAATCGCGTGCCTTCGGCGGCCTGTTCTGAGTGGGGCGCGGCGCGAGGTTGGTCATCTTGATCGTGTAATTCCCGTAAGTGATCTCCTGCGGCTCCTTCATCGTGTTGAGTTCGACGTTGGCGGCTCTCCGCCCCGCGTGGCTCAACCTCACGGCGACGCGCGCGTTGCCCGCCCAGATGCACTGCACGCCTTCCGGGCAACGCGAATCCTCGCGCACGGCGACGAACCTGATCTTCAACCTGTGCGCCGTGACCGACGCCTCACGCCCGACGCGCACCTGCACCGTCTGACCCGCACCTTCGTCTCCCGCCCCGCGCCCGTCAACCGGCAACGCAACGGCGAACATCAAGGCGACGACACACAGAGTTAAATTTCTCAGTCTCACTCTCATCATATTCACCTCCACACGCGCGACTTTTGCGGCGCGGGCGCACAAATTCTCTTATTCGAATCGCCGCACGCGCGGCGTGCCAAAGAAGACGAGCGCGGCGGGCACGAGCAACAGCAGATTTCTGAGCGCGGTCTTGACGCCCAGTTGGCTGCCGATGATGCCACCGAAGCAGCCACATTCGAGCGGTTCACCGCTCATCACGTAAACGTAGTACAGGCCGTAGAGCGCGAAGCCGACCAGCATTGCCGCCGTCAACGCCGCGCCGAGTCGGGCCGTGCGCGGAACTAAGAGCAGCACGGCGGCGAGTAATTCCGCCACGATGACCGAGATCGCCAGGGGCGAGGCCAGACTCTCCCGCACGAGGTTCGTCAGGTTAAAAGTGAACTCCTCCAGCGTGTAGAGTTTCGCCCCCGCCGCAAACAACCACATCGCCGCCAACCCGAAGCGACTGATGAG
>DATCWB010000633.1:0-4978 GCA_036566625.1 Pyrinomonadaceae bacterium
CACGCCGCCCGCCCGAAGCGCGGGCGGGCGCGAGTGGCTGTATCACCGGGCAGTGGTGCTCGGAGCCGGGCCGGTCGGGTTGCTCGGCGCGATGGCGCTCGTCGTCGCAGGGTTCGACACTTACGTCTATTCGCGCGAAGCCGGGACGAGCGAGCGGGCGCGGCTCGTCGAATCGTTCGGCGGTAGATACATCTCGGCGGAGACGCACGCGGTTGAAGCGTTGGCGGAACAAGTGGGCGGGATCGATCTCGTCTACGAGGCGGTCGGCGCGTCCGCGCTGGCCTTCGAGGTGCTGAAGTATCTCGACACGAACGGCGTGTTTGTCTTCACGGGCGTGCCCGGCAGGAAAGCTCCCGTCGCGGTTGACACGGACATGCTGATGCGCAATCTGGTGCTACGCAACCAGGTGGCCTTCGGCACGGTCAACGCCGGGCGCAACGCCTTCGAGGCCGCCATCCGCGACCTCGGAATCTTCCACGAGCGTTGGCCGCAAGTCACGCGCGCGCTCATCACCTCGCGCGTTCCCATCGAGGAGCATCGTGAACTGTTGCTCGGCAAGGCCGGCGGGATCAAAAACGTCATCAAACTCGGTTGAGCCTCGCGGGTAAAATCGGCGCGCAGCGGGTTCGCGCCGCGCCGGTCTGGTTTTTCGTTTGAGCGTCTGTGAAGATCATACTGCCAGAATCCGACGACGACCTGCTGCGGGAATGCGAGGTTGACACCTTCCGCGCGAGCGGCCCCGGCGGCCAGCACGTCAACAAGACGGAGAGCGCCGTCCGCCTCACGCACCGGCCGACGGGCGTGGTCGTCACCTGCCGCGAGGCGCGCAGCCAGCACCAGAACAAGGCGACGTGCCTGCGCAAACTCCGCGAGCGCGTGGAGAAGTTGAATCATCGCCCACTGACGCGCGTCCCGACGCGCGCAACGAAGGGTGCGAAGGAGCGCACGCTTGAGTCGAAGGCGCGTCGCGCGCGTCTGAAACGCTCGCGCTCGAAGCCGGGCGCGGACGAGTAGGCGGGCGTTCGTGTTTGGCCGACGAGTCTGATTGACGCTGCCCGCGCGGCGGAGCGGGAAGGAGACAAACGAGATGGCCGGAGGATGGGACGGAGACGCACTGGCGGGGCAGATGGAAGACGCTCTGGAGCGGCAGCAGGCGGCGGCCGAGGCGCGCCTGCGCAAAAATAGCTCCACGCCCGAAGAGCGTGAGCGTGAAGCGAAACTGGAATCCCTACGCCTATCAAAGGCGCGCATCATCGATCAACTCGGCCGGGCGACGAATCCCACTCACCGCGCGATGCTCGAACGCGCGCTCCAATCGCTCGACGCTCAGGCGGGCGAGTGAGGCGCGGGACTTTAGATCACCCGGCTGCCACAGTTTCTTGAAATGAAGGCCATCCTTTCGTCCCGCGGCGGGCTTATCATCGGCGCATCAACGGGTCAGCAGGGTTTAATGCAACGGGCGATGAAACGCGACGGCCGAGGCGCGATAGCGGGTTGCCGCCGCGCGGGGATTCGTCGAAAGCGGACGAGGGGTGAAAGTTATTCAGGCGGAAGTTGCGAGAGACGGCGAGGGGGCTACAACGGCCACGCCAAAAAGATTTCGGATGCCGGGGGCGCTGCGCTCGCTCGGCCACAAAAATTACAGGCTCTTTTACGGCGGCCAACTCATTTCACTGACGGGGACGTGGATGCAGATTGTGGCGCAGTCGTGGCTCGTCTATCGTTTGACGGGTTCGGCGGCGACGCTCGGCTTCGTGGCGTTCGCGGGGCAGATACCCGGCTTCCTGCTCGCGCCCGTGGGCGGCACGGTCGCAGACAGTTTCAGCCGCCACCGCATTTTGATCACGACACAAACCCTCGCCATGCTGCTCGCCTTCGCGCTCGCCGTGTTGACGCTGACGGGGACGGTCGCCGTCTGGCACGTCTACGTGCTGGCCGCGCTCCTCGGCGTCGTCAATGCGTTCGACATCCCTTCGCGGCAGGCATTCGTCGCAGACCTCGTCGGCCGGGAAGACCTCGTCAACGCCATCGCGCTCAACTCTTCGATGATCAACGGGGCGCGGCTCGTCGGGCCTGCGATGGCCGGCCTGCTCGTCGCCACTATCGGCGAGGGCTGGTGCTTCTTCGTCAACGCGCTCAGCTACGTCGCCGTCATCGCGGGACTCGTGCGGATGCGCGTCGAGCGGCATGAGAGGAGCGCGGAGCGACGCTCGCCCGTCAGGCGCGTCATCGAGGGTTTCAGTTTCGTCGGGCGCACCGGCCCGATCCGCGCCCTGATCATACTGCTCGGCCTCGTCAGTTTGTTCGGCATGCCCTACACGGTGCTGATGCCGGTTTTCGCCGACCGCATCCTGCATGTGGGCGCGGGCGGCCTCGGCATGCTCTTAGGGGCGGCGGGCGTGGGAGCGATGTGCGCCGCGCTCCTGCTGCTGGCGCGGCGCGGGGTGCGCGGGATGGGGCGTTGGGTGGCCTTCTCGTCGGCGGGGTTCGGCGCGAGTCTGGTGTTGTTTTCGCAGTTACGGAATTTTCGTCTGGCCGTGGCCGTGCTGGTCTTCGTCGGGTTCTCGATGATCATCCAGATCGCTTCGTCGAACACGCTGGTGCAGGCGATGTCGCCGGACGCGTTGCGCGGGCGGGTGATGGCCGTCTATTCGATGATGTTTCTCGGCATGGCTCCCATCGGCGCGCTGCTGGCGGGCTGGCTCGCGGAGCGCGTGGGCGCGGCGAACACCGTCGCGCTCGGCGGCGTGGGGTGCATTCTGAGCGCGCTCGTTTTCAGCCTGCGCCTGCCCGCGCTCAGGCGCGAGGCGCAGAAGCTCCTCGTCGCAGACGAGGGCAGTGCGGTTGCGCCGTCAAGCGGCTGACGGCAAGATAAGTTTCAGAGAGAAGAACTAAGAGTTGAAAAAAACAATGAAGGGCGGGGTGCGAATGAAGCAACAGGAATTTCTCGTGCGGGCGGGTGAGAAAGTGCGTCTGCGGAATTACGCGACGGCGTTTACCGGAAAGTTCAAGGGAGAGGCGGAAGCGGAGGCCAAGATTAGGGAGGACTGTGAAAGCCTCGCGAAATATCAGGACAAACTGATGGCGGAAGAGACGCAGTCACTCCTGCTCATCTTTCAGGCGATGGACGGCGCGGGCAAGGACGGCACGATCAAGCACGTCATGTCGAGCACTGACCCGCAAGGGTGCGTGGTGATGCTCAGCGAGAAGCCGGGCGCGACGGAACTCAAGCACGATTACCTCTGGCGCTTCGTCAGGTATCTGCCCAAGCGCGGGCAGATCGGCATCTTCAACCGCTCTTACTACGAGGAAGTGCTCTCGACGCGCGTTCACCCCGAACGACTCGAAGACCAGCAGTTGCCGCCGCGCATCCGCGACGCGAAGAACATCTGGCGACAACGCTTCGCGCAGATCAACAACTTCGAGCAATACCTGACGGAGAACGGCGTCCACGTCATGAAGTTCTTCCTCCACCTCTCGAAAGAGAAGCAGCGCGAGCGGCTGATGGAACGCCTCGATGTGCCGGAGAAGAAATGGAAGTTCTCGATGAACGACGTGGCGGAGCGCGCTCTCTGGGACGAGTACATGAGCGCGTTTGAAGATACACTGACGCGTACGAGCACGAAGGACGCGCCGTGGTACATCGTCCCGGCAGACCATCGCTGGTTCAGCGCGCTCGTCGTCGCCGAACTCGTCGTCGCCAAGTTAAAATCCCTCAACCTGCGCTACCCGTCCGTCAGCAGCGACGGCAAAAAGGAGATGGAGAAGGCGCGGAAGTTGCTCGCGCGCGACGGGGAGAAAAGTTGATGGCCGCGAACGCATGACTTCCAAAGATGGATCACGATTTGGTTGAGAACTATTTCAGGGAGGACAAAAACAGATGGCGAATAAGAGCCGTGGAAAAGTGAATCAACCGCCGACGGGCGAGGGCAAAAAGCAGAGCGCGGAGCAGGGCGCGGAAAACAAACTCGGTAAGCGTTCCGAAGTTGTGCAGGCGCAGCACGACCGGCCGGACTTGAATCTGGGCACGGACGCGGACGAGGCGGCGGCCACCCCTAAGACCGGCAAAAGCAACCCGAAGCGGCCGAAGGCCGGACGCTGAAGATCGAACTTCGACGCGAAGCTGAAACCTGAGCTTCGCGTCGAAGCCGGAATATTACTCTTCAAGGGAATCGCGCCCGGCCGCGAGCATCTCGCGCGCCCGCTCCATCACTTTGCGCTCGCCCGCGAAGGCGAGCATCGCGCGCGCCTCGCCTATCTCCACCCAGCGCGCCTCGTTGACTTCCCGGTCGTGGTTGCGCACGTCGCCGGACAGGTGTCGCAGCAGGTAGAAATGGACGAACTTGTGGAAGCGGACGCGTCCGCCACGGTTCGTCGCGTAGTACCAGTATTCGATCTTCTCCAGGGGCGCGACGAGTTCGGTCTCGATGCCGGTCTCTTCGCGCGCCTCGCGCACGGCCGCCTCCTCCACGCCCTCGCCCGCGTCAACCAGACCTTTCGGCAACTGCCAGCGATTTTCGTCGCCGACCGAAATCAAAGCCACTTCGACGCGCGAGTCGCGGCGACGGAACACCACGCCGCCCGCAGAGATTTGTGTCTTGGTCGGTATCTCGCTCATGGCCGGAGATTATAGACGCACTCCGGCCGCGACGAAGCCCTCAGACGACAGTACGTAAAGGTACAGACGCACACTTACACGCCCAATAAACTCGCCTCCTTAATTTCCAACAGCGCGAGGAAGGACAAGAATATTATGACTGACAACAGGAACGACGAAGTGGACAGGATCGCGGGCGGCACGGGCGGTACGGATGACACGGGCGGCCCGCGGTCAGGCGATGGCGGGAGCGTAGACGTGATGCCCGGCGTTATCGGCGGCGCGCAGACCTATCTGCCTTCCGACGGGCGCGGGCAAACCGAAGGCACGCCTGCGACGAGCGCGCCCGGCACCATCGGCGCGGCTGGCGAGATGACATTC
>DATCWB010000634.1:0-2817 GCA_036566625.1 Pyrinomonadaceae bacterium
GGGACTGTCGGCGCGCAACACGCTGCCCGGTCTCACCTCGCTCGCCGCCGGCGCGGCGCGACAGGAGATCACGCGCCGCTTCACGCCCTACGGTATCGCCTCGCGCGCGCGCGAAGCCGCGAACTTCCGGCTGCCCAACGCGCGCCTGCCGAACATGCCGCGCGCGAACATCTCCGACCTCCCGCGCCCCTCCGCGCGTGACGTGGACGAACGCCTGCTCGACAGGCTCGACCCCGCGAGCCAACTCGCGCGCCTCTCGCGTTTCCTCTGGCGGCGCGAACGCCTCGCCGCGCTGCGCGGCCAGTGGATGTACTACTACACGAGTTTGAAGACGGGCGGGGGCAACGGCCTCGCGGGCGTCAACCTCAACAACGGGCGCACGGAACGTGAACTCCGCCTCGAACACCCGGACCCGCGTTTCACCACCGCCGAAGAGACCGGCCTGCTCTACACCTCGCAGGGCAATCGCCTCTACGCGCTCACGCTCGGCGACGCCGGGCGTTACTGAACCAGGCGGCACGCGTTCGCGGGACGGCGCGGCGTCAGGGTCTACAAATGGTCGCAGCGGTTTGACCGACGCGGAGCAGGATATTTTGTACTGCGTCGTCACGCGCCCGGAGATCGGAAGCATCAAGACCGTCGCCAAAGACATAGACGCGTCGGCATTCATCCTCACGCACCCGCTGGCCGACGCGCCGGGCGGCATCATCAAGAAACCCGCGCTCAACTGAACGAGCGCGCGACCGGCTGATCGATAAATCACCGCACAGCGCGCGCCCCACCCGCGCCGAACCGGGCGATCCTGTTTAATCGCCTTCCTCGTTCTGCTTTCTACAAAAGCTTCAGCGAAGCGCCATTAATGTTATGGCCGCCATCCCGAAATTCGTATAAGGACTCTAAGAAACTCCATAATAATGAATGACCACCGAGCAGCCTTGCTCGCTCGCCAATCTTACATCGTTGTGCTAATTGCCTTTACTGCCGCGTCGGGACGATGAAAGACATTGGCATGGCACTTGCCCCTGTTGTTTTTGCTTGCAGTCGAACAAGGGCGCGCGGACGGCAATATCGTGCCGGGCAGCCGTTCGACCGAGTATTACATTGCGCCCGACCTCCAATACGGGGCGGCTCGCCGACGGGTTATTGAGGGGAGCTTACAAATAACCTGCCATTCGGAACACCGGCGCTCAACTGCTCCGCAACGGCACAGACTTACTTGCCGGGATTCGGTTATCCCTACTAAACGATGATACGGACTATTCTCCTTACCGTGGCTCTCGCCTTGTTCTCTGCTCAAATCTTTGGACAGGAGAAGAAAGCGCCCCCTCTGACACTCAAGAGCATAGAGGGAAAGACCGTGAGATTGAGCGACTACCGGGGAAAGGTAGTGCTCATTAATTTTTGGGCAACGTGGTGTCCGCCATGCGGCGCGGAAATACCCGACCTCATCAGACTCCAAAAGGAGTATGGGAAAGAAGGGTTGCAAATTATCGGCATCACCTATCCGCCGGAAGAACTGGCGCGCGTGCGCGAGTTTACGCGCGACCTGCGGGTAAACTACCCCGTAGCCCTCGGCACACGCGAGACGAGGGAGGGCTTCAGCTCCGATCAGACATTACCGCTAACAGTTATCATTGACCGCGAGGGAACGATTCGCGGCGCCATCGCGGGGATTCTTCTTCCCGAAGAGTTCAACGAACAAATCAAGCCACTGCTACAACCGCAACAAATAGAAGGAGAGAAAAAAGATGTACAGAAGAGTAACTAACTTTGCGCTCACTTGCGCCATGGTGCTGGCGCTCGGCGCAGTCACGGCATTTGCCGCCACTAAGACCACGACTATTCGCATCACGGGATTGAAGTGCGGCAACTGCTCGTCTTCCGTCGCTAAAGTGCTTAAAGCCACCGCCGGAGTTGAATCGGCGGAGGTGAACTCCGAGAAGGGCGAAGCCGTAATTACGTATGATGATGAGAAAGTGACCGAAGCCAAACTGCGCGAGGTCATCAACTCAACCGGCTTCAAGGTCGCCGAATAGCCGGAAAGTAATAACCGCGTATAAATAGCATAGGGACGGCTTTCGAGCCGTCCCTATTCTTATTCAGGCAATAATATAGTTGGCAAAGATGCGGAGACACAGAGAATGGGCGCGGAGAATGAACTGTCATTACTCCGCGCCCACTCTGGCGTGTCTTCTATGGCTGTGGTGTCGGTGCGTCTTTTCGTCAAACTCACCGGACGAGGCCGCCGCTCTCAACTGAGCAAGCGGGCGACCGTCTCCACAATCTTCCCCGTATCCTGCGGCTTCCGTAAAAACTCGTCCACACCCGCCCGCCGCGCCTCCCCGCCGCATTCGCTCGCCGAAAACATGATGATCGGCATCTCCCTGCGATGCGGCAGCGTGCGCGCATACCTGACTAACTCAATACCGCTGACGCTCGGTAGATTGTTGTCCAACAGCAAGAGGCTATAGCGCGTCTCGCTCGCCAGCCTGAGCAATGCGACCCCGCCGTCTCCGCAGAGCGAGACGCGCCAGCCTTCCGCTTCCAAAGTCTCCTGGACGGCCTGCGCGACGATCTTATGATCTTCAACTAAGAGGATGTGAGGCATAGGAGTATGGCGGGGCTTGCACTGTCTTTGAGGCCGCAAGCCCCGCGTGCCCCTGCTAGCTGCGACGCCAGCTATGCATAGGCAAGACGAACTCCGGCGCGGTCTGGTATCATGCCGCGCGTTCAGTTATTGAAAATCAGCGACGGTCATGCGTAGCTCAACCTCAACCTCTGCCGAGTGATGAGCATCGCCGTTCGAGTTGAGAGGTT
>DATCWB010000635.1:0-3148 GCA_036566625.1 Pyrinomonadaceae bacterium
TTCGCGCCCCACTCGCGCACCTCTTACCTCGACGCGATCTTTGAGTCGGTCGGGCAGTACGTCATCAACACCAACAACGGCTTTCTCGCCGCCAGCCGTCAGGGCGGACTCCCGCGCCCGCACACGCGCCCGCTCTACGCCACGCGCGGCTCGCGCCAGGGCTACAACGCGCGCTTCGTCCCCTGGTTCGGCTCCTCAGATCACATGACGTTCCTCGACGGCCCCATCAACACGCCCGCCGTCGCGCTCATTAACTGGGACGACGATTACATCCACTCGTCCGACGACGACCTCTTCCAGATCGATCAAACCCAACTGCGCCGCAACAACTTCATCATCGGCGCAATCGCCTACTTCCTCGGGCGCGCCACCGAGCGCGACGTGCCGACGCTCGCCGCCGAAACCTACGCGCAGGGCACAAAACGGCTCGCCAATGATCTGCGCGTCGCCATGAACCTGCTCAAGGAGGGCACACCCGCGGCGGGCGACAACTGGAAGGAAGCAAACTACCTGATCGAGCAGGGCGTCCTACGCGAACAACGCGCCCTCAATACAATCCGCGTCTTCACCACGCCGGGCAGTCGTGCCGCCGCGTCGCTCGGCGAACTGGCCGCGAACATGAAACGAAACGGCGCGCAGCTCTCCGCCGACCTCGAAACTTACTACACGCAACTGCGCGGCGCGCGCCCCGCGACCGTCAAGTTGAGCGCGGCGGAAATCGCGGCGGCGAAGAAGATTCCGCAGAACGCCGCGATCAAACCCTACTTTGAGAATCGCGACAACGTGCGCGTCCGCACCAATCTCCACGGCCTCATGCGCGACGAGGTTTTCAACTTCGTTGACGGCCAGCGCAGCTATTACGACATCTACAAGGCCGTCTATGCCGAAGCCGCCGCCGCAGGCTCCTGGTACTACGGCACGGTCACGCTACAGGATGTCGTCAGCCTGTTGGACGCGGCGGTTCAGGCGCGGGCGTTGACCTTGAAATAGCGACAACTCCGGCGTCGGGTTTTTAAAGGCGAGAGTTTGTGTCCCGTGTCCGGGGCAAATTAAAAGGCCGCGTGGAAGTCCACGCGGCCTTTGTTTATGTTTCGTCTGTTGACGGAATTATGAATCGGGAGGGCTAACCCTTACGCAGTTCGGTGAGAACCTGCTTGGCGACGGATTTGAGCGTGTCGAAGACACCCACGCCTTTGTAGGCGACCGCCTCGTGGACGGCCTCGTCTTTGCGTCGCAGTTCGCTCACGAGTTCGTCGGGGGGGATGACGTTCGGCAGGTCGCGCTTGTTGAGTTGGAGGACGTAAGGCAATTTCAACAGGTCGTAGCCGTTGGCTTTCAGATTTTCTTCGAGGTTGTAGAGCGCTTCGATGTTGGCGTCCATGCGCTCCTCCTGGCTGTCGGCGACGAAGACGACGCCGTCAACGCCCTTGAGGATCAGTTTGCGCGAGGCGTCGTAGAAGACCTGGCCGGGGACTGTGTAGAGGTGAAAGCGGGTCTTGAAGCCGCGCACCGTGCCGAGTTCGAGCGGCATGAAGTCGAAGAAGAGGGTGCGGTCGGTTTCGGTCGCGAGACTGATGAGTTTGCCTTTTGAGGCAGGCGCGGTCGAGTCGTAGATGTATTGCAGGTTGGTCGTCTTGCCGCACAGCCCCGGCCCGTAATAGACGATCTTGCAATTGATTTCGCGTGATGCGTAGTTGATAAACGTCATAGCTTTTAAGTGACAGGTGACGAGTGACGGGTGACAGGAAAAGACAAGGGTTTCATCTTGTCACCCGTTACCCATCACCTGTCACTAATTGAATAAGCTGTCAATATCGTCGTCCGTGATGCCGGCGAAAAGTGAGTCGTCCTGCTCGCGCTTGGCCTGCGAATCGCGTTCGACATCCTCAAAAATCGCGGCCAGTTCGCGCGCCGCCTGCTTCACACGCAGTTTGACCAGACCGAGACTGGAACGGTCGTCGAAGACGACGACGAGGAGCGTCCGCCCGATGATGCAGATGTGGATGCTCTCGCGCTCGCCCTCATGCGAAAGAGTGGGAAACTCTTTCTCGCCAATGAGTTGCGCCATGCCCCCGGTCGCCGCGACATTCCCGGCGGCAAGTGAGGCGAGGCTCGTCGTGTCAATATTGCTCACGTCCCCCTGAACGGCTATCGGCTGGCCGTTTTTGTCCACCAGGAAGACCACGCGGGAGAGAGAATCAGTGCGCAGTTTGTGTAAAACAGACACGATCCGCTCGTACTGCGGCTCACGCATGATCATAGGAGTGTCTGTCATTAGTACAGGCGCTTTCTCTATTGGGGAGTTACCGGGGTGGGATGGGCAGAGGCCGCTATCGAGAGTTGCGAGTAAAATTTAAGCCAAAGATTTTAAAGGAGTTCGCGTGTCGGCCGGAAACGATTGCCCCCATCCCGGAAGGGTCGCACGAGGGGCGCAACTCCTTTTGGACTCTAACATAACGCCTTCAATAACATCAACTGTTTTTCTATGTTGGTCGCCCCTCCCGTTCCCTCGCAAAAGCCCCTTGATGCCCGCAACTTACACTACCACGTTGATTTATGCGACAGGCTGTGTTAAAGTGCGGGCGTTTCCTGGCTCCGAAACGGGAGTCATTTTGATAATGGAGCTTCGCATGAGCGAATCTGTCAGCAAGAGCGCGAAAAGACCATCCTCCCGCCCGGTCGCACGTAGCGTCTCCAGCGTGTCAACGGCAAAAAATCGCAAGTTGGGCGCGAAGACCGCGACGCCACCGAAACCGCTCGCCAAACGCTCCGGTGCGGAGAAAGCCCCTGTCCGCAAAGCTACAAATAACAAGCCGGCGGCTGCCTCAACCGCCAAATCCGCGAAAAAGAGTTCCCGCGCCGCTTCGACGGCCAAGACCAGACCGGCTGCGCGCGCCAAAGCCGCGAGTTCGACGCCGCGCCCGGCTGCCAAAAGTAAAACTGCAACCAAGCCTGCAACAAAGACTGCGGTTAAAACTCAGGCGCGTCCGGCGGCAAAGGCCGCCGCGAAGCAGACCAAACATGCCGCCCCGTCTCCACACAGCACAGCCGCCGCCGCGAAGAAGCAACCGGCTCGCACGGCGACTGGTAAGCCCGCCGCGCGCCCGTCCGCCCCGCCGCCGCGGCATCCGACGCTGGATGAGGCAGC
>DATCWB010000636.1:0-2338 GCA_036566625.1 Pyrinomonadaceae bacterium
TCTTCGCGGCGGAACTTGAGACCACAGGACGCACGCGCACGTGGCTGCTCGCGGGTTTCTACGCCGGGATGGGCGCGGCGCTCTTGGCGAAAGGTTTGATCGGCGTGGTCATCCCCGTGGGCGTCGTGGCCGTCTATCATCTGTTGCGGCGGCGTTTGCCCGGCGCGTGGAAATCGGCCTTCTGGGGATTTCCGATCACGCTCGCCGTGGCCGCGCTCTGGTACGCTCCCGTCATCGCGCGGCACGGTTGGACGTTCGTGGACGAGTTTTTCGTCAGGCATCACTTCGCGCGCTACCTCTCGAACAAGTATCACCACCCGCAGCCGTTCTGGTTCTATCTGGCGATTATCCCCGCGCTGATGCTGCCGTGGAGCGCGTTCCTCGCGGCGGGCGTCGCGCACGCGCGCCGTTGGAATTGGCGCGGCGATGATGCGCTCGGCAAACTGCGTCTCTTCGCGCTGGCATGGGTGCTGTTCCCGCTGCTCTTTTTTTCGGCTTCGGGGTCGAAGTTGCCGGGATACATTCTGCCCGCGCTGCCGGGGGCGGCGTTGCTCGTGGGCGAGCGGCTCGCCGGCTTCCTGCGCGGCGAGGGGAACGCGCGCGCTCTCAGCGCGACCGGAGTGCTGATGCTCGTATTGGCCGCAGCGGGGACGGTGTACGGGTTGAAAGCGCCGGAACTCTCGCGCGCCTGCATCGCACTCGTCGCCGCGCCCGTTGTGGCCGCGAGCGGATACGTGCTGTTCGCCGCGAGCCGACGCATGCAGAGTGTGTTGCTCGTCGTCGGCGTGTCGTTTTTGACGACGATGCTGATCCTGAGTTGCGCCGCGGAGCGTGTGGCCGCGCGCGAGTCGGTGCGTGAACTGCTGCGTGCGGCCGAGAGGCGCGGCTACGGCGCGTCGCCCGTCCTGAATCTGCACAACGTCGAGCGCACGGCGCAATTTTACGCGGCGGGACGTTTGATTTACGACGACGCGCGGGGCGAGCCGTGGAAGTTTGAAGGCGCGGGCGAAGTGTTAGAGGTGGCGAGGCAGAGAGGCGGCACGCTGCTCGTCATCGTGCCCCTGGAATACGCCGGGCAGTTGCTCGACTTCCGGCCGTTGGACACGGAAGTGATCGGCGATAACGGGACGGTCGTGGTGGTCGCCGTGCGTGTGCGTTAACGGCGTGTAGATTGGCGGTGCTCCGTCGATGCGAATGCAGTCAATTCAAGGCCGGGGTTGGGCGTCTTCGTCGAAAGCGTGTGAGAAGAATTCGATGACGAGGCGGTCGTATGTTTCGCCCTGTTCGCCGGTGGCGGACGAGGCGGTGAAGCCCGTGACGGGAAGGTCAACTTGCAGCCCGACGGGCGGCGTCGAGGAAAAGCATTGCGCCAGCCTCTGTGTGGAATCGCGCAAAGCCCCGGCGTCCTGACCGCTGAGGAGCAGCACGCGCCGCCCCGGAAGTTGCGCGGCCAGATGGCACGAAGAATCGTTTTCGTACCCGCCGAGAAAATAGATGCGCGCCGCGCCGCGCACGAGCAGGTTGAGCAGGCCGTTGTCGAAGCCGACGCGGTCGCGCGTGGCGTTGCCCAATAGTTCGTCGGGCGAGGCAGGGACGGAATCGAGGACGAGCGCGCTCACTTGCATCTGCCCGGGTTGGCGCGCAGAGGCGGCGAGCGCGGCATACGCTCCGAGTTCGACGCCGTAGAAGCCGAAGCGTTCGCCGACGAGCGGACGCTGCTGCGAGGTCTTGAGGTTGCGTAGAAACGAGACGGCCGCCGCCACGTCGGCCGTCTCGCGCGTGCCGAAAGAGGTGTGCGTGTTTTTCGAGTTTTCGCCATGCCCCCGCAGGTCGGGCAGGAGGATCGTGCAGTTGGTGGCTTCGTTGATCTTGACGCCGAGATTCAGGAGCCACGAACGATCTGCGCCGTAGCGATGCAGTAGCACGACGGCGGGTGCGCCTTCCGCGCCGCGCAGGAGCCAGCCGCGCGCCTCAGTCCCGTCGTTGTTATTCCAACCCTCGACGTTGACGCGCAGGCCCCGCGCGCTGTAGGCGGGAAAAGTTTCCGGCGTGACGAGATACGGGTGCGTGACCGGACGCGCAATCGTGTGGACGATGAACAGCAGCCCGGCGACGATGCCCAGCACCAAAAGTAGCGCCACGGGCAGCAGCGCCATCAATAATCTTCGTCCCGGTCTTCTGCGTTGCGACATGTAATCAAAGGCCGCCAGTATCCGTCGTTCTTAGTCCGCCACACGCCGTTCGATTTTATCTACGGCGATCCGCGCCGTAGCGATGCAGGAGCACGACGGCGGGTGCGCCTTCCGCGCCGCGCAGGAGCCAGCCGCGCGCCTCAGTC
>DATCWB010000637.1:0-15349 GCA_036566625.1 Pyrinomonadaceae bacterium
ACTATTTCAGCCCTTAACGTAATTGGGAATGCTGATAATGGTTGAGGAGTTGCTATACTGCCTATAGAGAGCGCCACATCTAATGAATCAAAATAACAATCATTGTCCTCTGGGTTTTTTAGAAGCCCTATTCACAATCGCCCAGAGACGAATCTTGACATGCGCCCGCCCTTCGCATATTAGTGCCCGCGCAACACTCACGCAGTCCTAACCCGGCGGCGATCCAACTTCGATTCCAATCTCACCGCCTCACATAACAACCCACGAACGATATTATGCATTCGCCGGATAATTTAATTTCGACTCTTTGAGGGACGCTTTTTTTCTTCCTTTACTGTGATGGCCATCGCCAATTCCGGTTCGAGCGCTAGTAGAACCCGCAGCGTCTCGCGCGGCGAAAGATGAGTCGCGTCGGCGAGGTCCCTTTGCACGCAGTTCTTTCCCACGGCCCGTGCCAAGCGTCTTGTTGTGCCCTTACCCAAAGCATTCCCGGTATGTATACGCATGGCTTGAAGACCCACCGCCTCGCATGTTAACTCTGCCGCCATACTCCCTCGGATCGGCAGTTTCCCCATTGTGGACGCTCTTGCCTCGACGCGTCTAAAGAGTGGCTGCAAAGACTGGTCCGTGCCGTTGACGGCGTGCGTCAGTTCATGCGCCAAGACTGTAATCATGGCTTCGTC
Organism: Pyrinomonadaceae bacterium; assembly: GCA_036566625.1. GTDB lineage: Bacteria > Acidobacteriota > Blastocatellia > Pyrinomonadales > Pyrinomonadaceae > JAIVJZ01. The sequence goes on from DATCWB010000637.1 coordinate 684, forward strand.
TGACCTTATTCCTGCCAGAAAGATGGTCCCGAAGATGATCGCGTCCGGTTCGCTCGGACGCCAGTAGGCATTGTCATGCGCTTCAACCTCCAACTTGATGACGTTGACGGCTTTTACCCGCGCGTAGATCCAATTGAGGTTGAGCGCCTCTAAATTGTAGTCGGCAGCGAGGCGGCTCAAGGCTGAAGGGACAAGTCTTTTCGCCACAGGCAGCAGCCGTTGGGCGCGCTTCCTCCCGGCGACGACTTTCGGGTCAGTAAGTGACAGCGCATGCTGCGCAGCCATCTGGTCTATCGGAACACTTCCTTGCGGGTCACGGACGCGCTCTTCGCAGATTGAAGCGACGGCGCGCTCAATGATATCGTGCTCTTCCCATCTGGCCTCGCTGGCCGATAGCCCACGTTCGTTGGGCTTGGTCTGCTTTTGCTGCCGAGTCTGCGCGAGGCTAGGCGGTGACTGCATCACCTGAACGCACAGAAGGACGAGTCCGGCAAAGAAGAGCGCGCCGCGTTGAAACAACTTTCTTTCGTGAAGTAGATTCATGTTAGACCTTCTCTCGTAAGCCTCCATGATGACTAATGGGGGGTTCTAAAGTTGCGAAACCATCAGCGGGGCGGCCTCTTCATACTCGATGGAACATTAACTGGCCGGATTCCCGCGGATCCTCACCTTGCCAAGTGCCTTCCATCCTGCGTCCGTCCGCCGAGAGCTTCAACCTGAGATGTGCCCTTCTATTTTTCGGCATCGAGAGGAGATCCGCCTCCACATTACCCTCTTCTGTCAGCTTCCCTGAGCCGTTCTTACTCAGCCCTTTGTCGCTGACTTCATAAATCTCGAAAGCTCCCTGACCTTGGCAAACGAAATCGTATCGCTTCTGGGACGTCATAGAGAGCCAAGTGCCGCAGACGTTGATCTGGCTCTGGAAAGTCTCTGCTTTGGTGGGAGTCGGGACCGGTGTAACCGAAGGCTGCGGCTTTGGTTCTTCGTAAGGCCACGATTTCCAAGTTGGAGGGATTACCACGACTTGAGCTAGCGTGCCGATGAGTGCCGCAAGCAGCATGGCTATGGCGTAGAACCTGTTACTGGACAAATTATTCAGTGGCGGTTGCGAGTTCATTGCTCAGCACCTCCTTAGGGCAACGCTTGAACTACCAAACTCTTCAGCGTGAGTAAGGTTTTGGCCTTGTACTAAACACGCCTGCCAAAAATTAATCTTGACATCGGCGCGAGTGGGGGCAGGAAATTTAACTCCTGCCTCTCCCACTGCTGCTCTCCGTGTTCAGGTAGAGTCTCAAATGTCGCTAGAGTCAAGAATGACACCTTTTTCGGGTTTGCCATTCGTGCCTACTGCTGTCTTGTGCGCAATCTGATATCCGATGACCGCCCGTTTGTTACCTTTAAAAACCCTTTTATACTCGGGCTCAAATTGATCTGGATCTATATCGTATGTCTTGGCTACCCGACGGTAGTTAGCATGATCGGCGTATCCCTCCAGCGATCTTCGCCTGCCGTGAGGTGCCATCACGCAGCCGTACTCCTTAATCTCAACGGGGTTGGTAACGCACCTGATCTCAAACGCATTCAGGTCAGTTACGTGTTGGCAAGGGTACTGGTGGTCATAGAAGGGGTACCGCTTCACTTCGAAGCCATTGTTACAGATGACCCGCTCGGAGAGGATCATTCCCCCTGCGAAGATTATTGGCGCCGCGTAATAGTAATGGAAGTCCGTGGTTTCCCCTCTCCACTGGAGGCCTGTGCTATTGAGCTGCGAGGTAATGGTTCGCGCCCTGCTTTCGTCCTCACAGACGCTGTAGACAAAACCATTCACACGGTCGCGCCAACGCTTGAAATCACTGTGCTGCGCCAACACGATATTCGGGGCTAAGGCAAGGCCAACCCCCACAAGGCCAACCGTCTGTAGGAACTGCCGACGCTTGACCTGTGGAGACTTCTCCGATTCAGACGAATAGGCCGGTTGATAAAAACTTTCTTCAAGAAGAGGTTCACGCATCATTCTGTCCTCCAGTCAAAGCCCAAAGCGGTTAAAGTTTTTGGTTGCTGCCTCATTACGATGGGCTGCAAGAAGCAGTCTACCATGTTACTAGGTGTATTTGTGATAAAAATATTATACGAATAAGCACCTAGACTACTCCCCGCGCAACGCAATTTACATGCCGCTTCATTTATCATTCATCCGGCCAATAAATTCAGCGATTTAACGCTGAGAGATTTCTAACTTTTCCATTTTTTTGTAGATAATTTCGATTTTTTGGATTCATCCTCTAATTCGGCATATCGGCTTATAATCTTTATTTAGCAGGAAAATAAATTTGTTGTGATAGCAATCACACTTAGTCATTGACATCCATCAGCATACATACTACTGTAAGCCTCTATGCCAAATGTCTAGGCATAAAGAAACTCATCCCTAATCCACACAGGAGGTCAGATGTAAAGCCCATGTCCACACCTAAGCGCGCCTTTACGCAGAAACAACCAGCGCAAGGAAAGAATCAATCTACGGGTGACAAGATTAGAACCACTCTTATCCTGAACGAACAGGTAGATATAGCGGTAGAAGTATGTGCCGCCAAAGAGCGTAAGCAAAAAAGTGATGTCGTAAACGAAGCTTTAACAGAATTCTTAAAGAACCGTGGCCATCTGTGACGCGTTGATTCTACTAGACGAACCGGAAACACTAATGCCCCTTTGAAAGGGGCATTAGTGTTTCCGGTTCGTTAGCTGAAGGTTTCAGATGGGAGATTTAGACCGTCGTATTTGCGCGCGTCGGGCACTAGGTTTACAGGCGATATTATCTAAGCCCTTTCGGTTGATAATAGTAATTTCACAGCCGTGCTTGTTGCTAGTGTAACTGATCATCTTAATGCTCTTGAAGTTACATAGAATCCTATTAATGGTCTCGCGCTCGGCCCCAATATATGCCCCTATTTCATCTTGGTGAATGATTCCCGGAATCGCAAACATATTCGACTTAACAGGAAGGATTTTCCCACACCGCTCCTCGGCCAAGTACAGGAGCGTCTGCGCCACCTTTCTTTGAGCGGGAGTAATCTGAATGACTTCTGCGCGGTGTCTCTCTTGGTGCAGTTTTTCCATGAGTAGCCGCGCCACGTTACGGTAAAGGCGCGGCGTGACCTCAGCCATCTTCGTCAGAACGTCACTCCTGAACTCGATGAATTCGCAGGGATCACAAGTGGTTATTCTTGCCTCCGAGGGTTTATCTCCTATCGACTTCATCTCCCCGATAATCTGTTCAGGGCCGCGCCAAGCGAGAAAGCTCTCCCCCATGTGAATAAGGCGTGAGGGCAGCCAGATCGCGACGTAACCGCTGATGATGACGTACATGTAGTCTACGCCTTCCCTCGTGGGCGGGAGACTTTTGTGGGCGCTGAGCTTACATATCTTGCTGTGCGCAGCGAGTTCTTTCAGAGAACTCTTGTTCACTTCTTCAAATAACTCTTTGCTTTTCAAATCATCTATGGTAGCGGGTCTGACATACTCGGGGCTTGAGGTCGGGTACTTGAGGTGAAATGACATGACAGTCTCGCCTTCGTAAGGAAGTTCTTACCATGGCCTGTTCTAGCAAGGCCAAAGTAGAATGTGAGTAAGTGAGTGTTAGAAGGCTGGAGAGCAAGGCTAAGGGTAACGCATAAGCCTACACAACCTATTGCGCCATGAAAACCTAAAGATAGATTGCGTTGCTAAACAAGTCAATTAAAATCCTACCAAGCGCATAACACTGCGACAGATAAGTACGGCGGTGGACGTTACTATTAGAGGGCTATGTCGGCGTTGAAAAGTTAAAGATATAGGAATAAGGCGTCTAGTTAAGCTAACTAAGAGTTATACATAATTGCCGTTAGAAGACGCGAGATCCGGGAGGTATTATCGAAGGGCGTGCTTCTGATAGTGGTCATGTATATATTGCCGCGCGGCGGCCTCGGCAGCCTCTTGGCTAGAGAACACCTCCTCTAAACCGCTTTCCTCTCTCCCGTAATCTCGGTCGAAGAGTTCGACTATATAAACTTTCCGTTCACTGTCTGTAGCTATTGTCACCTCGTGATAGGACGTAGTATCTGGGTATTCGAGGTAGCCGAGGCATTTGAACGGCGAACAAATTCGGTACGCTTCATCATATTTCATCGCGCCACTCCGTATCACGCCCGATAATGTCTCTATGAAGTGGCGACCTCATCGATCTGCCGGTTGAGCAGTCTCAAACTCTCGAAGAGCGGGCCGATAGCCGTCATCCGATGTGTGGGTAAGTTGGCAGCCTCGCCGCGGGCGATAAAGTTGTTCGAGCCTCCCGAAGCGATGCGGCATCCTTCCCGGCCTGCCAGCGCTCCGATGAGCGAGACGTACTTCATTAGCGTCCGCACGAGCATCGATCTAATGAGGAGCTGCGCTCTGATCTAGCGCTGATGCTTCGTGTCTGAGGTATGCTCAAATTCATAAAAAGATCAATCCTTATTGAACATAGTTAAGATCGTTTAGCCAGACGAACATCAACAGAGTGCTAGAGATAGATTATCAAATCTGGTACCCATCTTTAGAGTCCGACAATAGTAATTATGTCCTAACTTTGCCCTAAAAGTCAGCCCCGGCGTACTTGGCAAGCCTCGCCTGTCGTTTGTTTCAAGCAGAGAACAAAATTCTTGACAGCACTAGCAAATTACTGTTACATTAACTGTTAAGTTAATCGTTATGGCAGATTACGACATCGGCGAGCTCACGGAGCTGAGCGGCGTCACCCGGCGCAATATTCACTTCTACGTGCAGCAGGGGCTGCTGCCTCCGGCCGAAGGAGCGGGGCTTGGCGCTCGGTACTCCGACACCCACCTGCTCAATCTCAAAGCAATCCCGCTCCTGCGCGCACGCGGCCTGCGCCTCGACCAGATTCGAGAGCGACTATCAAAGCTGAATGCAGCAGGGGTGCAGTCATTACTCGCCGAGTTGTCGAGGCCCTTGGCAGCTGCCGCTGACGTGCGCCGTGACCCCGCGAGGGACGCCCCTGCGGCCCGGACCCTTACACGCTACCAGATTGCTCCCGGCGTCGAGCTGACAGTGGACGCTGGGGTCGGACGGAAGACCATGGCCCGCGTAGCGGAGATGCTCCGCTCCTGCGGGCATATCTTCGGCGGCGACTACGGCCGCCCTGACGGAGGTGAGAGATGAGGACATTGCCATGGGCGGAGGTTGACGAGATCAAGACCGGGACGCTCGTCGTGACGGGCGCGCCCGAAGCCTCCCCGCTCCCGCTTGAGAGCATGGATGTGATCGCACAGATCACGGGCCCGCTCGTCTCAGTCACCGTAACCCAACTCTTCGGCAATCCCTTCAACGAGCCGGTCGAACTCTCCTACCTCTTCCCGCTGCCGCACGAGGCGGCCGTCTTCGACTTCGAGCTGCGCGTGGGTGACACGATGATCACGGCCTCGGTCGAGGAGCTTGAGGCGGCGCGCAGGGCTTACGAGGAGGCGCGAGACCGCGGCCGACTCGCTTCCCTTCTCGAACAGAAGAGGTTGAGCCTCTTCTCGCTTGACCTCGCCAACGTGAGGCCCGGCGAGTCTGTCAGGGCTACGCTCCGCTACCAGGAGAGGCTGCGCTACGACGACGGCCGCTACTCCTTTATCTTCCGGATGGGCGTAACTCCGCGCTACTCACGCACGCCTGAGCAGGCGCAGGGCGCTGATGCGCCAGTCTCTCCTCAGGGCGCGCCCGCGCCGTCAGTCGACATCTCCGTGTCTGTAGACGTAGGCGCTGAGATCGGGGACATCAAAGCGTTCGAAAGTCCTTCTCATCCCGTGGAAGTAACGCGCCTCGACGAGCGGAGGGCGCAGTTGCGTCTTGCAGGCGACCATGTTCCGAATAAGGACTTCGTCCTGCGCTACCCCGTTGCCGGCGAGGAGGTCGGGGCGCGCGCATGGCTCTCTGCCTCGCCCGCAGGGGCGAAGCTGCTAGCGACGCTCGTCCCGCCCGCGATTGCGGATGTCGCCGAACCGCCGCCGCGCGAGTTTGTCTTCGTCCTCGATCGCTCGGGCTCGATGACGGGAGGCCCTCTCGCCGAGGCGAAGAACGCGCTGCGCGCCTGCCTGCGGACGCTGGGTGAGCGCGACTCCTTCGCGCTGCTCGCCTTCGACGACCGGCTGGAGTGGCTTCACGAGGGGGCGATACCTTTCACGCAGAAGAGCGTTGATGACGCCGACCGCTGGCTTGATCGCCTCGACGCGAGGGGTGGGACAGAGATCGCCGGGGCACTCGGCGCGGCCCTCTCGCTGCCGACAGACCCCGAGCGCAGGCGTTACGTCGTCTTCCTCACTGATGGGGCTGTGCACGACGAGGCCGGGACGCTTGAGGTCGTTAGGAAGAGCTTGGGGAGGGCGCGCCTTTTCGCCTTCGGCCTGGGGCCGTCGGTCAACCGCGGGCTATTGGCTAAGGCTGCCGAGGCGGGCCGTGGCACGGCCGAATTCCTGCAACTGGGGGAGGACGTCGAGGGGGCGATCATCCGATTCCAGGACCGCGTCTCGTACACCGTGCTCACCGACCTGCGGCTCGAGTGGGAAGGGGTGAAGGCGTGGGACGTCTACCCGCGGTCCCTACCCGACCTCTACGCTGGGCAGCCGCTGGAGGTCGTGGCATGCGCCTCCCACGATGGGAGCGCGGCCGAAGGCTCGCTGACGCTAATCGGCGACCGGGGCGGCGAAGAGGTACGGGCGAGGGTGGCCCTGCCGCGCCCCGGGGGTAGGGACGGCGCGGTGGAGAGGGCCTGGGCGCGCGCCCGGGTCGACGATCTGCTGGCGCAAGGCTCAGAGAGCGCGAGGAATCTGCCCGGCGCGCGCGAGCAGGTGATCGCGCTGGCGGTCGAGCACCGACTGGTGACGACATACACCGCACTGGTGGCCGTAGACGCTGATGGCGAAGCACGCGGTGACGGACGTCCACGGCAGGTCGCCGTGTCGCAGCCGCTGCCCGAAGGCGTTATTATGGGCGCCGCGCCTCCGGTGATGGCGAGTATGCCGATGTTTCGGTCTAACGCACCCGCTCCGACGAGTGCCGAAAGCGTCAGGTCCATCTTCGGCGTGTTCAGGCGGAAGCGACCTTCCGCGGAAGCGTACCAGAACGCCGAGCCGGAGCAGTCACCTTCAAGCTCTTACGAAGAGGCGAACTTGTACCAGGCGAGTCCCACAAGTTCAGCCGAGACGACGAAGGCGACGTCTTCGGACCCGGAGCGTGCTCTCAGGGAGTTGGCGCGCACGCAGAACGCCTCTGGCTCGTGGGGCGCAGGCGACGTTGAGGTCGAGTTCACGGCGGCGGCCGTGCTGGCCTTCGTGCGCAACGGCCACACGCGCCGCTCGGGTCACTTCAGGAGGCAAGTCTCGAAGGCCGTCCAGTGGCTGCAGGCTCGGGGCGACGCGGAGGACTTGGCGGCGGGTGCGCGCTCTCTGGCCATCGCCGTGGTGGAGGCGGCGGAGGCAGGGACAGTCCCCCCGAACCCCGGGTCGGGCGCCGGGGACGTTGCTCTATCCGAGGGGCAGATCAGGGCGAGAATCACTGAGTTACGCGACTCCGGGGCACACCCTGCTTTAATGGCTGCGTGGGGTCAGGCTATTGGCGCGCCCCCGCTCAGCGGGTAATGCGCTAGACCGCCGCGCCGCTGATGCTCGGATGCATATACTAAGTGCAACACGCTTTCTTCTATTAGAGGTGAGCGGCCATACTGACGAAGATTCTCGACTACCACGAAGAGGATATTCGCCATCATGTATTGCCAACTCACCCCCGCGGAGAGATATATGCTCACCGCGCTCAGAAGGCAAGGCTTAAATCAGTCAGAGATCGCACGCGCTTTGGGCCGCAACCGCTCCACCATCTGCCGCGAGATCAGCCGTAACAGCACCCGCGCCGATGGCCGCTACCGTGCCTTCACTGCCCGGGAGCGCACCAACGTCCGTCGCTCCCGCTCGCGCCGTAACCTTCGCTTCTCGGCCGCGGACTTCGCGCAGGTTGAAGAGTTACTGCGCCCAGCAAGGACTGCAACGTGAGCCTGGTCGAGCGCAAGAGCGGCTTACTGTTGATCGGCTAACTGGAGGACCGCGCGACCACTTCGCTCAACCGGAGAGTCATCGGGTTGATCAACCGTCACGAGGGCGCGTCCGAGACCATCACCGCTGACAACGGCACGGAGTTCCACAACTGCAATGACATGGAGGCGCGCACGCAGGCACTCTTCTACTTCGCCCGGCCGTATCATTCGTGGGAGCGGGGCAGTAATGAAAATGCCAACGGCCTGATCCGCCAATATCTGCCGTAAGGAACCAGTATGGTAAGGCTGAGTCAGTAACAATGCAACTCCATCGCCCGCAAGCTCAACCAGCGGCCACGCAAGCGAGATGGCTTCAGGACGCCACTGGAATGCTACTATGAATCTTAGTCAGTGTTGCACTTCAAACTTGATGTCAGGCGCGGGCCGTTTTTCAGTTCTTCAGGCTCTCTGCTACTCCTCCGCCCGCCCACCACATCTCACCCTACATTAAAATCTCATTCGACTTTACCCGACCCGCCGCAAGCAAAACACGCCCCCGCCCCGCCGCACCTCTCGCAGTCGACCGGGAGCCCAGCCAGCACCTCAACCGCGGTCCCGCCACACGCATCACATTTACCGCCGCCGCCGCACTCGGCACAAGGTCTTGGCGGGGCCGCCATCATGCGCCCCCATTCAACCTCAAGGACTTCTTCGATCAGTGGCTGCCACTTGAGTTTCCACTCGCCCCCGCGGCTGCGGCAACCCGTGCATTTCATATCAACGTACCAGCGGCCAGTATCTCCCTCCTGGGAGCGGAGCCACCCGGTACTATCCTCCCATTCCCCGCACGCGGGACATTCGCCCCGCAGGTCGAGCAGTTTCTCGCTATAGAGGACGGCGCCCGGAGGCCGATCAGTCTTTAAATCACTCAAGCTACGTTTTACCTTTCGGGAATGCGCTCCCTGTTTAGCTTAAAACGCTGAGCACCTAAAGCCCCGCCTCACCCGCCATCCGGCATAGGAACTCGAGAGCTGCCGAGTCGATTGTTACGCCGGCAGCAAGCCGAGGTAAATGTACGTGTGGAGGTATTGCCATCAGCTTAATTGCGCGTCCGCAGCATGCCATTGTTAGGCGGCGCCCTCATTACTACTCACCTCAACATAGATTGCAAACGCCACCTACTGCCTCATTGCACCAAGAAACGCTCTCAGCCTCCCGGTTCTCTCACGTGTCACGGAAGCTAAGCACTGGTTGTAAATCGCCGGGCGGATTGATCCGCCCTCGTAGATTGATGCTTCACTTTCACAATTCGCGTCGCGGTACTGCAGCCACAGCAATTGGGCCTGCCTTAACTTCTGCTGATTCTTGTCGTCATCACCAGCTAATTCTGACATTAGTTGCTCATAAACTCGATTCATCTCGACATCCGCCTGCGTATACTGAAAGCGAGCGCAAGCATTAGCCTCAGCCTGTGTCCCGGTGCCCTGGCAAGAGGACTTTCCAGCCTCCTTCTTCTGCGGGAGAGCCACGACAGCGAGGGAGGAAGTGACGAAGATCAAACTTACAATAATTCTCTTCATGAAGACCTCGATTACTCGGCAACCAAAAGCCACCTCACGCCCGGCATCACCCGCCCGCAAGATTGATTTACATAGGAGCCGTCGTGTCGCGGGTCGGGTGCGTGCCATTGTTAGGTGCGGCTCTGGCTGAAATCGTGTGAGCCGACATGATGTGATGTCACTCTTGACTAGGCCACTCTAAGAAATCTTCTTCGGACTGCTCGGTCATGAAGAACAGCCGGTGCTCCATAGCCTTGTGATCCGTGACGATAAACATCCTGTTATGCTCGGCACTTCTAGGCTCCTCGACCATGAACCTCCATCCCGACCCGGTATAAGGCTCAATGACATCCCACCAGTAGTCAGCCGTCCAGCCCGACTCCCTACCGCCCCTTAGCTGGAAATACATCTCCTTGAACAAATTTTTCGAGACCTGTTTGAAAGCGGGCGCGCCCATTTACTTCTCCATCCCGGTGTCCGAGCGCCGGGAGCCTCAAGTCTAAGCCTCTACAGGCCGTATTGTTAAAGAAGCGCGTAACGCCCGAATTAACCGGCGAGCAATCAACCAGAGCGTGAAAGAACTGCCGCATTGCGAGTCCGGTTTGAATGAGTCGTCAGGAGTCGCTGTTAAACGACCAGCCATATCCTTCGTAACCGGCGAGATTGAACAGATAAAGAAACAGCCCATTCAATCTCGCCGCATCTCTGCCCTCGAAGCCGCTAGCGTGCATCATAATTTGAAGATTTGTATGCCGCCCCTCGATCCCGATTTCGCAAGATATATGTGACCAAAAATCGGATGTGTCGAAGACGCCCTCCACGTCGGGAGTCCGGCCGGGGAGTCCCAGAGCATTCAGTAGTTCAATGATTTTGCGAGACTGCTCGACCGACAACGCACTGGCGTATTCGCGCCAAGCGCGGGTGGACGAATCCCGACTGAGGACTACGACACGACCGTTATCAAGAGGGGCTGACGGGAAAGGAGCGGCGCTCACCCAACAGAATAGATTCGGTGAACCTACCCGACCAAATGGCCCGGAGGATACAATCAGAGACAGCGTAAATGAAATATATGTATGAGAGTCCATACCGTCGATTTGCCTGATGCCTAACGCCGGGCATCACCTGCCGTCCCGAGCCTCTACAAGTATATGACAAGCGGGGTGGCAGCGGTCGGGTGCATGCCGTTGTAGGGCCGCTCTAGGGTTGCTTGGCCTTACGCGCCCTCTCATTCATCTGCCCGTGTCTGCCACTCCTGGCACACCCATTCATATAGCATTCAGACCGTTCCCGCTTCAGCCACACATCTATTTCTTTATGAGGCCATCAAGTCGATTCGAGAAATCCGCGCCGTCTTTTGCTGCTCGGGCTATGGTAAGTATCTGTTCAGCCTTCTCCCCGCTTTCAATCAGATGGGCGTGCGCGACGGCCACCTTCTTAAGTAATGCGGGATCGGCCTCCGCGGCATAACCCTTATACGAAGACTCCTTCTTCCCGAACAACCACCCCCGAAGACGCTTAGCGCCCTCCCGGTCACCGTTGATCTCAACGCGCCCCTGCCTCCATTTTAGGTGGAAAGTCGAGAAGCCGCTTTGACCATCGGGTCGAACGGACTCGAACAGGTGTCGCGCCCAGAGCTGCGTGAGACCTTCGACGAGTCCGAAGCCTTTTACATCCACGCTCGGCGGGGAATCACGGTCGAACGTGTCCGCGTACCAGATGGCCCACTCTTCCTTGGGGTATAGCTCACCGGGTGCTGGCTGATGTTGCCCGGACAGTGAGTGAGAGCGTTTCGAGGTCTTGATACTTACCGAGCCAGTACGCTCATTACGGTTTTGCCAGAGCCGTCTCATCGTGGGTGTTCTCCCGGTTGAGTTGTCAGGTGTGTTGTCTTGCCGCGTGATACCGCCGGCCGTGACGGCACAAATTAACGGCAACGCACAAAATAAAAATTTGATTGTTGATTGTTTACCCATAACCAGTCCTCCGCATACCTTACGTTCGATCCGGCTGACGCTCTTGCGTGAAAGACGAAAAGCCCACCAGCGGCGACTCTACGCCGAGCATCGGCCGTGGAGCCGAATCGACATTATCCGCTGCGTCGCACAGCCGGTCTATCATCCGCGCGAAACGCTCCGCCTGCCCGACCGTTTTTATCCTTCCTGTTTCGATATATAGCAAACCGTCACCCACCAGCGCGAGCTTTTCGAAAGGGTGCGACCGCCCGGCCGTGACCGTGGCTAACAACTCTCGGCGGATGGCCTCGCCTACAATCATGGGGCCTTGTAGCTCTCCCCCCTCGCCGAACTTGACCCGGAAGCGGCGCTCGAACTCCGTCCCGCCCTTCGGCCCCGAAAGGTCGTAAGTGATATAGAAGGAGAGGCCGGAAGGGTTGGCGCATTTCACTTTGATGTAGGTGAACTCGCCTCTCGGCACGCTCCGCAGCCTCGCCCCCGACGCGCCGCCCAGTTTCCTGAACAGCCGGTCGTACTCGCCCAGCCTCGGGTCGAACTCCACCCCGCCCCTCACTATGACCTCCCTGCCGCGGTAAACGCCGCCGAGTTCAGGCCACATGTAGAGGCCCGCCGGGTTCTTGAGCGTGACCAGCGTCAGCCCAAACCTGTCCGCCAGCGGCTCGTAGAGCTTTCCCTGCGCCCTCCTCCTTCGCCCCTCCCGCCTGAGGTAGAGCACGTAGAGCGCGGCGAGGGCGAACCCCAACAGCAGTATCAGCAGTAGAGTTTTCATAACTCACTTCCATTCCTGAGTCGTTCATGTTTATACCGGGCTACGCCGCCTTCTGTTCCCGCCTTCCGTGTCTACCACCAATCAACGCTACACGTTAGTCGGCCAACCACGGTCGGGTGGTAGTAGTTCCAGCAGTTCGGGGTGCGTCTTGGCCGCCACCTCAATTTTGCCGTATGCGACCTCGGCGTCATCCTCCGGCTCCGGGCGCTGGGCGAACGACTCGTGATCGATGCACAGCACTTGCCCATCCGTCCGCAGCACCCATAGATATATCTCCGTGCAGTCGAGCCGGACGGCGTCGTTCTCCTTGCAGAGCCGGTTGATCATGCCTTCCGCCGGCAGCTCTTCGATCCAACGGCGGATGAGCGCGGCGAGTTCCGGCGAGGGCGCGCGCGGCACGAACCGCGGGACGGGCGGCCTAACCAACGGCTTAACCGGCGACATGCCGCTCGGCTTGTCGATTCGCTTGGGTGCTTTGGCACGAGTTGTGCGCGAAGGGGCGGGCGGCTTAGTTATCGACTCCGGCTTTGGCGGCGGTGAGGGCAGTGGCGGCTGCGGGACGACGGTGGCCCACGACCCGTTCCGGCCGTCGAACACGATCTCGTCGGCGCGGCGTTCGACCTTCGGCTCACCCTCCCACCAGCGTCCTTCCGCTACAACCTCTACCCTCTCGCCGGGCGCAAGCGTATGGCGCGTGCCCCACGGCTCAAGCACGAGTGTGCGCGGTTCAGTGCCGTCGTTGCTCACAGGAGTTGTGATGGTGTACCCCTGCCGCGGGTTCGGCGGATGCAGCGTCCAACCCTGCCCGAATTCGAGGGTGCCGTCCCGCAACCTCGCGATCAACTTCTGCCCCTCCGCCAACGGTAAGTAGATCGGCGGGTCTACCCGCTCGGTGTGGAAGACGATGTACCCCTCTATCCGCTGCCACGTCCCGGAGGCGCCGCAGGACAGGCTGGCGTTCGTGTAGTCAGTCCGCCATTCCGAGTATGAGAAACTCCCGTCGTCTCCCAACTCTAGGGTGGAGGTCACGTTCCACCCGTCGGGCGAGGTCGAGTAGTCTTCGTAGGTCTTCATGCTTGCCGCCTTGTCGGCTTGTAAGCAACACCAACCCCGTAAAGTTTATGCCATGCGCGGCGAGCAAACTGTCTTCTATCTCTTTTCCAAAGCACCGAACCCGGCGATTAGGCCCTCTCCTCCGTATGTTCACACGGTAGGCCGTCTATCAGCGTATCTACTTCGGCGTAATTACTTACCTTTCCGGGAATCACCCACGCCGCTTCACCATCTTTGAACCGAATTTCAGTCCGCCCGATGGTTTTCCCGCCGGACGGTCGAACTCTGACCTTGTCCACCACGCGGGTCAACTCAGACCATGTAAAGATTCACCCATCGTTGCGCACCAAGCCTTCCTCCGACAGATGTTTGACTGACTTCCTGTGCACTCTGAGTGCCAGCCAGACGATCACTCCGAACATAACCAAAAACATTAAGCCGAGTCAAAACTGCACGATGTTATAGCCCTACAGGAGCCCGATGAGCAGACTCGCCAGGGGACTTATTCTGCTGCATGAGGATGCTTCCCGAAGGTGACAGATGAACTGGCGGAGGGGTTATACCCGCAGAAGCAATTCCTGCAACACAAAACCCTGCAATAAGCGCTGGCACCGTTCCGGTACGCGGCTTCAGAACGCGTACGAGCGCCACACGAGCGTCGTCCCCGCGACCCACGAGCGAGCGTACATCGCCTCCGGCCCGAGCCGCGCGGCAGCCGGGTTCTCGATCCCGGGGGACTGGTCAACGACCGTGATCCGCACCGGGCCGCCCGCCGGGTCAACGACGAGCTTCAACTCGAAGCCATCGTCGCCAGCGCCGATGTGTCGGAACCCCCAGACGGCCCCTTCGGCCGCGCCAGCGCCGCCGGCCCCTTCATCGAACGCGCTGCCGTCCACCGCCGCGCCGATGACTTTGCCCGTTTCGACGAACACGTGAAGCCACGGCGCCCCCCGGCGCGATCTCACACGGACTGTCAGATCCCGCCGCCCGCCCCCGGTCTCTTCTCCGACGAGAGCCACCTCCGGCCCGGGGACGGCGAGCGTATCCGCCGCCGCGGCTCGCTTGATGGCGCCGTCTTCGCTGAGGAACCGCGGCAGCACTTCGACCGACAGCACGTCCGCGAAAATCGTATCCTCCGGTTCGCCCGCGGTCTCGCGGTCCGAGACCCAGAAGGCGCGGCCGGCGTCAGCGTCGAGCGCATAGGTGACCGAGAAGGGGCGCGGCGTCGCGGGCGAGACGCCGGCGCGCGAGACTCCGACACACGC
>DATCWB010000638.1:0-4199 GCA_036566625.1 Pyrinomonadaceae bacterium
GGCCGGGCACGTTGAGCGTGAGCACGCTCTGCGCCGCCGCAGGGTCGGCCGTCATCTCGACCTGCACGGCCTCCGCGCCGCGCTCGCTCGTCGCCGTGGCCTCGACCGTGTCGCCGTCCCAACCCGCGATGGTGATGCGCCCGTAGCGGTTGCTGATCGCGACGCGGCTGCCGCGTTCGAGTTTGATCTGCACGCGCCCCGCCTGATTGTTGATCGAGACCGAACCGCCCGGCGCGGGACGTGCGGGAGGAGGTGTGCCTTGCGCCCGCGCCTGCATGTTTGCCCGCAACGTTGTGCCGTGGATCATGACGACGGCGACGATTAAAGCTGTCAGAGTTTTCTTGTTCATAACACTTCCGGACCGTAAAGACTTTCAAGTTCCGTTTGCGAGAGTTCGAGATTCGTTTTAGTCGAGCGCGGCCATCTCGCGCATCACTTCGATTTTCTTGGCATAGGCCGAGAGCATGTACTGGACGGCGACCGGATCGTTGCGCTGCCGGAGCACGGTGCGGCGCGTCTCGGCGATGGAGCGATCAATGGTGGCGAGCGTTTCGTCGAAGCGCGCGGCGACCTGCGGGTCGAGCCGCGTGCGCTTGCGGTTCACGTCTTCCGACAACATGCGAATCGCGGCGAGATATTTCGATTCCGCCTCGCGGACGAGTCGCTCGGTGGCGCGCTGCCGCCTGAGAATCTCGCCGCCCTGCCCCGCGGCTAAAAGCTGCGCCGGGTCGCTTGCCGGCACGACGGGTTTGCGTTCCGCGTCGCGCTTACGCTGCGGTTCGGGCGTCCGGTTTTTTTCGCGTCCATTCGGTTGAGCGTTTGCATCAACCTTGGGTGCGCCGTTTTGCGGCGCGGGCGTGGCAACGATTGGAGTCGGTTCGGGCGTTGGCTGCCGCACGATGTCCGTAGGCGTCGCCACGACCGTCGGCTGCGAGCCGCTGGCGAGGCCGGACGGCGCGACGGGTTGCGAGTTCATGTAGCGCATCACGGCGGCGGTCGCGCCGATGGCGAGCAACATCATGGCCGCCGTCATCGCGGGACTGAAGCGCGGGACGACGAGCAGGGACGCGAGCCGCGCGCGGACTCTGTAGAGAAACCCTGCTCCGGCGTGAGACTCGGGGCGCGGCGGTTCGGCCGCGATGCGCGCCGCGACGCCCGCCCACAGGGCTTCCTGCGGCGTCGCATCCAGATCGCGCTCGTACGAGGCGTAGATCGCCTGCTCGTCGAGCAGTTCGTCATAGCGAAGCGCGCAGGCGCGGCAGGCGGCGAGGTGCGCCTCCGTCTCGGCGGCGCGTGGCGCGTCGAGTTCGCCGTCCAGAAATTCTTCGAGCGCGTTCGTGGTGCATTCCTCACACTTCATTGCCTCACCCCCAGATAAGGACTCATGCGGCGGCGCATCTCCGTCCTCGCGCGGTGCAGATCGGTCTTCACCTTCGGCACGGAGAAACCCGTGATCTCGGCGATCTCTTCGTAGCTGCGCTGCTGGAAAATTTTCAACGTGAAGACCAGACGCTTGTCCTCGTCGAGCGCGCCGAGCGCGTGGCGCACGACGCCGTTCAACTCCTTGTCGAGCAGCGCGACGGCGGGCGTCGGCCGCTCGTCGTGCAACTCCAGCACCGCCTCGTCGTCCAGATCAACCTTCCGGCTGCGGCTGTGAGCGGAGCGCAGATGCTCGCGGGCGACGTTCTTGGCGATGCTGAACAGCCACGTCGAAAACTTCGACTCGTCGCGCAGCGCGTCCAGATACTTGTAGGCGCGGACGAAGGTCTCCTGCGTCAAATCCTCCGCCAGCGCGCGGTCTCCGACCATGTCGTAGACGAAGGAGATGACGGGGCGCGCCCACCTGTCGAAGATGTGCCGGAAGGCTTCCTGGTCGCCGCGCCGCGCCGCGGCGATGAGTTGCTCAGGACTGTTCATCAAAGGCTTCGCGAGTGCGCCCGCCGGTTCGACCGTCAATGTCCCGCTGAGTGCGTCCATAACAAGCTGTGTCGTCCGTCTTCCGGTGTGTTAGTGCGGTTCGGGCGCGAAAAGTTTCACTTGTGGTGGGATAAAAGTAAGGCGAACGGCGGGAAAAGGGAAATTTCCGCGATAAAACGGATATTTGGAGGGGCAAAAACACGGGCTCCCCGCCCGCGTGCCTGCATCACACGCGGGCGGGGAGTTGAGCCTTCGCGCCCCTGCATTTGTCGCCGACGGGCGGCGTACGGCGGGGCGAACCTTTGCGGCGAGACGAACCCTTAAGGCGTCGGGTCGAGACGGTAGAAGATGCTCGTCACGGTCATGCCGTCAAACGGGACTTCGACATTTTCCACGATGAGGCCGAAGGAGCTTTCGCCGTTCATAATCCGGTTGACGAACGTGGCCTCGAACTCTTTGGTCGCGCCGTCCGAATAGGCACGCGTGGCCGTCAAACGCGCGCCGTCGAGGCGGATGTCGCGGAGCATAGCGCGCCGGTCGCCCTCCTGGCTCAAGATGTGGAGTTGGCCGTCGGCGGTCGCCGCGACCTCAAGATAATAGTCGGGCATGATGCCGGTGTAGCGTCCCGCGTATTCTTCGATGCGCTGTTTGACGGCCGGCTCGAAGCGTTTCTCTTTCTTCTTGTACTTCAACTTCTGCCCGCCGGAGACGGGCGCGGCGGAGAGCAGCGCGAGCAGGAGCGCGAGCGTCGCCGCCGTGGCGGCGAGCGTTTTCTGTGACTTCAACACGATTTACTCCTTTTCGCTTTTGAGCACTTCGCGGAAGAATTCGAGCGCGCGCGGATCGCCCGATTCGCCGAGCACATGGATGGCGCGGCGGCGCACCTGTTGATTGGGGTGCGTGCGCGCGATCTTGATGAGCAGCGGCACGGACTCTTCCGCCGGTCGCTCGCTGATGGCGTGGACGGCCTGCATCTGCACCTGCGTCTCCGCGCTCGAACTCTCGACCGTCTCGCGCAGCAGATCGAGGCTGCGCTTGCCCGCGCGCTCTCCGATCATGTGGATGGCGTGGCGGCGCAAATCGGCGTTGGTGTTATCGCCGCCGCGCGCCACGGCGAAGAGTTTGTCTTCGGCCTGCGCGCTTTTCATCTCTGAGAAGGCGTGTAGAAGTTGACGCCGCACGTCGTTGCTCTGCTCCGTGTCGTAGAGTTTGAGCAACTCGCCGAGCATCGCCTCGCCCTCCATGTCGGCGAGCATGTGAATGGCGTGGCGGCGCATGTCCGCGTTATTGCCCGTGCGCGCGACCTCCAGAATTTTCCCCCGCGCGCGCGGCGTCTTGATCTCGGCGAGGGCGTGCAGGACGGCGCGGCGCACATCCTGCTCCGCGTCGCCCGTGAAGATGCTCATCAGATCGTCGATCACCGCGTCGCGCCCGTGTTCGCCGAGCGCGTGGACGGCCGTGCGGCGTGATTCCTTATCCGCATCGGTCTTCGCCACTCTGAGCAGGAACGCCGACGCGCCCTCACGGTTCTCGTTGTCAGAGACGGCGTGGATGATGCCGCGTTTGACTTCGCGCTGCGCGGAGGTGGACTGCGGCAAGCCCTCGTAGAGACTTTGCAGCGTCGAGAGCGCGGCGCGGTCGCGGCTCGCGCCGATGGCGTGCGCGGCCTGCCGCCGCAAGTCACCTTTCTCGCTTTCGCTGCGCACGATGTCCGCTAAGAACTGCGTCTCGCCGCCGATCTGCCCGATCCAGTAGACGGCCGTCGAGCGCGCCTTCTGGTTGCCCGAAGATTTGACGAACCCCTTGAGCATCGCGCCGACGCGCGCATCGTCGTGCAGGGCGACGGCAAGCGTGGCGTGTTGGTTGAGCAGATTGGCGTTGGCGGACGAGGCGGGCGCGGACTCGGCCAGGTCGCGCAGGTAATTCAAACTCTCTTCGTTCGCCGCGCGCCCCAGCCAGTAGACGGGATAGCCGCTGTATTCGCGCTTGCGGTCGAGGTTGTAAATCTCCATGCGCGTGACGGCTGGGCCGCCCGCTTCGCGCAGGAGAAAGACGGCGAGGTTGCGCGTCTCGACCGTCATGCCGTTGGACGTGCCGACGAAGACGGTCGTGCCGCCGCTCGTATTCATCGAGCCGTGGAACTGGCCGCCGCCCGGATCGACGGCGACGCCCGGCCGCACGTCGAACGAGTAGGCCGACCAGTAGGGCGTGCGCGCGGAACGTGCGCGTGTGGCCGCCGCGTCGAGTTTCGCGCGCAGGTCCGCGCCTTCCACCGTGATGAA
>DATCWB010000639.1:0-2817 GCA_036566625.1 Pyrinomonadaceae bacterium
ATGGCCGCCGGATTCTTCCCCATGATGATCTTGGAGATGCCGGACGTGTGCGCGGGCGTCAGTTTTTCGAGGCCGGGATAGGCGACACCCTGCAATTTCCCCAATAGTTCGACCTGCGGCGGTCGCCCCGGCGAGAAGATCAGATCGCTGACCTTGCCCGAGGCGGAGAGCATGGTTTGCAGAACGTGGACGAAATTCAGGGGCGCGGGCGGCGCGCCCCCGTCGGTTGCATGTGTGCCCGCTGTCTGCGCGGCGGGCGGCGTTTGAGTGGACATAGAATTCGCGAGCAGTTACGAGAATATGGATTGCTGAGAAAGTGTCGTGCGGCTTGTTGTCCGTGAGTTGATCGCCTCCGGTCTCTGGCTGGCCGGGGCGGCAGGACTTTACTACTGTACCGTTCCGAGCAAACTTTCGTAAAGCCTGTAACGAAAAAAATATGCGGCGGGCAAACAACCGCGCCCTTTCCGGCGTACATCAAACAAGAGGCAAGGCACGGGATGTGCTTTAGTGTATTGACGCCGGCATCCCGTATTGACCGGAAGGAGGCGCTTTCAGGTTATGGCAACCTACAGAGACCCTGTGCGAGTTTTTGCTCCGCTGGAGGTGGTTGAGCGCCTGCTGGAGATTCGCGAAGAAGCGGGTTACTCTCCCGAAATTTTTCTCCGCTCGTCCGATGACTTGGCAGCTTACTTCGACGCTTACGGCTTTGACGTTTACGCATTCACCGAGACGGAATCCGAGTTTCACTACGGCCGTTACCGTGCCGCGCTCGCCCCCGGCGGCGACCACGCGCACAGTTCACCGACCGCACACTGATTTTCAATAAGCAAGCTTAACCGGAACGGGGGCGACCTTGAAAGAGGCCGCCCCCGTTCTGCATTTCCCTCACGGAAGAAGCATTCACCACGGCAGGCACAGAGAAGGGCGGAGGGGCACAGAGAAAAGCAGGAGACGATCTCAAATTTTAGATTTGATATTGTCTGTTGCCTCACCTCTGCGCAATCCTCTGCGCTCTTCACCGTGCCTGTCGTGGTGAATCGGTTGAATCGACGCTTACCGAAAGATAATTCCGAACTCAGAGAGCCTTGATGACGACGAAAGTCACGTCGTCGCTCGCGCCGCGCCCGTTCGTCCATTCGAGCACGTCGGCGTACAGGAAGTCTATCAACTTGCGCGCGGTCAATTCACGCCCTTCCTTCACCTTGAGTTCGAGCCGGTCGCGCCCGTATTCCCCGCCGTACTCGTTCGTGGCCTCCGTGATGCCGTCGGTGTAGAGCAGGATGATCTGGCCGGGCTGAATGGGCAGGTAGTATTCGTAGTAGCGGGTATCCCGGAACATGCCGAGCGGGAGGCCGCCGCGTTCGATGAAGCGCGCTTTGCCTTCTGCGTCCATCAGGAGCGGCGGGTTGTGTCCGGCGTTGGCGTAGGCGAGCGTGCGGTTCGTCGCGTCGAGCGCGCCGTAGAAGGCCGTCACGTACTGGTTGTTCTCGATGGATTCCCAGAGCAGGTGGTTGACCTTCGACATCGAGATGTTCGGCGCATAGCCGATCTGGATCGCGGCGCGCAGAGAGGCGCGCAGGAAGGCCATCAAGAGCGCGGCGGGCACGCCCTTACCAGATACATCCGCGATAACGATGCCCAGATGATCTTCGTAGAGAGAGACGAAATCGTAGTAGTCGCCGGAAACTTCCTCGGTCGAAAAGTTGTACGCGCTGATGTCGAAGCCTTCGAGTTTCGGATCGCGCGAGGGCAGGAGTTCGAGTTGGACGTGGCGCGCGACTTCGAGCTGCGCCTGCAAGCGTTTCTTCTCGACCGACTGCTCGTGCAGCATCGCCTTCTCGATGATGATCGCCACTTGCGAGGCGAGCAGCATCAGGATTTCCAGGTCGTCATTGGTGTAGGCGTTCTTCCGGTCGCTCTCCAGATCGAACGCCCCGATCACCTCTTCGTTCGAGATGATGGGTGCGACCATTTCCGAACAGGTCGAGCGTCGCGCGTTAACGTAGCGGGGGTCCTGGCTCACGTCGTGCACGATCAGAGGCTCGCCCGTCTGCGCCGCATAGCCGAGCAGCCCCTCGCCGACTTTCAGGTGCAGGTCGGTCAACTCGTTGATGTCGTAGCCGCGCACGGACGTGGTGCTGAAACCTTTGAGCGCGCCGAGATCGTCGTCGGCCGTGCCTTTGCCCTGCGGGTTGCGCTCGATCATGTAAATGCCCGCCGCATCGTAAGGCAGGAGCGAGCCGAGCGTGTCCATCACGAGTTCGAGCACCTCGTCCACGTCGAGCGAGCGGCTGATCTTCTTCGTGATGTCGAGCAGCAGCCGCAGCTTGTCAACGACGGTCAGGTTTGACCTCGCCGCCGCCGTCTCCGCCGCATCTGTGATCTGTTCCGTCATAACAAACGCCATCCGTCCGGCTTCCGCCAGGGCGCGCGAACTCCGCGCAAACGCCAACCTCAGATTATAGATGAAGGACGCGGCAGAGCAAGGGTGCAGGTGGAAGCATGAAGAGGACAACGGGTCAAGCGGGTCGGGCATTCCGTTCATCCCTCGTCTCTTCTATCGCGGCCTCCGTCAACAACGCGAACTCCAGCGCCGCCGCCCGGTGTTGTCGGAAGAAATCGTTGACATCGGACGGGAGCGTGATGCGCGCGAGCGCCAGGCCGCGCGAAGCGAAGAGTTCGCCGTAGCGTTCGGCGGCGCGTCGCCCGGCGGCGTCCGGGTCGAGCGCGGCGACGACGCGGAAGCGCCCGAGCGGCGCGAGCCACTCCTCCTTCAAGCCCCCCGCGCCGACGAGCCCGACCGCGTCGAAGCCGTTG
>DATCWB010000640.1:0-4452 GCA_036566625.1 Pyrinomonadaceae bacterium
CGGTGACGAGACCGATGCCTTCCAGAGTCATCAGCGCTCGCATGATGTAGGTGAAGTTAGACGGCAGGCGGAACGGGTATTCGTACATCACCTCCGCCAACTCATACGTCAACTCCTTGAAGTTCACTTCGCCGAGCCGCAAATTTAAATAGTGCTCGAAAAGTCCCTCGACCACGGGGCGCACGAGTTCGGGGTCAACGCCGGGTTTGAGAAAGTTGAGGTTGATCAAATCCTGCGCCAGCCCGTGCACGTCGCGCGAGACGACGTGGAAGAAGGCGTCGATCATCTGCGACTGGAGACGCGGCGTGATGCGGCCGGCCATGCCGAAGTCGAAGAAGGCGAGCCGCCCGTCGTCCATCACGAGCAAATTCCCGGGGTGCGGGTCGGCGTGAAAAAAGCCGTCTTCGAGCAGTTGTTTCAGGTACGTGCGAATCAGCAGGCGGTTCACCTTGACGGGCGAGATGCGCCGCGCGCGCAAGGCTTCGATTTCCACCACCTTCGTGCCGCGGATGAATTCCATCGTCAGGACGCGCGCCGTCGAATGCGTGAGGTAAATGCGCGGGACGTGTACGACGCGCCAGTCTTTGAAATTCTCCCGGAAGCGTTCGGCGTTGCGCGCCTCGTGCGCGTAGTCCATCTCCTCGTGGATCGTCTCGTCGAACTCGTCGAGCATCCCCTGCCAGTCGGCGTTTTCGTTGAACGAAGGGTAACGCGCGAGGCGCGCGACGATGCGACGCAGCACGGCGATGTCGAGGCTGACCGTCTCGGCCAGCGCGGGGCGTTGCACTTTGACCGCGACCTCTTCGCCCGTGTGCAGGCGCGCGCGGTAAACCTGACCGAGCGAGGCGGCGGCCACCGGCGCGGCGTCTATCTCGGCGTAAGCCTCTTGCAGCGTGCGGCCGAGTTCCGACTCGATGCGCGCGTAAGCCTCCGTCGTCGGGAACGGCGGAACCTGGTCTTGCAGCAGCGAGAGTTCCTTGACATAAGCGAGCGGCAGCAAATCGCCGCGCGTGCCGAGCGACTGGCCGATCTTGATAAAGGTGGGTCCCAGTTTGATCAGGCGCGTCTTCAACCACACGGCCTGCTCTCGCAGCCGCGCCTCCTTGCTGCTCGATTCGTCCGCGCCGCGAAAGACGAGGTGACGCACGAAGCGCATGAGGCGTTCGATCATAAGCCCCACAGACGCGCGCACCTGTCCACGCCGGAGCGCGAAACCGCCGCGCGCGCGCGCCTCTTCCAGCCGACGCGCACTCATGCGCCGGTTGAACTTCGCGCGGGCGTCGTAATTCTCCAGAAACAGGTAGAAGCCGAGCGTGCCGAGCACCCGCGCGACCTGTAGCGTGCGCCACCAGCCGCGCCAGCCGCGCGCCGCTTCATCCGCGCGCGCCTTCGCTTCGGCAGCGTGCGCGACGGGTTCGTTAGCGTCGCCGCCGTTCGCGGCGGACTGTTGCCCGGCGCGCGCGGGAGGGACGAGGCTCAAGGCGGAAGCCGTGCGCCCATTGCTGTTGCCGTTGCCGCGCGAGCCGCCGTTTTGAGCGTGCCCGTTGCCGTCGAGCGGCACTAAAGAATTCGATTTTTTCTCAGTCGTTGCCATGTTCGCTTCGATGATAAAGGACACTTGTCGCAATCTTGTGACATCCCAAGTACATTCGTTGTACGTTACGCGACAGTTATTTGATGCAGCTTTGGTTTACTGTGCCCGCCGGGCGACGCCTTCGGGCGTCCGCACTTTTATTTACCAGAGGCTTCGTCAGATATGAGCGGGAGAGATGTTGACGGTCGCACGGTACTGGTGGTGTCGGCCGACCCGTGCCTGCGTCAGGGGGTGACGCGGATGCTCGCGGCGCGCGGCTTTCGCACGATTGAGGCGGCCGGCGAACGGGAGTTGATCGAGTGTTGCCGCGACACGCGTCCCGCCTTAGTGCTGCTTGATTTGCACCAATCGCCCGATAACGACGTGACGAGCGCGCGGATGATTCGCGAGCATGCCGACCTGCATGATACGCCGCTCCTCATCATCTCCGACGAAGAGCAGCGGGAGGCGTGCGCGGAGGATCGCGGCTGCATCGCCGAAGTCTTCAATTTCGATCAACTAATCTTCCTGCTCGGCCGCCTGCTGCCGAAGCCGCGCAAGCAGAGGTGTCCTGCGACGACCCGTTTATCAACGCCGCGCGTGTGAAACTCCGCCTCGAATACTCACGGCCTCAAATAATCGCCAGCGAACCGCGCACGCCCGGATGCGCGAAGTAGCGCGCGGCGCGCGCGACATCACGGTCGATCTGCGCCTTTAAGTCGTCAACCCCGGCGAATTTTCGCTCGTCGCGCAGGCGGTGCAGGAAGCGCACTCGCACCACGTCGCCGTAGAGGTCGCCGCTCCAATTCATCACGTAAGTCTCGACGGAAGGCACGGCCTCGCGCGCCGCCGAAAAGGTCGGGCGCGTGCCGACGTTTGTGACGCTGCGCCGCCACGCGCCGCCGATCAAAGTGGCCGTCACGTAGACGCCGCCGCGCGGGATGACGCGATTTTGCGGGTGCAGGTTGGCTGTGGGGAAGCCGAGCGTGCGCCCGCGCTCGTCGCCCCTGACGACGCGCCCCTCGACGCCGTAAGGTCGCCCCAACATGCGCCGCGCCGGATTCACGCGCCCCGCCGCCAGCAACTCGCGAATCCGGCTCGAACTGATGCGCCGCCCGCGCAGGCGCACCTCCGCCACCTCGTCCGCGTGAAACCCGAGACGCCCGCTCGCAGCCCTGAGCAACTCGATGTTCCCCTCGCGCCCCCGCCCGAACGCGAAGCCGCGACCGAGATACACTTCCGTCGCCTGCAAACGATCCCGCACCACGTCGCGCAGGAATTCCTCCGCGCGAACGCGCGCGAACTCTTCGTCGAAGCGGATGACTATCGCCTGCTCGATGCCCAACAGGCCGAAGGCTTCGATCTTCTGGTCGAAGGTCTGCAACAGGGGCGGCGCGGATTCCGGGTGCAGCACGGCGCGCGGGTGCGGGTCGAACGTGATGACGGTGGGCACGCTGCCGGTCGCCCGCGCGCGCTCCACCACCGTACGCATGATCAACTGGTGGCCGAGATGCAGCCCGTCGAACACGCCGAGCGTCAGCACGGTCGGCCGCGCGATCTCCGCGTTGTCAGTTCCGTGAAAGAGTCTCATAAGACAGTGACGAGTGACGAGTGACAGGTGACGAGATAAAAGACAAGTTCAATTTTTAACTTGTCACTCGTCACCTATCACTCGTCGCTGATTTCCAATCCGTCGTAGCCGAACTCGACGCCTTCGGGCAGCAGCGCGGAGTCGCGTGCGTGTTTGATGTCGTGCGCGATGTGGGTCAAGTAGGCGCGGCGCGGTTTGAGTTCTTCGATGTAGGCGAGCGAGCGTTCGAGCGAGAGATGCGTCGGGTGCGAGGTGAGCCGCAGACAGTCGAGCACAAGCACGTCGAGGTCGCGCAGGGCGTCGAGGGTCGAGGGCGGAATCTCGCTGAGATCGGTGGCGTAGGCGAAGTCGTTGCAGCGGTAAGCGACGACGGGCAGCCGCCCGTGGATGACTTCGACGGGCGTCACCAGAAAATCCCGGCTGAGGCAAAACGGCGCGCCGTCAACGACCGTGTGCGCGACGACTTGCGGGAGGCCGCCGCCGAAGTGCGACGGCTCGAAGACGTACTGAAAGATGCGCCGGATGTCGCGCCACGCGCGCTCGTTGGCATAGACGCCGAGCGCGCCGTGGCGAAAGTTGAGCGGGCGGATGTCGTCGAGGCCGAAGATGTGGTCTGCGTGGCAGTGTGTGATGAGCACGGCGTCGAGCCGTTTCAGTTTCTGCCTGAGCGCCTGCTGGCGAAAGTCCGAGGAGGTGTCGATGAGCACGCTCTGCCCGTCGTGCTCGACGAGCACGGAGACGCGCAAACGCCGGTCGCGCGGGTCGTCGGACGTGCATGTCTCGCACTCGCAGCCGATGGAAGGCACGCCCGTCGAAGTGCCTGTGCCGAGCAGGGTGAACTTCATAAAAGTCTTAAGTCTCAAGTCTCAAATCACAAGTCTCAAGTCTGAATGTCTGACTGACCTGAGACTTGGGACTTGGGACTTGGGACTATCTTCCGCCCGTGATGTCGCCGCCGGTGAAGCCGCGCGGGGGCGCGGGCGGGCGTTGCTTCGAGGTGAGCGAGATGTATTGCATGCGGAGTTCGGCGAGCAGCCCTTCGAGAATTTGCCCCTCCTGCGTGCCGAGGTTGCCGCGCGTCTTCTGTTGAATCGTGCCGAGCAGATCAATGCAGTGCTTGGCGAGCGGCAGGTCGAGTTCGCCGGGGGCGAGACCGGGGTGCTCGGTCATGCCCATGGCCGCCGCGCCGGGCGAAGCGATGAACATAACGAGATTGGCAAAGGCCGTCGGGTCTTCCGCTCCCACCGCATCGTCGGTTGCGGAGGCGGGCGGCGCGGCCGGGTGCGGC
>DATCWB010000641.1:0-28289 GCA_036566625.1 Pyrinomonadaceae bacterium
TTCTACTGGGCGCCCTTCGTCCTCGTCGGCGACTGGCGTTGAGAGTCGGCAAGCCTTAAACGTCGCATGAGAATGCCGCGAGCATAAATCCTGCTCGCGGCCTTCTCGTGCGACGTTTAAGGCTTGCCCGTTCTCAACGCCAGTCGCCGACGAGGACGAAGGGCGCCCAGTAGAACGGCGCGCTGTATTTCTTCCCCTCGATCATCGCCAGTTGCGACGCGCGCATCGCGGCGGGCGGCGCGGCCAATTGCTTCGTCAGCAGACGCTTGTAGAAGTCGGTCATCAAATCCGCCGTTGACTTGTCGGAGACAGACCACAAACTGACGCCGACTGTAGGCGCGCCCGCGTACATGAAGGCGCGCGTCAAACCGATGACGCCTTCGCCCCTGCGCTCTTTGCCCAGCCCCGTCTCACAGGCCGACAGCATCACGAGCGGCGAGCCGAGCCGCAGGTTGAAGATTTCGTCCGTGCGCAGGAAGCCGTCGCCGTCGCGGTTGCCGACGAGCGAGAGGACGACGCCCGTGAACTGCGGCCGTTCCGTGTTCAAGAGGCCGTGCGTGGCGACGTGCAGGATGCGGTACTTGCTCACGTCCGTCGTCTTCACTCTGTTTTCGCTGGCGTCGAGGTCGAGCCAGATGTCGGGCGCGAGGCCGGACGTGCGCGCGAAGGCGGCGATCTGTTGCGCCTCGGCGCGCGTGCCGTTCAGGCGCGCGAGTTTGACGTTGCTGCCACTACCGGCCGTCGCATTCGACCCGCCCGTCAAGTCCCCGACCGCGCTGTTGACCGCCAGCATCTCGCCCGACTGCCCGCCCACAGCAGCCGCGCCCACGCCCTGCAAAAGTTTCGCGCGCGGGTCTGACGCGTCGAATATCGGATCGGCGACGAGGAGCAGGCCGCGCGAGTTCGCCGCCGCCGCGCCGCCCGCCGCCTGTTGCCTGATCGCGGCGACGACCGACGCCGAAGGCGCGTAGGCCACTTCGTTCGTCCTGACGAGGTAAGGCAGCGTGGAATAGTCGCCCCCGCCGCCCGTGGCCGTGACTAACGACTCGAAGGGGACGTAGTTGAGCGCACCATCGGCGACGACGAGCAGGCGCTTGTTGGCGACGAGCGCGGCGGCGGGCGCGACCGTGTTCTGGTAAAGCGCGTTGGAGGTTTCGGCGAAGGCGGCGACGTTGGCCGTGGTCGCGTTATTGGACAAGGCCAGCCCGCGCTCATCCGCCAGCCCGCGCGTCTGGCTGCCCGCATCGAGCAGCGAGCGGCGCAAGCTCGACGGCACGATCTTATCGCGCAAAGCCATGGCGAGCGCGTCCAGTTTGTCGCGCGCGGGCAACTGGCGCAGGGAGACGCCCGCCTGCGTCACCGCCCACAGGTACGAACGATCGCGGCCGAGACTGTATTCGAGTAGCACCGTGTCTGCGTCCAGTACTTTCTGTTGCACCTCTGCGAGCGCGAGCGGTTGCGCGGAGGTCAACGCGCCGTAGCGCGGGCTGGCCGCCCTGATCTGATTTTCGAGACTGTCGTATTCGACCGAGAGCGTTTCGAGTTGTTCTTCAAGTTGCTCGACGCCCTCTTTGGGCGGCTCGCCCGTCAGGCTGACGCCCGTGATCTGCTGCGCGATCTCCTGCTGGCGTTCGAGGTTCTCCTGTTTGCGCCGGAGGAGTTCGGCCGGGACGCCCGCGGTGATGGTCGCGCCGGTTTCGCTGAGCATGTCGAGCAGCGAGCGGGCGCGCCCCTGCTCGACGATGCGGAAAGACTCGGCCGCGAGGGCGAGCGCGTCGCCCGCGAGCGGGGCATTCTTGTCAGCCGCCGCATCGAGCGCGGCTGCGGCGAGCGCGCTCGATGCCTCGTCAAACACGTCGCGCGTGGTGGCGAGAAAAGTGGTGCGCGCTTCGTCGGCGCGCAGTGATCCCTGCCGGATCGTCTCGATGGTCTGCAACGCCGCGCGATAGGCCGCGAAGCCGTCCTGCAAAGCCTTCGCGCGCTTCCCCGCGTCGGTGGCCTGCGCGGCCAGCGTCAGGTTCGCCTTGCCCACGCCGCGCTGCGCAGGCCACTGGAGGTCGAGTCGTTTGTCGGCCTGCGCGCCTTTGGCCGCATCGGTGTAGAACTTGAGTGCGTCTTTGACGTTGCCCTGCCGGAGAGAAACGTCGCCGAGGCTCGTGTTGGCCGCGACGCGGAAACGGCGCATCTGCCCGATCTTGCCGATGAGCGGGACGCTGCCGCTCGCCGAGTCGAGCGCGTTCATGAAATGTTTGCGCGCGTCGGCGAATTCTTCGTTGAAGTAGTTGACGCGGCCGAGTCCGAGTTCGTAGGTCGCGTAGAGGATGCTCTGGCGGTAGAGTTCAAAGGTCTGCTGCACCTGGCTGATCGTGCCGACCGCGCTCACGCCCGTGGAAACGTTTACGTCGCCGCGCGCGATGCCGCGCCCCAGCCCGCCGAGGCTGCCGAACAAGCCGCCGCCCTTCTTCGCCACGCCGAGCGCGCTCGTGTCCGGCTTCGTCACGCGCATCTGCGCGTAGGCCGTGCCTGACTCGACGACATTGCCCGCGCGGTAGAGAGCTTCGCCGATCTTGGCGAGCATCAGGTTGGCGTTGAAGTCTTCGTCGCCGATGCCGACGACGCGCCTGGCGATGATCGACCCCGGCTTGTTGCCCGCCGTCCCGAACAACTCGTGAGCCTTCCGGTAATTCACGAGCGCGGTGCGGTGCTGCCCCTGCCGCGAATAGAGATCGCCGAGCGCATCGTGCGTCGCGGCCTGACCGCGCACAGACCCCGAGGCGTTGAAACTCCTGAGCGCGGATTCGAGCAACGGGAGAGCCTGATCCGCCCTGCCCTGTTTCAACAACCTGCGCCCCTGCCGCAACGCTTCGACGCCCCCGCCGGGCTGCTCGCTCTGCGTCGCGCGCGCCGAAGCGCGTGTGACGGATGAAGCAGGGATGAAACCGAGCGGCGAAGCGACGAGGGTCGAGGCGAGCAGAAACGTGAAAACAATAGTTCGGGGGTTCATAGTTGTCTCCGTGCTTACTTATGAATCAAATCAATGGCCGTGATGAGCATTTTGGAATTCGCCGAGGCGGTCATGCGAATGACGGAGGGGGTCGGCGCGCCCGCGGCCAGCCCGAGGCCGCGCGTGGTCGCGACGCGCTCGTCCGTAGTTTGCGCGAGTCCCTGATCTTTAACTTTACTCACGGCCACCTGCTCGCGCTCCTGCGCCGCCTTGATCTCCGTCCACACGGCCGAGGCCGGTCTCCAAGGGCAAGCGTTCTGCGCCTCGAAGCAATAGCCGGCGAGGGCTGCGCCCGTCGGCACGCCCGCGAGCGGCTGGCGCGCAAGCACTATGTAGAGGCGTTCGGTGGCGGGCGGGTCTTTGAAGACGAACCAGCGCATTGATTCCGAAGCCTCTTCGCTCGAAGGGATTTCGTAAGGGACGTGCGCGCGAACGATATTCACGCCGCCGTTCAGACGCGTGTCGGGAAAGATCATCGAAGGCTCGCCGTCGTTCTCGGTGTGGAAGATATACAGGTAGCCGTCGGTGTTGGATTCGAGCGCGATGCGTATGGCCTCGCCCGTGCGGAACTGGCGCGACGGGTCGGTGCGGACGGCGAGGCCGTTATCGCCGAGCGTGAAGAACGTATAGCCCAGACCAATCGGGCGCGGCTTCGTTCCGGCGGCGGCCTCCACGCCCGCGCCTGTTTCCGTAGCGCCGGAAGGTTTTAAGCCCGCGACCGCTCTCTCATTTTTAGCGTCGGGCGCACTTTTGCCTTCGGTCTTC
The DNA here is from genome assembly GCA_036566625.1 of Pyrinomonadaceae bacterium. Classification (GTDB taxonomy): domain Bacteria; phylum Acidobacteriota; class Blastocatellia; order Pyrinomonadales; family Pyrinomonadaceae; genus JAIVJZ01. The sequence continues at coordinate 3,770 of DATCWB010000641.1, forward strand.
TTCGCCACCGCTCTCGCGGGCGGCTTCGCGACGCTCCTTTTCGATTTCCCGGCCGAGGTGTTCGAGGCGACGGCCGGGGCGGATGTTTTCTCCGGCGTCGTCACGGCCACGCCCACGCCGCCGCTCACTTTGGCTCCATCTTTGTTCGCCGCCTTCGGCCGCGTCGTGAGAAACGCGCCGCGCGTCGTGATCTCTTCGTCCTGCGGCGGCTGTTGTGGTTGTCCCTCCTGCGCGACGGCCGGAACTACAAAGACGAGCGCGGCCAGCAGTAGTGGTGAGAAAAGTTGTGAGAAAAGTTTGCAACGCATGTTGGGAATCACTCCTTCCGCCGTCATAGCAAAGGCGCGTTGGTTGATCATTGGAGGGCGCGTCTACAACCACAGGCCGCGCCGCTCATTCGCGACTAACGGTGCTCGATACGAATATCAAAGATGACCGGCTCGGACGGCGCGCCCGCCGACTGCACGGCGACGGCCACCGTTGCCGCCCCGCCCTGCGCGCCTGAATCTTTTACGTCCGCAACGGGTAGTGCGGTTTTAGAGCGCGCACGCAAATCTTCCAACTCTTTCAACTCGGCGGGCGTCAGGACGTGCCCGGCGTCCGTGGCGAGAAACGCGGGCGTGAGCAGGGGCGTCCGCGAAAAAATGACGACGTACTCTTCCGTCGCGGGATTTTTGTCGAGTTCGAGCACCTGCCCTTCGCCGTAAGGGAAAGCGAAATCCGCTCCCGCCGACGCGAGATTCGTCTTCATGATGCCGGCGGGGCGCGCGGTCAAAAAAGTGGTCGGCGCGTTGCCCACGCCGGGGCCGACGATGTAGAGGTAGCCGCGCTCGCGCGTCACGAAATGAAACTTGAACTGCTGTCCCGACGGCAACGATAGCTCTTTCGACGCGATGCGTCGCCCCGCGCCTTCTCCCGTATCGTCTTCGTCGAAGGCTTCGATCCAGTAATTCATCAATTCGAAATGCGCGGGCGGCTCGGCCGACGCCCCACCCGTCGTCGCTAAACCTCTCTCCACATCGCCCGCCGCGCGCCGCGCCTGCCAACTATTCCACGCGAGCCAGCCGCCCGCGCCCGTAACGGAGACCAGCAACAACGCGAGCGCGCCCGCGACGATCAACTTGACGGGCGAGCGACGCGCCACCGGCGGCGCAACGCTGTGCGCCCGGGTCACAAACGGCGTCTGTCGCGGCGTCGCATCCGGCGTCCGCGCGCCGGGTTGTTCCTCGACGGCCGTCGCCGCTCTTTGTGACGCCGTTGCCTGCGGCGCGGTCTCGATGCCCCTGCGCGGCGCGGCCGTCGCCGCCGACGCGACCTTCTCACGGATGAGCGTCTGCGACGATTCAAAGTCTGGCGGCACGACGACTGCGCCGAGCCTGCCCGTGTCCGGCGTCGGATGAACCCCCGTGGCGAGGCCGAGCGCAGCGCGCATCTCGGACGCGAAGATGCCGGCGGTCGCCGGACGATCAGCGCGATCCTTCGCCATCGCGCGTTCGACCGCCTGCGCGAACTCCTCCGGCACGCCCGCGACGACCCTGTGCAAAAGCGGCACGCGGCGGCTGATGTGTCCCTGCCGCAACTCGCCGAGCGTCTGCCCCCCGAAAGGTTTAGCGCCCGTGATCAACTCGTAGAAGATGACGCCGAGGCTGTAGATGTCCGCGCGCCCGTCTATCTCAGGGCTTGCGTCGCGCGACGGCTCGCCCCACTGTTCGGGCGACATGTAATAAGGCGTGCCGAGAATTTGACCGGCCAGCGTGAGCGCGCCGCCGTCGCCTACGTGCGTCTCCGCCACGTCGCGCAGCTTGGCGATGCCGAGGTCGAGCAGTTTCACCTGCAACTCGCCCGCCGGCGTGTGGTTGATCATCACGTTCTCCGGTTTGAGATCGCGGTGGACGACGCCCTGCTCGTGTGCGGCTTCGAGCGCGCCGACGATGGGTTCGAGCATCTCCCACGCCTCGGCCGGTGTCAGTTGGCCGCGCCGCTTCAACTCCTTGTCGAGCGAGTGGCCTTCGACGTATTCCATCACCATGTAGGTGAGGCCGTCCGCGCCCGTGCGCAGGTCGTAAACCGTGACGGCGTTCGGATGTCGGAAGCGGCGCGCCGCCCGCCCCTCGCGCTGGAAGCGGCGCAGCCATTCGGTGTTGCTGCGCATCTCCGGCTTGAGTGTTTTGATCGCGACGCGGTCGCCTAAGAGGATGTGGCGCGCGCGGTAGAGCGTGCCCATGCCGCCGCGCGCGATAAAGGACTCGATCTCGTACTGCCCGTCGAGCACGCGCCCGACCATCTCCTCGCCCGCCCCGGCGTCTTCCAGCACCTCGCCGTCGCGCGGGCAGAACGTCGTCGCGCTCTCGTAACTCGTTTCGCATTGTGGGCAGGTTTTCATTGCAGGGGCTTGGGTGAACGACTCTAGGGAAACACTCGCGCCGACGGACGCGCCGGACGGCAACTGATCAGGTGCAAAAGTCTAACACGGCCAGGCGCGCGCGTGAATCATCCGGCTCGCGGCTGCCGGCAACTCGCAAACTTTCCGACAACCCAAAAACATGGTGCGTACATCGAAGCAAAAGGTTAAACTCTGGCGCGTTATCCAAACGTGCTCTCAGCGTTGACCCCCAGACCGCTCGGAGAATTGTTTTTTTATGACGATCCTGGAACGTCTCGGCCAGCGTTCAAAATCATTCCTGATCATCCTCGGTCTGCTCCTCGTCGTCCTGCAAAGCGTGCTCAACTACCTGAGCGGGCCGGACATCGCCTTCTACATTTTCTACCTGCTGCCCATTTCGCTCGTCGCCTGGCACGTCAGCCGCCGCGCCGCCGTCTTCGTCTCGCTCGCCGGCGCGGCCGGTTATTTGCTCACCGAGCGCACCACCGGCCACTTCGACGGGCGACCCGGCATCCTCTACTTCAACGTGCTCGCGCAACTGGCGGCCTTCCTCTTCGTCACCTATTTCGTCTCGGCGCTCCGCCGCTCGCACAACCATCAGCGCGAACTCGCGCGCACGGACGATCTGACGGGCGTCATCAATCGCCGCTCGTTCTTCGAAGCGTCGCAGCATGAGATCAACCGCGCGCGCAGGCATCGTCATCCGTTCACGGTCGCCTATATGGATGTGGACGACTTCAAGTTGATCAACGACAACTACGGGCACAGCATCGGCGACACGGTGCTGAGGAGCGTGTCACGGACGATTAAAAACAACATCCGCGAGATCGACGTGGTGGCGCGCCTCGGCGGCGACGAGTTCGTCATCCTGATGCCGGAGACGGGCGAGGCGGCGGCGCAGGTGGTCGTCGCGCGCGTCCATGAAAGCATCATGAGCACGATGCGCGATTATGGCTGGCCGATCACGTTCAGCATCGGCGTCGTGACGTGGGCCACGCCGCCGCGCACCGTTGACATAATGATCAAGCAAGCCGACGAGGCGATGTACGAAGTCAAGAACGGCGGCAAGAACCGCGTCACGCATCTCAAGCTCTCCGGCGAACCCGTGCCGGCCACTTAGATTTCCGGTCTTCACACGCACGCCACGCCCTTGTGCCTTCTCCCCGATGAACACGACAGACGTTATCATCCTCTCGCTGCTCATTCTCGCCGCCGCCGCGCTCTATTCTTCGGTGGGACACGCCGGTGCGTCCGGCTATCTGGCCGCGATGGCTCTCTTCGGACTCGCGCCCGCCACGATGAAGCCGACCGCGCTCTGCCTGAACGTCCTCGTTGCTTCAATCGCCACCTTTCGTTTCTGGCGCGCGGGTTGTTTCCACTGGCCGCTCTTCTGGCCTTTCGCCATCGCCTCGATCCCGCTCGCCTTCGTCGGCGGCGCGATCACTCTGCCGACGACGATCTACAAACAGATCGTCGGACTCACGCTGCTCTACGCAGCCGTCCGCCTCTTTCTCTACACGCGTGCGAAGGCCGAAGCGGCGGCGACGCGCGACGCGCCGCTCGTGCCGTCAATGCTACTGGGCGGGCTGATCGGATTGCTATCGGGGCTGACGGGCGTGGGCGGCGGAATCTTTTTGAGTCCCCTGCTGCTGCTGTTGGGCTGGGCTGACACGCGGCGCACGGCCGGCGTCTCCGCCGCGTTCATCCTCGTCAACTCAATCGCCGGGCTGCTCGGCAACCTGACCAACCTGCAAATGCTTCCGCCCGCGCTTCCCTACTTCGCGCTCGCGGCCGTCATCGGCGGCCTCGTCGGCTCGGAGTTCGGCACGCGCCGTCTGGCGAACGTGACGATCCGCCGCCTGCTCGCCGTCGTGCTCGTCGTCGCGGGCGTGAAGATGATCTTCGTTTGATCGAATCCGGGCGGCGAGAACATGAGAGGTAAGCCTTCAACTGAACTGACGGAAGCCGCGCGCTGCTCGGTGGCGACAAGTCTCGCGCTAAATCGCCTGTCGTGCGTCAACGCCGCACAGGCTCCAGATAGGCCCAGATGCTCCCCAAAATCTCCGAGTTATCGTCATCCTGCAGGTAGAGAGTTTTTCCTGCAAAGTTTAGGACGTGACCGCCATGATAGGGGTGATAGTCATGGCCGAGAAAGGTCATACGCTCACCGGCCTCGAACTTCCCTCCGTGATAGTCGACGAAGCTCTGCTTGACGAGGTAGCTCTGTCCTTCTCGCAGGTCGGAGATGCTGCCGTTTGCCCGTGGGAGTCCCATCCTGACTAAGAATCGCCCGACCGGCGTCCAGATGATCCTCCTTCTTATCCACTGGGCGAAGAGTGTGGCGGCGAAGATGACGCCGATCACCACCGCGAGTCCGACGATGAAAGCCAGAAATGAGGATACATCGAAGGTCATTCTAAACCGCTACTTCTCACAGGTTTTTTTGATGCCCGACGCCCGGCATCACCCGCCGCCCCGGGCGATTATTGGAACATGACAAGCAGCGTGTCGGCGGTGGGGTGCATGCCGTTGTTATGCTCGGAGATGGCATCACAATGCAGGATTAGCATCCACATCAAAGCCGACTTCTCGAAGCTCGCGGATTATGAGAATGAGATCATGAATGCTTTCTTCTCTGTGCCCCTTGCGGTGTCGTCCGTGTCTGCGACGGTGGGCGCTTTACTCGTCTTCGCCGGAGATTTTAATGTCGGCTATCGTGCCGACGCCGACGGGTCTGGTGTCGGGCTCGCCGCCGATCATCTCGGCGGCGGTCGTCTCCCCGGCTGTCTCTAAATCTCCAACGTCGCCGTCGGTCGCGTCGGTCTGTGTCTTCGTGTCCTTCGTGCTCTTCGCCTCAGTCATTCGCCCGATCTCCTTTCGCCTCACACTCCGACGGGGGCGTGCAAAACTTCCGGGGTTTCGCTCTCGGCCGCGCCGTCGTAAATCCTGCGCGCGTACTCCTGCACCATGCGGTCGCTGTTGAAGGCGGGCACGAGTGTCTCGATGGCGCGCTTCATCATCCCGACCCAGCGGCGCGGGATGCCGTCCGCGTCGCGCTCGTAATAGGCGGGCACGACTTGTTCTTCGAGCAACTGGTAGAGCGATGCGGCGTCGCGCGTGTCTTCCTCGTGGCTCTCGCCTTCGGCGTGCATGTCGCCGATAGCCCAGCCGTTCGTGCCGTCGTAGCCTTCCGGCCACCAGCCGTCGAGGATGGAGAAGTTCAGCCCGCCGTTCATCGCCACCTTCTCGCCGCTCGTGCCCGACGCTTCCAGAGGACGGCGCGGCACGTTCAGCCACACGTCAACGCCCTGCACGAGTTTGCGCGCGATCTCCTGATCGTAGTCTTGCAGAAAGACCGTGCGGTTGATGACTTGCGGGTCGAGTTTCCAGAGCGCGAGTTGTTGCAGGATTTGCTTCGCGCCCTGATCCTGCGGGTGCGCCTTGCCCGCGAAGACGAACTGCACGGGACGCTCTGCGTCGTTGATCAACTTCAGCAGGCGGTCGGGGTCGGTCAGGATCAAGCTCCAGCGCTTGTAGGCCGCGACCCTGCGGGCGAAGCCGATGGTCAACGCCTCGGGGTCGAACGTCCGGCGCGCAGACTCAACGAACTCCATCCCCTCGCCGCGCTGGAGGCGCACGAAGTATTGCCGCTCGCGGACGAAGGCGATCAGCTTTTGCTTCATCAAGCGATGAACGCGCCACAATTCTTCGTCGGGGATGTTCGCCACGCCGCGCCGCCACACGTCCGCTTCGCACTCGTGTTCCTCCCAATCGGGCGCAACGTGTTTTTCGTACAGGCCGCGCAGGAGCGGCGAGACCCACGTCGGCGCATGGACGCCGTTCGTCACCGAAGTGATCGGCACTTCCGCGACGGCGCGCTCCGGGAACATCTTCTGCCACAAGTCGCGCGACACTTCGCCGTGCTTGAGGCTCACGCCGTTGGTCGTGCGGCACATCCGCAGGGCGAGCGGGGTCAGCCCGAAGAGTTCCTCTTCGTCGCCCGCACGGATGCGGCCGAGGTCTAGAAATTGTTCGTGCGTGAGCGTGAGCGATTCGGTATAGCCGCGCCCGAAACAATGTTCGACGAGCGACGGCAGAAATTCGTCATGACCGGCGGCCACCGGCGTGTGCGTCGTGAAGACGCAACGGGCGCGCACCTCTTTCGCCGCTTCCTCGAATGGCTTGCCCCGCTCCACCAATTCGCGCGTGAGTTCGAGGGTGAGAAAAGCGGAGTGGCCTTCGTTGAGATGGAAGACATGCGGCTCAATGCCGAGTTTGCGGAGCAGGCGGACTCCGGCGATGCCCATCACCATCTCCTGCACGCAGCGCGTCTCGCGGTCGCCGCCGTAGAGATGTCCCGTGATGAGCCGGTCGGTGTGATCGTTCTCCGCGAGGTTCGAGTCGAGCAAATACAACTTCACGCGTCCCACCTCGACCTGCCACGCCTGAAAGCGCACGAGTCGCCCGCGTATCTCCAGTTCGAGGCGCAAGGGCTGGCCGGTCGCCGGGTCGTTCAGCAATTGGATGGGGAGCTTGGCCGGGTTGATCGTGCCGTAGTGCTCTTCCTGCCAACCGTCGCGGCGCAGGCGTTGGCGGAAATAGCCGTGATGGTAGAGCAGCCCGACGGCGACGAGCGGCAGACCGAGGTCGCTCGCCGATTTGAGGTGATCGCCCGCGAGCATGCCGAGGCCGCCGGAATAGAGCGGCAGCGAAGTGTGGACGCCGAACTCGGCGCAAAAATAAGCCACCGGGTTTTCGTGCGTCAGCCCCGGCGCGCCCTCGCGCGCCCAGGTCTTCGTCTGCGGACTCATGTAGCGCGCGAATCGCTCGCCGAGTACGCGCACGCGTTCGATGTAAACGGGATCGGTCGCCATCTGCATCAGGCGATGCTCGGACACGTCGAGGAGCAGGCAGCGCGGGTTCAACTCGCACTCCTCCCACACCTGCGGGTCGAGATCGCGGAAGACCGACGCGCCGTCCGCCGCCCAGCTCCACCAGTAATTCCAGGATAAACCATCCAACGCGCTCAACGTTTCGGGCAGCGCGCGCCCCAACTTGTTTTCCACTTGTTCGATCACCCTCACGAAGGACTATTCAAATTTTTGATGACGCAGGAACATCGCGGCGTCCGGCTGCGAAAAAAAGACGAGGCGCACTTCTTCGAGACCGGCGCGCACCGTAGTAGTAACCTCTTGCACCGCGCCGGCGCTCTCGCCCGTTAAAAATTCTCGAACCGCTTCGGACGCAACTCGCGCCGCCTGGTCGGGCGGGTAGTAGTAAGCCCCAGTCGAGATGGCCGGAAAAGCTATCGAGGCGAGTCCGTGTTCGACGGCCAGCGCGAGCGAATTGCGATAGCAGGCGGCGAGCAGTTCGGCCTCGCGTCCGCCGTGCTGTCCCCAGATGGGGCCGACCGTGTGAATTACGTGGCGCGCAGGAAGCCGCCCGCCCGTCGTGATGACGGCCTCGCCCGTCGGCAAGCCTTTCGGGTAGCGCGTGTTTCTGAGACGGCGACACTCTTCGAGAATCTGCGCCCCGCCCGCACGGTGAATCGCACCGTCCACACCGCCGCCGCCGAGCAGCGTCGAGTTCGCGGCATTCACAACGGCGTCCGTCGCCTGGCGCGTTATGTCGCCGACGACGACGCTCACGCGCCCGTCCAGGAAGCTATTCATTGTTTGAGCAGACAACGAAGTGTAACACCGTTCGGCCTGAAAATCAGTCTGCGGGAGACCGTCATCAAACCGCCCGCCGGCGAAGATGAATGCGGTTGCAGGGACGAGTACGCCGCCCGCTCGATGTTCTAAAGACACGGGCGGCGTACTCGTCCCTGCAACCGCTCTCGCGCGCGCAACCTGCAAACGCCGGAGTCTTCCGATTTACTCCGCGACCTCTTCTTCTTCGCGCGGCTCGACGCTGATTTCGTCGAACATGCCGTGGCGCATGAGGGCTGCCGCGACACCCTTCGACTTGTGCTCCGTGAGCGGGTGTTCGGGGTCGAGGCTGGCGATCTCGAACACCTCTTCATCCAGCAGGCGCACGCCCAGCATGCCGAGAGAGACGCCGGGCACAACCTCAATATCTTTCAGATTGTGTATGCGAAATTTACCCGTCTGCTCAACCCAGTCTTCCAGAAACGGATCGCGTAGCGCGTGCTCGGCCTCGGCCTCGGTCAGGTACGGGCCTTCCACGATCAGGCAGTATTCGCGGCCACTGTTAGTTTTCATGTTCTGCCACTGCCGAGGCGCGCCGCGCGTCACGCGAGAATTGTCGCAGGGTGCCCTATGGAGTGGCTAACTTTAACATCAGGCGGCGGCGGGCGGCAAAACTTTTTCGCGCGGGCACAGGGCGGAAAATCCGGCGGGCGAAAGTAAAAAGAGGCCGCCGCAAGCAGCATGCTTCCGGCGGCGTCTCTGACCCTTGAACTGCCCGCTCAGGTCGCGTAAGACGACCGGGCGCGGGCGGTTGTGAAAAGTTAGTGAGCGGTCATTCCTGCGTCGTTCAACGAACGGCTCAGACGCTCGAAGTAAGAGTTGAAGCTGATGTAGTCAGTGCCCTGAAAGAAGGCTTGGCCGCCCGTCTCGTTCGCGAAGCGACTGAGCGCGCCCTGACCGTAGCTGACCGCCCGGCTGCTGAAACTCGTCAGGCCGACCGAAGGCGCGTAGAAGGAATAAATTGCCACATTGCGACGCTTCGCTTCGTCAATCGCGCGCGCCAGATCATTGCTGTTCAGCGTCGAACTGGCATCGAACCCGCGCGACACGTCGAGGCCGTCGGAGATGAGCAACACCGCGCTGCGATTCTTCCCTTCCTTCTCGAAGCGGCGCAGGGCTTCGAGCACCACCACGTAAGGATTGAAAGGCGCGGCCAACTCGCTCCCGACCGGGGCGCGCAGAGCCTTCCCCGCCTGCTCCAAGTCCTCTGTGAACTCCTGTCGCACCTGCAACCTTCCGCGCGTCAAATAGCCGATCATGACGCGCGAACCCTGCGGTAACGCTCGCACGAAATCCCGCGTCACGTCCAATTCATTGCCCACGCGCCGGACGAGATCGTCCTGCACGAGGATCGCCAGATCGAGCGGCGCACTGACGCGGCGCGCATTGCGCGATCTCTCATTTGCATTACCGTCGGCGGCGGATGCCGGAACGACGGCGAATGCGACGGCGGCGACGATCAAAAGGTGCGCCGCCAACCCCGAAAATAATCTTTTAACCTTCAACATATCTTTCACCTCGGCCTGAAGTCTCTCTGAAATCAGGCGCAAATCCCGTCAAACCAACTTCTTTGCTCGTAAGAAAACGCGCAGGCTCAAATTGCTCGCCACGCGCGCTCTGGATTATCGCGCCAATCATTAACGAACTATGTTGGCGGAATTGAGATGCGCGCGCGAGCGTGCGGGATGGCTCGGGAAGAAAGGATGAAGGAGGGATACGGAACGATGAACTGAAAGACAAGTTGCTTTCAGTTCATCGTTCCTGCTTCCGCGTTATTTCTGATGTAACTGGCAGACGCCCGTGGCGTCGCAGGGCGGGGGGATGCCGAAAATTTGGTAGCGGCGTTTGGCGAGTTGGCGATAGAAGACGGGGCCGAGAACAGTGAACGGCCAGCGGGAGAATAGCCACGCCAGCCAGCGCAGGCGCGGCAGCAGACGCAGGACTTCGATCCAAGCGAAGAAGCCTTTCGACCACGTGCCGTCCCATTTGCGGCGCGTGTACATCTCTTCGGCCAACTGCTTGTGCGTGTGCGGCGCGGCGCGCCTGAGCGCCTCGGGTGAATTCAAGTCGAGCCATTCGAGCCGGCGGTCGCGGTCGAAGGGTTCGACGCGCTCGCGCATCATCTGGCAGAGCGGGCACTGGCCGTCCGTGTAAACTTCCAACTGTGCGGCCGTCTCGTTCAATTGCTTTCCTCCGTGATCGAGCGCGGAGGGCGGGCGGCGAAAGACTGCCCCTCCGCGAGACGCCGCTGCAATTTGCGCTGGTTGACGAGCAGCATCCCGATGACGAAGAGTTGCAACACCTCCACGCCCGCCCACAACATGACCAGAAACCTCATCCGTTCTTCACCTCCCGCTCGGAATCTGGAGGCTCGCGTTGGGCGTGCCGTACATGATCGTCAGCGCGCCTTGATGATTCTTGATGCCATCGGCGCGGGCGCGCTCGATTTCGAGTTGAAGTTCGAGCCGCTTGATGTCGAGCAGGGCGGGGTTGGCGTAGGTCTGCGCCTCGATCTGCTTGGTCTGGGCGGAGATCTTGGCGGCTTCGAGTTTCGCTTCTTCGGCCTGTTTCTGCTTCTCGTTGGCGACGACTTCGGAGGCGGCGGCTTCGATGCGGTCGTCGAGAAAATCCGGGTTGCCGATCTGCACGCTCTCGACGACGAGCAGCAGTTGGCTGGCGAGTTGCGGCGTCAGCGAGTCGATGATGCGCTTCTGAATCTGTTCCTGGTTCGCGTAAATATCGTACGCGTTGAACTCCGAGAAAGCGTTACGCGCTTCGGTCTGCAACAAGCCTTTGAGTATCTCGCCGCGCCGACGGTGGCGCTCCTCGGTGTTGAAACTATACTTGCGCACATACTCCTCGATCCGTTCCCTGGCCGGATTCGTGTAGGCGGTCACGTCGATACTGACGTTCAAGGCCGCGTTGTCCTTGCTTGTAACGCGCACGGGCGCGCTCTCGGTAAACGACCTGATGTTGACTTCGTGACTCTCCCTGCCCGGCGCGAGCGTCGTAAACCAGCCGTCCGCGGGCGTGTAGACGCGCTCGATGCGGCCGAAATAGGTCACGATCTTAACCGTCCCTTCCTGGGCGTAATCAATATTGGCGTAAGCGGTCGTCGTCCCGACCAGAACCACGATAATCAGTAGCACAATCCCCGCGATGAGGTATTTGCTGCTCGTCATTGAATCTCCTTTGTTGATGTCCACGATTTCCGGCCAGATGTTTTTGCTCTTTTTCATCTCTCTGTTTAATACGCATTTGACGGGCGAAAGTTGTTACCTTGTTGTTACTTTCGACGCACGCGAATGAGAGCATTTGACACACATGCGCCCGGTAGTGGGATAGAGATGATCTCAATAGACGCCCGACCGCAGGATGAGACGCTTAAAGCTATCAGGTGGAGCTCAGGCGGCGTCTGCGACGCGTCTCCCGGTGGCCGTGGTAAGCGAGTCGGATGGTATAGAGAAACAGCTACGGAACGCGCCTTATTATCGCGCACCGCCTTCCTGCCCGGAACGCCCTGTGATGTAGCGCTCGACCGCGCCCACCAAAGCATTCAACCTTTCGTCGGTCGCCTTGATCTCCTGATCATGAATCTCTGCAATGGCAAGGAGCGCGTTAACGCTGTCCGCCGTCCGATCAACTTTCTCTGATAAGCGTCCGACAGTCACGGTGAGTTGCGCCTGTTGCTTTATGATGAAGTCCATTTGCCGCTGTCTCTCTTCATCGGTCATTACGGCTTCGACCTCCATCGCAAAAGTTTATCTGAACAAAAGTATATGCCATCCGTTGGCAGATTGGGAGCCTCGGTTTCAGGCAAGCGGTTTCCGGGCAAAGCCCCTTTCCCCGCATACATCGTTCGCACTGGATATTCCATTCGCACTATCAACTAAATCGGAGTTTTACACAACTTTAGATTCGATTCGCGCCGCCACCGCATACCCCGTTCACACTAACGCTGATATGGGCTGACTCGAAAACCGACGTGAAATTTGAGGGAAACGCCTCTTTTTCGGCGCGTCTCGCTCCCGGCCTTTGCTGGCATGAGCCTTGCCCAACGAAGGTGGCTCGAAGACAAGTCTCGCGTTTGTCGCCATGCAGTAAATATCGGCCGCCCGCGTCGCGATTCTGGACGCAGAATATGCGTCATGCCCGCTGCTACGCGAATACGAAGAGAGGCATTGAATTATCGATGCCTCTCTTCTTAAAAAGTATGGGGTCGGGGGCAACTTTGCGCCCGACTCAAACATCTGAGGAAGGCTAACCCCTCCTCCTACAATTTAGACAGTTAATATTTCAATTTCAGTACTTCAAAACAAGTAGGAATTATCATGTCACCCTCGCGTTTTTCTTCCCCCTCGAAGTGTGCCTTCCGGTCGCACCGCCTCATTCTTTTCCTTTCGCTGTTGGCAATCGGCTGCGCGTTGGGCTTTTCCTTCCAATCCGGGGCGTCCGCAACGAGCCGGGCTGCACGGCTGCGTGCGGACGGCGCGCGCGTGGGTGCTGCGGGTCAGACATCGAACTTCGCGGCCGAGCCGGGCGCGACCGTCGCGGCCGATCCTAACGAGATGCCGTTCTACGCCCAGCCCTACGATGGTCGCGGGAGCGAAGGCCCCAGTTCGAAGTTACAGGACGGGCAGCAGCAGTTGGACAAAGAGGTGGCCGACGACTTCGACCTCAACGCGACGATCACGCGCGTCCGCGCGCGCGGCGTGAGCGGCAGTTTCAACTCGCCGCCGCCGACCTACTACGGCGTCTACGTGCGCTTCTACGACGGCGCGGGCGGCATGCCCGGCGCGCTACAGGCCGAACACTACCTGCCGCAGGGTTCGCCCGGCGTCGTGTACAACGCGGCGCGGCCGACCACCTTCGACATCACGCTCCCCACGCCCTTCAACGCCAACGGCCGACACTTCCTCTCCGTCCAGCCCGTCTTCGGCGGCGCGGAATCCTGGGCGGTGTTGAGCAGCGGCTATCAGAACGTGCGCGGCTCGATATTGGTCAAGCGGGATCGGCTGGCGGGCGGCGCGTGGACTGTGGCAGGGATCGCCGGCTACCAGCACGACATGGCCTTCGAACTGTTCGGCACGCTCCTGTCCGCGCCGCGCATAGATGCGATGTCGCCGAACCCCGTCCCGCGCAGCGGCCTCGTCCGCATCACGGGCAACTACTTCGGCCCCTCACCGGATTCCAGCCGTTTGACCATTGATGGCAAGCAGCCGCAGTACATCCCCTACTGGTCGGACAACCTGATCATCGCCTACGTGCCGGAGACCTCCGCTCTCGGCGACGTGCCGGTGAGCATCACTTCCTCCGGCAAGACCGGCGCAGGGACATTGAACGTCACGACGCGACCCACAGCGGGGCGCATCCGCTGGCAATTTACCGTCGCGGCCGGCCACGTGCCTCGCCGTTCCGCCGTCGGCCCCGACGGCACCGTCTACGTCAACGACGTGCTCGGCAGGCTCTACGCGCTCACGCCCGACGGCGGGTTGAAGTGGGTTTTCCAGGCCGGCTTCGTCGCCGCCTCCGGCCCCGTTTCGGTCGGCGCGGACGGCACGATTTACGTCGGCGGCCTCGTGCCGAAAAACCCGGCGACGACGTGTGAGGCCGACCAATACACCGTCAACGTCGAGGGCATCTTCGCCCTGCGTCCCGACGGCACGCAGAAGTGGCTCTTCGACAAGACGTGCGACAGCCTGCTCTCCGGGCCGAATGTCGGGCCGGACGGCAACATTCACGCCGTCACGGACTCCACCGGCATCGGCGCGTTCGCCTTAAAGCCTGATGGCACGCTCGCCCATGCCCCCACAGGCCGTTTCGGCGTAGATGGCGAGCAAGGCACGGAGATCGTCTTCGGCCCCACCGCGCCGGGGCAAGCCCCAACGCAGAAGTACTTCCAGTACGAATCGGGCGGCCTCTTCGGCTACACGCTCGACGGGCAGCGTGTCTTCCTTTACCCGACCAACGCCGTGGGCATTACTCAGCCCGTCGTGGGGCAGCGGACGGGCACCGTCTACACGATGCCGGATCACCAGACAGCGGGTCGCTTGTTCGCCGTCTCGCCGCAGGGCGCGCTGCGCTGGGTGTCGCCCATCCGTCCGATCAGCAATCTCTCCATCCCGGACGCGCCGCCGAGCGAGTCGGCCGTCTACGTCGTGCAGGACGGCGCGAAGCTCCACCGCGTCAACCCGGCGGACGGCTCAATCGTCTGGACGTTCAACGACAACAACGAGCAGCTATTCGACCCCATCGCCAGCCCCGACGACCGCCTCATCCTGATGGGGGGGCAGGCCAACTACGGTCAGCCCGGCTTCTTCGAGGCCGTCTCAAAAGATGGCCGCCAACTCTGGAAGCAACTCCTGCCGGACGAGCCGGGTCTCGCGCCCTACGGACAGGTCGTCCCCAGGTATCGCGCGCGCTTCACCGACGACGGCCAGACCGCCTACATCGCGGCGCACGCGTCCGGCTCGGACTATTCGGGCAGGCCGGCCTACTCCTTCTTCTACGCGCTCGACACGTCGGACAACACCGCGCCCATTAATCAGCCGCCGACGGCGACAATCGTCAGCCCGCTGTCGAACTTGAACGTTCCCGCCCGCACGTCGCTCGACTTCAAGGTGCGTGCCGAGGACGACGCAGCCGTCGCCCGCGTAGAGTTCTTCTACGGCCGGAATGGCACGCGGACGCACCTGGGCACCGACACGACGCCGGACGCCGACGGCCTCTACGGCATGCAGTTCACGCCGCCCGCCCCCGGCGTCTACAGCCTCTTCGCGCAGGTCTACGACGCGGCGGGGCTGCGCGGCGATTCACAGTCCGTCACCATCACGGCGAGCAACCAGTCGCCCACGATCTCCTGGATCAACCCTGCGAACAACGCGACCTTCGTCGCGCCCGCGAGCATCACCCTCACGGCGCGCGCCGCCGACTCTGACGGCACGGTCTCTATCGTCCACTTCAACAGCAGCCTGTTAGGCGATATAGGCCAGGACACCACCCCGGACGCCGAGGGCAACTACCAGATCGTCTGGTCGAACCCGTCGCAGGGCACGCATGAGTTGGTGGCCTGGGCGACCGACAACGACGGCGACCGCCGAGCCGCGACGATCAACGTCACAGTCAAACCCGTCGCGACGCCTACTCCGACCCCGACCCCATCGCCGACACCTACCGGCGCGCCGCCGGTCGTCTCGATCATCAGCCCCGCCGACGGCGCGAGCTTCGCGCCCGGCACCAGCGTCGCCGTCACGGCCGACGCCTCCGACAGCGACGGCCGCGTCACACGCGTCGAGTTCCTGTACGAGGGTTCCGGCAACCCGATAGCGAGCGATTCCACCGCGCCTTTCGTCGGGCAGATCAGGTGGCCGGGGCCTACCGCCCTGAAGCTCTACGCCGTCGCCTACGATGACGCGGGCAACCGCACGGAGTCCGCCCGCGTCCTCCTCTACTTCGAAGACCCGGCGGGGAACCTATCGATCACGGGGCGCATCACGCACCAGCAGTCGTCGCCCTCGAACCCCATCTATCTGCCGAATGCGCTCGTCAAGCTCGGCCTCAACAACCAGCCGCTCCGCGCAACGCGCACGGACGCGAACGGCTACTACACGTTCGCCGGTCTCAGCCGGGGCGGCGGCTACAAGGTCGAGCCGGCCGAACTGGGCTACGTCTTCTACCCGCCCGCCGTCTTCTACAGTGGCCTCGTCGAGAGCGCCACACGCGACTTCATCGCAGAGGGGCCGCTGCCCGCCGGCCCGACGCCGACCCCGACGCCCGGCGCATCCGGCCTCGCCTGGGAGCGTTTCTACAACAGCCCGCACAACGCGAGCGACGGCGGCGCGCTCCTTGCCACCGACGCGCAGGGCAACACCTACGTCGCCGGCACGTCCGACGCAGGCGTGGGCGGCGACCTGAACATCTCGCTAGTCAAGTACGGCCCCGACGGCACGCAGCTCTGGGAGCGCGAGTATGCCGGGAGCGGCGACGGTAAAGACTGGGCGACCGCTGTCCGCTTGGACTCCGAGGGCAACGTTTACGTCTCCGGCACGACCTGGGGCGGAGCCGTCTACGAGTACGACGTGGTCACGATCAAGTACGCGGCCGACGGCACGCGGCTGTGGGCGCGCACCTACAACGGCCCGCTCGGCCGCTGGGACACGTCCGCCGCAATGGAGATCGACAACGCCGGCAACGTCATCGTCGGCGGCTACTCGCAGGCGGGCGACACGTCGGGTCGGCTCTACGACGAGTTCCTCGTCATCAAGTACAACCCGTCGGGCGTCGCCGTCTGGGAGCGACGCCGCAGTACGGATGCGAAGGGCGACCGGCTCGTCGCGCTCACCGTGGACTCCGCCCGCAACGTCTACGCGACGGGCAACGCGCAGGTCGCGTCAACCGACGGCTCGACGTTTGAAGACCTCGTCACCGTCAAGTATGCCCCCGACGGCACACGGCTGTGGTCGTCGCGGTTCAACCGCGCGGCCTCGACCGTTCCGCTTCCCGACCCGCTGCCGAACAACCCGGCCTCGCGCGCGCGTGCGGGCGGCGCGGGCCTCGATCCGGCGACCGGCGACCTCTACGTCTTCGGCACGAGCGAGTTTGGCGCGACCGGACTCGACTACCTGCTCCTCAAGTACGACACGGCCACGGGCGAACTGCGCTGGAATCGCAACTGGTCCGGGACGCGCGCCGACAGCGCGCGCGCCATGGCCGTTGACGCGCAGGGCAACGCCTACCTGACGGGCGAGAGCTACGACGGCGACTTCGAGTCGGCCACGTCTGTGCGGAGCGCCGACGTGGCGACCGTCAAGTTTGCGCCCGGCGGCGATGTGCTCTGGGAGCGCGCCTACCGTGGCTTCCCCGGCAAGACGGACGAGGGTCGCCGCATCGCCCTCGACGCGGCGGGCAGTGCCTACGTCGCCTTCTACTCCGAGGGCTTCTTCAACGCCGACACGGGCGTCGTCAAGTACGACGCCGACGGCGCAGAGCAGTGGGTCTACCGCTACGACAACCCGGCGCACACGTCCGATCAGGTCAGCGACCTCGCGCTTGACGCCGCCGGCAACCTCTACGTCGCGGGCTCCGCGTCCGTGCCGAACGCGGCGGGCGCACAAACCGGCGACTTCGTCGTCTTCAAGCTCGCGCCCGTCTCCGCCGCTCTCAACGCCGCGCCGGACGTGAGCGCGAACGTGCAGGCCGCGGCCAAAACCGGCAGCAGTGTGACCGTCGCCGCAACGGCGACCGACCGCGACGGCGCGGTCGCGCGCGTGGACTTCTTCGACGGGACGACGCAGATCGGAACCGACACGGCGGCGCCCTTTTCCGTCGAGTGGTCTCCTGCCGACACGGGCGCGCACGCAATCACTGCGCTCGCGACCGACGACAAGGGGGCGGCCCGAACGTCGAAGACTCAGATCGTCACGGTCGGGGCTGCGCCGCAGACCTACGCCGTCGCGGGACGGTTGACTGCGAACGGCGCGCCGCTGGCGGGCGTCGCCGTCACGCTCTCCGGCTCGCAGTCGGGCGCGACGACGACCGACGCGTCCGGCAACTACTCGTTCGCAAATCTGCCGGCGGGCGGCAACTACACCGTCACGCCCGCGCTTGCCAGTTACACCTTCAACCCGTCGAGCGCGACGTTTAATAACCTCGCCGCGAGCCAGGTCGCCGATTTCGTGGGCGTGCCCACCGAGGTCACGATCAGCGGGCGCGTGCGCGACGCGAACGGGAATGGAATTGACGGGGCGACCATCTCCTTAAGCGGGGAACGCTCCGAGTCAGTCCACACGGACGCGAACGGCCAGTATGTGCTGCGCAACATCCTGTCCGTGGCGAGTTACACCGTCACGCCGTCGAAGCCGGGCTTCACCTTTAACCCGTCCCACAGGGTATTCGCCAACCCGGCGACGGATCAGGCGGCGGATTTCGTCGCCGTCCTCGACACGGCCATCCTGCAATTCGGCGCGTCCGGTTTCACCGAGAGCGAGGGCGGCGGGCGGGTCACTCTCACCGTCACGCGCACGGGTAACACGGCGGGGACATCCACCGTCGCTTACGCGACGACCGACAACCCGGCCGCCGTCCGCTGCGACGACAACTCGACGATGTCCGGCGCGGCCTTCGCCCGCTGCGACTACGCGACCAGCATCGACCGGATCACTTTCGCCCCCGGCGAGACGAGCGCGAGTTTCACGATCCCGCTCGTTGACGATTCGCACACGGAGCACGGCGAGTCCTTCGAGGTCGTGCTGTCCGACCCGTCGGGCGCGGCTCTCGGCGGCCAGCCCGTAGCGCGCGTCACGATCACGGACAACGACTCGGCCAACGTGCCGAACGCGCCGAACGCGATTGACAACAACGAGTTTTTCGTCCGCATGCACTATCTCGACTTCCTCAACCGCGAGCCGGATGCGGAGGGCATGGCGGCGTGGGCGCGCGTCCTCAACAACTGCGCGCCGGGCGACACGGAATGTGATCGCAACACGGTTTCGTCGGCCTTCTTCCGCTCGCAGGAGTTCCAGTTGAAGGGCTTCTACGTCTACCGCTTCTACAAGGTCGCCCTCGGCCGCTTGCCGCTCTACGCCGAGATCACGCCCGACATGCGCAGCGTCAGCGGCCAGACCGAGGAAGAGGTGTACCGGAAACGCGCCGAGTTCGCAGAGGTGTTTGCCGCGCGCCCGGCCTTCCGCGCGCAGTACGATGCGCTGTCGGATCAGGCTTTCATCGACACGCTGTTGAATCGTTACAATCTGACGAGCATCACGACGCACGATCCGGCCGAACCCGAAGCGGCGCGGAAGTTGTCGTTCACGGGCGCGCAACTGCTCAATCTGCTATCGGCGCGCACGCTTTCACGCGCGCAGGTGCTGCGCGCCATCGTGCAGAGCGACGAAGTTTCGGCGGTTGAATATAACGGCGCGTTCGTCGCCATGCAGTATTTCGGCTACCTGCGCCGCGACCCTGACGCCGACGGCTTCAGGGCGTGGCTCGCCGTCCTCGACGCCAACCCCGAAGACTATCGCACGATGGTGCGCGGCTTCGAGTCGTCGGTCGAGTATCGGCTGCGCTTCGGCCAACCTTAAGATCGAGGCGTAAGGGGAAAGGTGAAGACAGGAAGCGGGACGTAGCCACTCAATGCTGCGCCCCGCTCTTGTCTTTAACCTTTAGCCCTTAGACCTTACCTTTCCCCGCCCGCTTTTCCCACCCCGCGCCCGCTTGCTTTCCCCCCCCTGCTCGGATAAATTTGCCTGCACACCCGGAGCGCGACGCCGCCATTCTTTTACGCTAGTCTGTCAGCCCTAAAGCGGCTCGCATTTTCTCGGCTAGAGTTCAATCCCTCTGAAAGGATGCTTTTCTTCCGCCTATGAAAGTTTATCCGACCAACCAGATACGCAACCTCGCCGTCATCGGCCACGGCGACGCGGGCAAGACGCAACTGATCAGTTCCCTCCTCTATGCGACGGGCGCGACCCCGCGCTGGGGTAAAGTCGCCGAGGGCACGACCGTCACCGACTACGAGGAAGACTCAATCGCGCGCCAGATCACTCTGAACACCTCGCTCGCGCACCTCGAATTCCGCGAACACAAGATCAACTTCATAGACACGCCCGGCTATGCCGCCTTCGTCGCGCACGCGCGGCCCGCGCTTCGCGTCGCCGATTGCGCGCTCGTCGTCGTTGACGGCGTGAACGGCGTCGAGGTGCAGACGGAGAAGACCTGGGCCTACGCCAACGAGTTCATCGTGCCGCGCATCATGGTCATCAACAAGCTCGACAAAGAGCGCGCCGATTTCGGCGCGGCCTTAGACAGCGCGCGCCACACTTTCAGCCGCGCCATCGTCCCTTTCACGCTGCCCATCGGCAAAGAAGCCGACTTCCGTGGCGTCGTGGACATCGTCCACATGAAGGCTTACGAGTTCGACGAGCAGGGCAAGGCCAGAGAGTGCGAGATACCCGAAGCCGGACGCGAACTCGCCGATAAGGAACGCGAACGCCTCATCGAAGTGATCGCCGAATCGGACGACGCGCTGATGGAGAAGTATTTCGAGAACGGGACGCTCGAAGAGGCCGACATCATCCCGAACATCTCGAAGGCCATCGCCGCCAGCAAGCTGTGCCCGGTCTTCGCTTGTTCGAGTCTCACGCTCGTCGGCCTGCAAAGTCTGCTCGAAGGCATCGTCGATTACGCGCCCGCGCCCAACACGCACGAAGCCGAACACGGCCGCGTGTCTACGGATGCCGAAGCCGAAACCCTCACGCGCAAGTACAACGAGAGCGAACCCTTCTCGGCCTACGTCTTCCGCACCGTCGCAGACCCGTTCGCCGGTCGCATCACGGTGATGAAAGTCATCAGCGGCCACGTCAAACACGACGCCACGGTGCAGAACACGACGCGCGGCGTGACCGAACGACTCGGCGCGCTCCACTCGATGCAGGGCAAGCAACTCGACAAGGTGGAAGAGGCGGGCGCGGGCGACATCATCGCCTGCGTCAAGCTCAAAGAGACGCAGACGGGCGACACGCTCGCCGACCGCGCCGCGCCCATCGTCTACGACGCGCTTCAATACCCCGAGGCCGCCATCGCCTTCGCCATCGAACCGAAGTCGCGGCAGGACGAAGAGAAGATCAGCGTCGCGCTGCACAAGATTCTGGAGGAAGACCCGAGCCTCCACTTCACGCGCGATGCGCAGACGAAAGAGTTCATCCTCTCCGGTTCGGGACAACTGCACGTCGAAACCGTGGTGCAGAAGTTGAAGGATCGCTACCACGTCGAGGTCGCGCTTCACCCGCCGAAAGTCCCTTACAAGGAGACGATCACGGCGAGCGCCGAGGTGCAGGGCAGGCATAAGAAGCAGACGGGCGGGCGCGGCCAGTTCGGCGACTGCAAGGTTGTCTTCGAGCCTTTGGAGCGCGGCGGCGGCTTCGAGTTCGTGGACAAGATTTTCGGCGGCAGCGTGCCGCAGCAGTTCCGCCCCGCCATCGAGAAAGGCATCGTCGAGGCGGCGGCCGGCGGCGCGATTGCGGGCTACCCGCTCGTGGACTTCAAAGTCACGCTCATAGATGGCTCGTACCACAACGTTGACTCGGACGAGCACAGTTTTCGCGCCGCCGGTCGCAAAGCATTTCGCGCCGCGATTGAAAAGGTGAAGCCCTCTCTGCTCGAACCGATCATGGACGTGGAAGTCGTCGCGCCGGTCGAGGCGAGCGGCGACATCATGGGCGATCTCAACTCGCGGCGCGGGCGCGTGCAGGGCATGGAGATGCGCGGCAAGAATCAGGTCATCAAGGCGCAGGTGCCGATGGCCGAGATGCTCGACTACCAGTCCAAACTCAACTCCATCACGGCCGCGCGCGGCTCCTATCACATGGAGTTCTCCCACTACGACCCCGTCCCCGGCCAACTCACACACAAGATCGTCGAGCAGGCGCGCGCCGAAGGCCGGATCAGGGGCGAAGAGGAAGATTGAGTTATGTCGCTGCCCGAAATCAGCAGATACTACTTTAGCGTGGCCGAGTTTGAGCGCATGGGCGAGGCGGGCGTCTTCACGAAAGACGCCCGCCTTGAGCTGATCGAGGGAGAGATTATAGAAATGTCGCCGATAGGCAGCCGCCATGCCGCTTGCGTCAACTTTCTCAGCAGGTTTTTAAACCAAACTGTCGGCGACATCGCGCTCGTCAGCACCCAGAACCCGATCCGGCTCAACGACTTCTCCGAGCCGGAACCAGACATCGCGTTGCTCCGTCTGCGTGATGATTTTTACCGGGACGCGCACCCGACCCCGGCCGATGTTCTGCTCATCATCGAAGTCGCGGACACGACGCTCGGCTACGACCGGCAGGTTAAAACGCCGCTCTACGCGAAGGCGGGAATCGAAGAGACATGGATCATCAATCTGACGGAAGAGCAGGTTGAGACATACTCGGGGTTGGCGGACGGCGCGTATCAAACAATCGTTAACTTCCGGCGCGGCGAGGAAGCGCGCTCCCAAACTATCCCCGCGCTGGCCGTCGGCGTCGCGGACGTGCTGGGATAGGCGCGCGGGCGAAAGAGCCTCTCAGAAGCGAGTTTTCACATTACACTTACGGGGCATTTGCCCGCACTCCGAGAGCGCCGCCGGACTTCTCATGACCCCGTTGCCCGCCAACGAATAAAGAGGTTGAAGCAGTGTCCACACACAATCCCGGCGCGGACGCGTGCCGCCGCAAGTTCCTCAAATATTTCCCTAACGGATTCGCCGACGAGACCTACCTGAATTGGGAACGCGATTATAAGTGGGAGTCGCACGAGCGTTGGGAAGAGGCGTTGGGACGTGCGGAGTTTCGCCGCCTCCTGCGGGAGGGCGCATTCGCAGAGGTGGCCGCGCGCGCCGTGCGCGTCGAACAGCGTAGCCGCCATAGCATGATCTTCTCGTTCGAGAAGATGGCTCTGCGCGACGCGATCAAGTCGGAAGAGGGCGCGCGTCTCTTCGCCGAAGGTCTCTACGAGTTTCTCCACGGCGCGGGCGGCGCGGCGCGCAGGTTCGAGCGTTGGGTCGAGACGGTAGATGCGCTGCCGCGCAAACAGACGCGCGTGCTGACGTGGCCGCTCGTCACGGTCTTCGGTTTCATCGCGCAACCCGAAACGCACATCTTCCTCAAACCCAACGTCACGCGCACCGCAGCCCGCGCCTACGGCTTCGACTTCCAATACAAGTCGCGCCCCAACTGGGATACCTACTCGAACTTCCTCGAATTCGCCAACACCATCGCCCACGATCTGCGCGACCTGAAACCCCGCGACATGATCGACCTCCAATCCTTCATGTGGGTACAAGGCTCCGACGAGTATCCCGACAGGTGATCGCCGCCCGCGCTAAGGCATCTCTTTCCGGAAACAGGCTATAACGGGCGAGGCGGGCGCAGACTATCAAATGTCTGCGCCCGCCTCGCCCGTCACTTACGACCATCGGCCGTTCGCGCTATTTCGTCGAAGCCGTCTGCTTGCGCGCGTGCTGTGCGTTCTGCTCGTCGAGCCAGCGTTTGAGCGGGGCGAAGTAGTCGATGATGGCGGTGGCGTCCATCTTGTCTTCGCCCGTCAGAGCCTTCAGGGCTTCAGGCCACGGGCGGCTCTGCCCCATGGCGAGCATCTGTTTCAGTTTCGCGCCCGCCTGCTTGTTGCCGTAGATCGAGCAACGGTTGAGCGGCCCCGTGAAGCCCGCCTCGCGGCAGAGCGCGCGGTGAAACTGGAACTGGAGGATGGCGGCGAGGAAGTAGCGCGCGTAAGGGGTGTTGGCCGGGACGTGATACTTCGCCCCCGCGTCGAAATCCGCTTCGCTGCGCGGCGCTGGCGGCGCGATGCCCTGATACTTCGTGCGCAACTCCCACCAGGCCTTGTTGTAGTTCTCCGGCGTCACTTCGCCCGAAAAAACTTTCCAACGCCACTGGTCAACGAGGTAGCCGAACGGCAGGAACGCCACCTTGTCGAGCGCGAGACGCAGGAGCAACCCCGTGTCCGCGCTTTCGTCCGGCACTTTGTCGATCAGGTTGATCTTCTTCAGATACTCGGGTGTGACGGAGAGAGCCACGGCGTCGCCGATGGCTTCGTGGAAACCGTCGTTCGCGCTGTTCTGGTACAAAGTCGGCTGCGGCGCATAGGCCATCTGGTAATAGTTGTGGCCGAGTTCGTGATGGACGACCGAGAAGTCTTCCGCCGTGATCTTGATGCACATCTTGAGGCGCACGTCTTGTTTGGCGTCAACGTCCCATGCGCTCGCGTGGCAGACCACTTCCCTGTCCTGCGGTTTGACGAAGAGCGAACGCTCCCAGAAAGTTTTGGGCAGCGGGTCGAGTCCGAGCGACGTGAAGAAGCCTTCGCCGTAACGCACCATCTGTTTCGCGTCGGTCTTCTTCTGCACGAGTATCTTCGTCAGGTCGTAACCGGCGTCGCTGCGGTCGGGCTTCAGGAGCGGGTAGATGTTGCTCCACGTCTGGCTCCACATGTTGCCCAGCAGGTGCGCCGGGATCGGCTGGTTCTCCGGGACGAGTTGCTTGCCGTACTTTTCCGAGAGCTTCCAGCGCGTGTAGGTGTAGAGCGAATCGTAGAGCGGTTTGACTTGTAGCCAGAGCCGCTCCATCTCGGCGGCGAACTCGTCCGGCGGCATGTCGTAATTGGAACGCCACAGCGCGCCGAGGTCTTTGAAGCCCATCTCTCGCGCGCCCTTGTTGCCCAAGGTCACGAAGCGCGCGTACTTCTGCTTGAAGGGCGGCGAGATGGCGTGCCAGCCGAGCCAGATGCGTTTCAACTCTTCCGGGTCGCGGCTTGAGGCGAGGATGGGTTCCATCTCCTGTAGCGTGAGGCATTTTCCCTGCGCGCCTTCGGGGCAATACTTGCCCTTGCCGTAGTCGCTCGACAGCGACGCGGTGATCTTCGTCAACTCGTCGCGCTCAGC
>DATCWB010000642.1:0-3906 GCA_036566625.1 Pyrinomonadaceae bacterium
AAACGCGCGCTCGATCTGGGCGGCGGCACGGGCGCGCTCGCCCTGCGATTCGCCGCGCTCGGCTGGCACGCTGCGGTCGTTGACCCTTCGGCGACGATGCTCGCGCTCGCCGCCGATTCTGCGCGCGCCCGCGCGCTCGCCGCTCACATCACCTTTCATCAATCCGTCGCCGAGACCGCACATCAACTGTTCGCCCCGCAGACGTTCGACGCGGCAACGTGTCATAACGTCCTCGAATACGTCTCAGACCCGCACGCCGCCGTGCGCGCTCTGGCCGCGCTCGTCAAACCGGGCGGCATGGTCTCGCTTGTCGCGCGCAACCGCGCGGGCGAGGCCATGCGCGCCGCTGTGAAGTCTCACGACCTGGACGAAGCGGAACGCGCGCTCGCGGCCGGGCAGGTGAATGAATCCCTCTACGGCGGCCCGGCGAGACTTTATGACGCGCGGACGCTCTGTGAGCTGGCAACCGGCGCGGGATTGCAAGTGGTCGCCACGCGCGGCGTGCGCGTCGTCGCGGACTACCTGCCCGCCTCGCTCTCCGGCACGCCGGAGGCTTACGCGCGCCTGCTCTCATTTGAACTAGTGCTCGGCGCGCGCCCCGAATTCGCGGCCGTCGCGCGCTACACGCAGATCATCGCTCGCGCCTGATCTCCTTTTGCGAAGACGGCAACGGCGCGCGGCCTCGGTTCATCGTAGTTTGCGCCAATAATTTTAGGGGAATATACCAACGTGCAACGTAATGCGCTGACACTTTTCATCAAAGCAATTCTTTGCGTCGCAGCGTCTTTCACGCTGCTCGGCGCGTCGCTCGCTTTCCAACAACCGAAGCCCGCGCGCGATAGGTCGAAACCGGCCGCCGCGTCGTCGCCGCCGCAAATCGCGCCGCCGCAAGAGTCGGACAAACTCGACCGCCCGACGAGCGACCCTTACAAGGGCAGCCTCTCGATCTTCGAGGACGCCAAGCGCGACGAGAAACTACAGATCAACCGCGTGATGGACATTTTGCGGATCGGGGAAGGTTCGCGCGTGGCCGACATCGGCGCGGGTTCGGGTTGGTTCACGGTGCGCGCCGCGCGGCGGGTCGGCGCGAAGGGCGTGGTCTACGCGGTCGAGATCAACCGGGAGTATCTGCGCCACATCGAAGAGCGCGCCACGCGAGAGCAACTTGCGAACATCAGCGCAGTGCTCGGCAAAGAAGACGACCCGCTGTTGCCCGAAGCGGGCGTTGACGCCGTGCTCATCCTGAAAACCTATCACGAGATCGCGCAGCCGGTGCGGCTGATGCGCAACTTGCGCCGCTCGCTCGCCCCGGGCGCGCTCGTCGGCGTCATTGACCGCAACGGCACGGGCGACGACCACGGGCTGGACGACCGGAAAGTGATCTCGGAAGCCGGGCGCGCGGGCTTCGCGCTCGTCGCGCAATACGACTTCGTGAAGCCGGACGGGATGGATTATTTCCTCGTCTTTCGCGCGCGAGATTAGTCCTGGTTAACCGGGCGGGTGCCGCCCTTCATGCCGCCGCCGCGCATGGGCGCGCGGTTGATGTTGTTCCGCTTCCACTCCCTGTAGAGTATGCCGCGCGCGACGGCGAGGCGCGCGGGGAGTCGCAGTTCGGGGCGTTGAAACCCGTCGGCGGCGGAGCGCGCGCGGTCGAAGTCTACGGGCGCGAGCGCGGCCAGCGTCTCGTTGCATTGCACGGCGAGCACGCCCCACGGATAGCTTTCCTGCCCTTTGAGTTCCCCCTCGGCGAAAGTCTCCTGCCCGAAGCCGTCGAGGACGGCCGCCGCCGCGATGAGTTCGTTGAGGTGCGCGATGCTCGCCTCGATGATCTCGAAGGCGCGCGGCGGCGCGAGTTGCGCGTAGTTTTGCGCCAGTTGCAATTGCGCGTTGAACTGCGTCTGTCCTCTGGCACGCGCGCCGATCAGATTCCACGCTTCGTCCAGAAAACCGACCGCCGCTGCCCTGTTGCCTTTGTCCGATGTGGCGCGCGCCAGTTGCAACAACATCCCGGCGCGTTCGTCCTTTGACTTGATTCGGGCGAGGAATGCCTGTGCCTGTTCGATTTTGCCCTCCGAGGCGGCGCGCCAAAACATCTGCTGGTCGAGTTCCTTCAACATCTGCTCGCGCTGCGGCGCGCCCTCGATGTGGTTGTTGATGATCTGCCGCGCCCGATCCGCGTTGCCCTCGTTAAAGGCTTTCCACGCGGCCGTGCGGTAGATTTGCTCTCGCATCTCCGGCGCGGCCTTCGCTGCGCTCGCGATGATCGCGTCAGGCGTGCCCGTTTCAGGCACAACCCGGAATTCGCTCGAACTGACCTCGCCCCTTCGCTCGAACCCTTCAAGCCGGCGGCGCACTGCCGCCGCCTGCGCGGGCGCGTAGCGTTCCACTTCCGGCATCAACTGCCACACCATGTTCAGCAGCCCGCCCGCGTTCCCCGGCCGACGCTGACCGCCCGCGCCGCCCGCCACCGCGTTGACGAGCAGGTTAACCAGCTCGCGCCGCGCCGCTTCGTCCAACAGGGCGCGACGCGCATTGGCCTGACCGGCGGCGACGGTCTGCTGCTGGCCGTTTGCCCCGGTCGTGTTATCGCCCGCGCGCGCCGAGTGCAGGAGGTGGCTGGCGATGCTCGTCGCCTCGTAGTCAACGGCGAAGTTGGCGGTGCGGAGTTTCCTGACGATGGCGGCGGCGAGCCGCGCCGTGCCTTCCGGGTCGCGCGAGCGCAGTTGATCGATCAACTGCAACAGGTGCATGGAGAGGCCGCGATTCACAACTTCTTCGGCGATGCGCAGGGCTTGCTGCGGGTCGCGTGCGGCGATCTGCTGCGCGAGTTGCGCCTCCAGCATGATTTCCTGATCGGGCTGGCGGTAGTTCGCGCTGGGCTGCGCGGGCGGCGGCGGTGGGCGCGTCGCGCGCAGGAATTCGAGCGCGAGTTTCGGCTCGCGTTCGGTGATGATGCCGAGCATCCGCTGGCGCAACTGCAAGATCGTGTTGATGAGATTGTGATACTGCGGGTCGTCCGTCTCGATACCGGCGGCGACGGCCGCCAGATCGTTTGCCGCGGCGTTGAAAATCTCTCGCGCTCTCTCCTGATCGCGCGACCAGAGAAGCTCGGCCGCCGCCGCCTGCAAGCGTATGCGATTCTCGATGAGTTTCAGCGAAGGCATCTCAGCGAGCACTTCATCGAGCAACGCCAGAGCCTTCCGCTCAAGCTCCGCCTGCTCGGCCGTCTGCTCTGGGGTTTTGACGGCGGGCGCGGAGGCCGTCGTCTCCTGCGCCACGGTCGTCGAAACCGAGGGCGACGAGATGAGGAGAAGCGCGGTGAGTGTTCTTATGTATTTCATAGAAAGCGTCGAATGGTCAGCGCCGTGATGTGACGGGTCGCTCCCATGCGATGCGCAGGACGGTGTAAAGGATGCGCGTCCCGGCGCGGATTGTGCCCCGCAGATTGCCCGACACTTTCGACTCGCCGCCCGCGCGCCGGCGATGATCCACAGGTACTTCGAGGATGCGCAAGCCGGCGCGCGCCGCACGCATTTGCATCTCCAGATTCCAACCGTAAGTCTCCTCGCGCATCGGCAGGCGGGCGAGCGCGTCGCGGCGGATGGCGCGAAACGGGCACATGTCCGTGTAGCTGACGCCGTAGAGCGCGCCGAGCAGGAGACCGGCGGCGCGTCCGGCAAAGAGTTGTTGAAAGTTCATGCTGCCCCGCTCTCGCCGCCCGCGCGTGCGCGACCCCGTCACGAAATCGTGAGTCCCCGCTTTGATCGGCTCGACCAGACGATCCATCAACTCCGGGCAATCGCTCCCGTCGCCGTCAAGAAAAACTATGATCTCGCATCCGGCCGCGACCGCCCCGACGCCCGCCAGGCACGCGCGCCCGTAGCCGCGTCGCGGCTCGGAGACGAC
>DATCWB010000643.1:0-12290 GCA_036566625.1 Pyrinomonadaceae bacterium
GCCCGGCGCGACGACGGTCTGCGCGGTCATCGGCGGCGTCGAAGCGCTCACGCGCACGCCGGGGGGCACGGCCGTCTTCGGCTTCATGCCGGTCGTCCCGATGGTCATCGGCTCCGCGCTGCTCATGTTCATCGTCTCGCTCGTGACGCGCAAGCCGCAGGCGGCGACGATTGAAAAGTATTTCGCGCGCACGTAAGCGAACTCAATTCGGCACGGGTCGTCGGCCTCGCTGGCGGCATCGAGGTTGGGGCTATTGACTTGGCCGCCTTTTTGCCGTACACGATAACTCACACGGTTCACAACGCATTCGACGACGGGCAGGAGGGACTATTATGCAAGGGCCTTTGCGCGGAATCATCGCCGGCCTCGCCGCGTGGAAACTCGGCGGCGGCTGTATCTCGACCATCATCATCTTCATCCTCGTCTACTACTTCCTCGGCAAGAGTTGTTGAGGCGCGGGAAACTTCGGATTTTGATGTCGGCGTAAAACTGTAGGGGCGGCGGATTCTTCGTCGCCCGTCGTCTCATCCGGAGACGACGGGCGACGAAGAATCCGCCGCCCCTGTCAATTACTCTGATCTCTTTTTACGGGGTCGCCACGCCGCCCATCGTCTTGTCGCGCGTGGCTTTGAACTCCGAACCGGCCTTCCATTCGGGATACTTGTCGCCCTGCGCCACGCGGTAGCCGATCAAGGTCAGCAGTTGCGCGTCCTCAACCGCGCCCGCCAAGTCCCATTCGGGTTTTATCTCGTCCGAAGGCTTGTGGTAGTCCTTCGCCTCATACTCATCGCGCTTCTGCCTGCTGAAGTTCACATCTTTGCCGATGTATTCAGTGCCCTCGTTGACGTAGAGCGCGGGCACGCCCACCTTGGCAAACTCGAAGTGATCCGAGCGATAGTAAAAACCTTTTGCGGCATCGGGGTCGGGTTTGACGGTGCGTCCCTGCGTGCCCGCCGACTCGCGCAGGAGGTCTATGAGCGTCGAGTTGTCGTCGCCCACCATCGTGATGTCTTTGGTGCGCCCCCACTGGTTGACGCCGTCGATGTTGATGTTGGCGAGCGTCTTCGCGGCCGGGTAGAGCGGGTTCGCGGCGTAGTGTTTCGCGCCGAGCAAGCCCTTCTCTTCGGCGGTGACGGAAAGGAAGATGATGGAACGCTTCGGTGCGGGCGTCATCTTGGTGAAGGCTTCGGCGATCTCAAGCATCGCTCCCGTGCCGGAGGCGTTGTCGAGCGCGCCGTTGAAAATCTGGTCGCCCGGCAATTTCGGGTCGCGCCCCAGGTGATCCCAGTGCGCCGAGTAGACGATGTACTCGTTCTTCAAGTTCGCGTCCGAGCCTTCGAGCTTGGCGACGACGTTGCTCGAATCGATCTCGCGGATCGTGTTCTTGACTTCGATGTTGGCCTTGGCGTTCAGCGTGACGGGCTTGAAATCTTTCGTCACGGCCGCCTTCTTCAACGCGTCGAAGTCCTGCCCTGAAGCGGTCATCAACTCCTTCGCGCGGTCGAGCGTGATCCAGCCTTCGACCGCCGCCCGATCCATGTTCTTGTTCGGCGTCTGCACGTCGAAGTTCTCGCGCGACCAACTGCCGGAGACCACTTCGTAAGGATAACCGGCAGGCCCGGTCTCGTGGACGATGATGGCGGCGGCCGCGCCCTTATCACGCGCGATCTCGTACTTGTACGTCCAGCGGCCGTAGTAGGTCATGGCGTTGCCCTTGAACATCTTGTCGTCGAGTTTCGATGGGTCGCTCGCGTCCGGCACGGCCGGGTCGTTGATGAGCATGACGATGGTCTTACCTTTCACGTCCATGCCTTTGTAATCGTCCCACCCGTATTCGGGCGCGACCACGCCGTAGCCGACGAAGACCACGTCCGAGTTCTCCACCTTCGACTCGGGCACGAAGCGGCGCGAGACGGCCACGTAATCGGTCGGGAACTTCAAATCAATCGTCTTACCATTCGACGTGAACGAGGCGCGCGCCGCGCCCGTGAAGCCGACGAGCGGCACTTTCTGCACGTAAGTCCCATCGGGGTTACCGGGTTTCAGCCCGAGGCGTTGATACTGCTCGGTCAGGTATTTGACCGTCAACTCCTCGCCGCGCGTGCCGGGGCCGCGCCCCTCGTACTCGTCGGACGAGAGCGTCTTGGTGTGCTGCAAGATGCTATCGGCGTTGATGCTGTCGAGCGCGGGTTTGAGTTCGGCGGGGACGGCGGCGGAGGTTGTGGTCGCGGCGGCGTTCGTGTTCGCCGTCTGGTTCGTCGTCGGCGGCGTCTGCACGCAGGCGGCGGCCAGCAGACCGAGGGCGGCGGCGAGCGACACGGCGGAAAGAATGCGCTTCTTCATTTTCATGTGCCTCGTTTGGATTGAATTGGAAGTTGACGAGATAGTTTCTATGCCGAAACGGGCGGCCAAGTCAATCGCCGCAAGCGTCAGGTCAAAGGGTAAAGGGCAAAGGGGAAAGGGAGAAAGACAAGACCCTGCCCGCCTCGCTTCTTCCTCTTTACCCTTTACCCCTTCCTCCTTTACCCGAAGCAATAGACCCGCCCATCCTGCGAGCCGATGACGATGCGCCCCGAGGCGATGGCCGGGGAAGCGGATAGTGCCGCGCCCGCCTCGAACTCCCAGAGCTTCGCGCCGCTGTAAAAATCGAGCACGTAAAACCTGCCGTCGCTCGAACCGATGAAGACACGCCCAGAGGCGAGCGCGGGCGACGATTCGACGCGGGCGCGCGTGGCGAAAGTCCACAAGGCGCGGCCCGTGCGCGCGTCGAGGCTGTGCACGTACTTGTCGCGCCCGCCGAGCACGACGCGGTTTTCCACCGCGCCCGCCGAAGAGTAGAAGGGAAACTGTCGCTGCGCGTTGCGGTAACGCCACGAGACGCGGCGCGTCTGGAGGTTGACGCCGAGCACGTAGTTGTCGAACGTGCCGTAGAAGGCCGAGTTGTTCATCAGCGCGGGCGACGCGCCCGTGTACGCGCCCGACGCGACCGTGTAAAGCTCGCGCCCGTCCGAGATGCGTATGGCGCGAAAGATTTCGTCGCAGCCCGCCACGTAGGCCGTGCCGTTCGCAACACCGGCCGTGGCGTGGACGGGGCCGCCCGTCTTCACCTTCCAGCGCACCGCGCCGCTGCGCGCGTCGAGACAGTAGAGGTGGCCGTCGTAGGAGCCGATGAGGATTTTGTCGTCCACGGCGACGGGCGAAGATTTGATCTCGCCGCCCGTCTTGAACGTCCACGCGCCGCGCCCGTTCGCGGCGTTGACGGCGTGAATCGTCCCGCCGAGGTCGCCCACGTAGACGAGTCCGTTCGCCACCGCGGGCGACGACTCGCCGATGCCTTCCTTACTGTTCGTGTTGTACTTCCAGCGCACCGCGCCGTTCCCCAGATCGAGCGCGGCCAGCACGCCGTCCTGCGAGCCGACGTAGACCGTGCCGTTCACGATGGCCGCCGACGACTCTATCCCTGCGCCCGCCTGATAATTCCACAGCGGCCGTAAATTTTTCGGCACGTCGGCCTTCGACACGCCCGTCAACTGCCCGTTCCCGCGAAACTGCGACCAGTTGTTCGCGTCGGCCCACTGCGCCGAGGCGTGCGGTGTCGAAAGTAAAAAAGCGAGAGTTAAAAGCAGCGAGCGCACGGAGGCGCGCGGCAGGCGGCGGGGCGAGAAAATTTCCTTGTTCACTTCCGGCATGTCCTCAAACATTTTGAATCTTGCACGTCCTTAAGCGTTCTGAAATTGTGATTGCAGGGCGCGGCGGTAAAGTTCGAGCGCGCCGCCCGCGTCGAATGGGCGCGGGTTGAACGTGCCCGTCCACTGCCCGGCGGCATCGGCGGCCAGCATTTCGAGATCGCCTTCGGGCACGCCCGCCGCATTCAAATCCGTGTCGAGCGCGCCCGCCGCTTTCAACTCGTCGAGACGCGCGGCCAGGGCGTCGCCCGCGCTCTCTTCGGCAACGTCCTGCCCGGCGACGCGCATGAGTTCGCCGTAACGCGAGGCGACTACCGGAGCGTTCCAGCGGACGACGTGCGGCAGCAGGAGCGCGACGGCTTCGCCGTGGGTCGTGCCGTAGTGTTGCGTCAGGGGGTTGGCGCAGGCGTGCGTCGCGCCGAGCATCGAATGCTCGATTGCCACCCCCGCGTAGAACGCGCCGAGTTGCATCGCGCCGCGCGCCGAGAGGTCTTGCGGGTCTGTGAGCACGCGCTCGTAGTTTGCTTCGAGCAACGCCCACGCCTCGCGCGCGAACGTGTCGGAGACGGCGTTGCGCCGCGTTGTGACGTAACTTTCGACGGCGTGCGCGATGGCGTCGAACCCGGCGGCGGCGGTGACGCCCGACGGTTGCGAGACGGTGAGCGCCGGGTCGAGCACGGCGACGCGAAAGGCCGCCTTCGAGTCGCCGCAGGCCAGCTTGACGTGCGTCGCGGCGTCGGAGATGAGGGCGTAGGTTTGCGCCTCGCTGCCCGTGCCGGCGGTCGTGGGGACGGCGAGCATGGGCAGCATCGGGTGCGCGGCCTTGCCGTAGCCGTGGTAATCGCGCATCTCGCCGCCGTTAGTCAAAAGAAAGTTGATGCCCTTCGCGCAATCGAGCGAACTTCCGCCGCCGAGTCCGATGATCGAATCAACCGCGAGCGGCGCGGCGAAGTCGCGCCCGAGCGCGCACATATTCGTATCCGGGTTCACGTCGAACTCGTGGAAGGTGACGACATCCACCCCCGCCGCCGCGAGCACCCCCGACGCTTCCGCGACGTGGCCGGAGGCAACGAGACCACGGTCGGCGACGACGAGCGTGCGACGGAAATCCAACTCGCGCGCGAGCGCGCCGAGACGCGCGAGCGCGCCCGCCCCGTAGACGACGCGCGTGTGTAGTTGGAAGTCGAAGGGCTGCATGGCGTGGATCAATCTCGCAAAATACGAAACTTAAAATCGAACGTGATTAAGAGCATGCGCCACAGCAGACACAAAGGACGCTGGGAGGCACAGAGAAAAACAAGAGATGATTTCAGATCTGAAATTGTCTGAATGTCTTCCTCTGTAACCTCCTTCCGGGTCTGCGGTGGTGGACACCTTCATTCGGCTCGCTTCACCGCCGCGCGTTCGCCGATGGCGTAGACGTAACTTTGCGAGCGCAATATCAACAGGCCGCCGGAGATGGCGGGCGTCGCCATCAAAGGCTCGCCTACGGGGTTTGTCGCCAGCAGTTCGTAAGTCGTCCCGGCGCGCAGGACGAACACGTCGCCGTCCTCGCTGGCGAGGTAAATTTTCCCGTCCGCAGCGACCGGCGACGCGCTGAAAGTGGCGGGCAGGCGTTGCTCATAGACGGGCTTTCCGGTCTTCGCCTCGAAGACGCGGAGCACGCCGTTGTCGCCCGAGATGTACATAAGGTCCTGGTAGACGAGCGGCGTGCCCGTGTAGGAACTGCCGCGCGGCAGACGATATGCGAGCGCGGGCGTAGACTCCTCGCCCGCCTGCAGGGAGATGTCGCCGCTCGCGCCGGGGCGAAAGGCTTTGACGGGGCGGTTGCCGGGATAGCCGCCCGTCACGATGATCAAATCGTTTGCCACGAGGGGCGCGGGCATCTGCACCTGCGACTCGTTGCCGCCGTTGGCGAAACGCCAGAGTTCCTTGCCCGTCAGCGGGTCGTAGCCGCGCACGTAGTTGCTCGCGTTTGTGATGAGTTCCGCGCGCCCCTTGCCTTCGTAAATCGCGGGCGGACTCCACGAGGGCAGTTCGTCGCGCTCGACGCGCCACGCCTGCCTGCCCGTCTTGAGATTGTAGGCCGCGATGAAAGACCCCGCGTGCTTGTCGCATTGGACGATGACGAGATCGCGGTAGATGACGGGCGAAGAGGCGTGACCCCACTCGGACGTGGGATCGCCCGCGAGACCGGGGTTGAGTACGCCGAGGTCTTGCTGCCAGAGCAGCTTGCCCGCGAAGTCGTAAGCGTAGAGACCTTCCGAACCCATGAGCGCGACGATGGTTTTGCCGTCGGTCGCGGGCGTCGAGTTGGCCTGCGTGGCTTTGACGTGACGACGCGAGCGCGGCACGCCCTCGTAAGCGGTGCGCTCCCAGTTGACACGTCCGGTCGCCTTATCGAGGCTGTAGATGCGCCACGCGTGGCGCGCGTCGTCGCGGGCGAGGCCGATCCCTTTGTCCTTCGCGTTGAAGCGAGCGGTCGCGTCGGAACTGACGGCCGTGATGACGAAAACTTTGTTGCCCCACACGACCGGACTCGCGTGCGAGAGGCCGGGGATGGCCGTCCGCCACAAGACGTTCTCGGACTTCGCGGCGTTCCAACTGACGGGCATCTTCTGCGGCGCGCCCGTCGCCACGCCGGACGCGTTCACGCCGCGAAACTGCGGCCAGTTCTGCGCGCGCACAGCAGTCGTCGCCACGAGGAGACAGAGCAGAGAGATGTGAAAGAGACGTTTCATGTTTCCTCACGCGTCGCCGTTTATGGCTTCTTCGGTTCTTCGGGCTTCTTCGCCGGTGTATTCGCCGGTGTGGGGGCTGCGGGCTTCTGTTCCGCGATGGCATAGAGTTGGTTGCGGTTGGCGATGAAGAGCGTGCCGTTGGCCGGGATGGGCGTCGAGTAGACGCTGCTCGCCATGTTGATCTCGGCGATAACTTTCTTCGTCTTGCCCTCCTGCAAGATGACGATGTCGCCGTCCTCGTCGCCGAGATAGAGCTTGCCGTCAATCATCATGGGCGAACCCCAGACGGCGGCGAATACGTCGTGCGTCCAGTAGGCCTGTCCCGTCTTCGCGTCGAGCGCGTGGAGGAAGCCGCTGAAATCCGGGTAATAGACGATGCCGTCTTTGATGGCGGGCGTCGAGACGGAGCGGCGGATTTTGTCGTAGTGCCAGACCATGCCGGTCTTGGTGATGTCGCCGCGCTTCGTCGGGTCGATGCAGTAGAGGTGGCCGACGCCCTCGCCGTGTTCGGGGTCTTGCCCGTTGGCGAGATAGACTTTGTCCTCGTAGATGACGGGCGTCGAGATCACTTCGTTGCGCGTCTTCGGCCAGACGGAATCTTTCGGATTGAGGTCGAACTCCCACAGCTTCTTGCCCGTCAGGGCTTCGTAGCCGCGCACCCAGCCGTCGCCCTGCGCGAAGATAACCTGATCCACGCCGCCGAGTTTGCCCACCGTGGGCGAAGACCACTGGCCGTGCAGAATCTTCTCGAAGACCGAGTTGTCTTCCCAGACGAGTTTACCCGTCTTTTTGTTGAGGGCGATGATGGCCGGTGCTTTCGGCGAGGGGACGTTGACGTGGCTCTCGTCCTGCCCGTTCGACGTGCTGACGTAGATGAGATCGCCGAAGGAGACGGGCGAAGAGTTCGACATGTTGTGCGGAAACGCGCCGACCTCCTCCATCATGTCGAACTTCCAGATCACGTCGGCGTCGCGTTCGCCGTTCAACTTTTCGTCTTTGACCACGCCGTCGTTCTCCTTGTCGCGGAAGCCTTCCGTGTCGAGCGCGACGACCTCGCCGCGGTTCGTGACGTAGTAGAGGATTTTACCCTCGACGAGCGGCGACGAGCAGATGCCCTGATACGGCCAATCGTTGACGCGCCCGGCGGCGAGTTTGTCCGTGACGGCCTGCCACAGAAATTCGCCGTCCGTTTCGCGGAAGGCCATCAGGATGCCCTTGTCGCCTTTGACTTTCGGGTCGCGCGGCGCTTCGTTGTTCGTGCCGACGTAAACCTGCCCGCCCGCCACCACCGGGTTGCCGTAAGTTTGCGAGCCGAGCGCCTGCACCCATTTGATGTTCGTCTTCTTCTGCACATCCCAACTGACGGGGATGCCCTTCATGTTCGAGACCATGTTGCGGTCGGGCGTGCCGCCCCACATCGGCCAATCGCCGCCGCCCGGGTCGGACGCCGAGGCGGCCTGTCGCACGGACGACCCGGCGAGCGTCATCACGACGATGATCAGGAGAGAGAAAAAGAGCGGGCGAAGGGTGGTGCGTAAATTCATATCAGTTCCTTGAAGGTTGATCCTTTATCCAAATTTCCTTACTTGCCAGATTTCCTTACTTATATGAAACGATGATGTGGCCGGGCATCGTCTGGTGCGCCGTGCTGCGCGCGAAGCCCGCGTTCCGAAACATGCGTTCAAACTCGGAGAACGTGTAAGCGTCGCCCGCGGGCGTCGTGCCGAGCATGACGAGGGCGAAGGCGGCCTCGACGGGCGGCGTCACGCGATCCTCGTTCGGGACGAATTCGAGCGTCACGGCGCGACCGCCCGTTTTGAGCGCGGCGTGGCATTTGCGCATCAACGTCTCGCAGGTCGGCGGGTCGAAGTGGTGGAAGAAGTTGGTCAGCAGCACAATGTCGTAGCCGTCGCCGAACTCCACCTCGAACGCGCTGCCGGGAATCTGGTGGAAGCGCTCGGCGACCCCGGCCGCCTCCGCGTTCCTCTGCGCTATCGCGAGGACGTTCTGCCAGTCAACCGCGTACACCTCGGCCTGCGCGTTCTGCTCGGCGAGCGTGATGCCGAAGATGCCGTGACCGGCGGCGACATCGAGAATTTTGCACTCGCCCATCCCCGGCGCGTCCACTATCTTCGCGATGTCGGCGGCGGCCGGTCGCATGATGGACGCCATGCCGCGCGCGAAGTCTTCCCACATCGGATGATCCGCCGTCATAGAGCCTTCGGCCTCCATGACCGTGCCGCCCTTGCGGACGCTCTCGGTGAACCGCGCGAAGGCTTCGCCGAGGTGTGCGCCCGAGAGAAACTCCGCGATGCCGCCGACGTAGGCGGGCGAGCGGCGGTCGAGAAAAATCGCCGACTCCTGCGTGAGCGTGTAACGCCCGTCGGGGCATTTGCCGAGAAACTGTGAGACGGTCAGGTAGTCGCAAAGTATGCGCACGCCGCGTTCGGCTGCCCCTGTGCGCGCCGCGAGTTTGGCCGCGGTGTCGTCGCCTTCGGCGATTGAACTGAAGATGTCGAGTTCAATACCGGCCTTTAAGGCGGCGCTCTGCTGGTAGGCCGTGAGCGTCTGAAAGATGCGCTCGGGCGAGGGCTGCGGGGCGAGTTCGGCTGCTTCGTTGATCGTCGGGTTCATCTTATTTGTTCGGCGTCACTTTCAGGTTGTCGAAGTAGAGTTCGGCGAGGCCGTTGCCGAAGATGCCGGGCGCGCCCTGCCGGTTCGGGAGCGGGTCAATGCGCTCGATCATCCACGCGGCCGGTTCCGCATCCGTGACCGCCCACACCTTGCCGCGCGCGCGTGTCTTCCCGTCGGGCATGTTCTCGACCATTAGTTTCATGCGATACCACGTGTCGGGCTTCCAGGTGAAGGGCATCGTGACGGTGCGCGCCGTTTCCGGCTGCCACGGTTCGAGGTGGAGCGACTGGCTGTTGCCGTAGAGCACGAGCGCGTAACGCTGCGCGATCACGCCTGCGTCGCCGCGCTGCCTGCGCCGCTCCGTGCCGCGCACGTCCATCTCGATGGTGTAGTTCGACAAATCCGAAGGCCCCAGATATGCGCGCGTGCGCGTCACGAGCGAAGAGCCTTCGGCCACCTTGGCGAGCGCCTTGCCGCCGTCCATCTCGCGCACGACGAATTTCGCGACGGTGCTGATCCACGTCGGCGGGACGCTGCCCGCGGCCGACGCGTCGAAGTTCTCGCTCCACGGCAACGACGGCACGATGCGCACGCGCGCCGTGCCCGTCACGCCGCCGACCGTTGCCTTGACGAGACCGGCCTGCGCGCCGCCCTCCGTCGCGGCGACGAGCCGGCCGTTCGCCACCGTGCCTTGCAGGTTATCGAGCGACCACGTTGCAGCCTTTTCCTCGCGGATAAACTTTCCCCATTCGTCGAACAGGCGGACGCGGAAGTTAGCCGTCTCGCCGGGTTTGATGATGAGTTCGGTCGGGACGACCTGCACCCAAGTCGCCGCGCGGTTCGGGTTGGGCAAGCCTTCGACCGGGGCGGGCGTGCGCGCCGTCGTGTTCGACTTCTTGCCGATGGCGTAGAGGTTCGAGTCGGTGGCGAAGTAGACGCGGCCGTTCGAGACGGCGGGCGAGGCGATGATCGCTTCGGGCTGCTGCTCCGTGCCGAGTTGATCCGAGTCGAGAATCTCGCAGCCCGTCGCCGTGGGGCGCAGGATGAAGAACTTCCCGTTCTCCGTGCCGACGTACAGTTTGCCGTCGGCGAGGACGGGCGACGACTTCTGGATCGTGCCGAGGTTTTGCAGCCAGAGTTGCTTGCCCGTGTTCAAATCGAAGGCGGCGATGTTCGCGCTGTTGTCAACCTGATAAAGCCTCTCGCCGTCGATGACGGGCGAAGAGTAGCCGCCCTGCCAGCCGAGTTTGCTCCACCTGACCTGCTCCTTCTTCAATTCGCCCTTCGCCGTCGCGTCGAGCGCGGCGATCATGCCCATCTCGTTCGTTTCGAGGTTCTCTTCGCTATGGGTCACGATGGCGAGATTGCGGTAGACGACCGCGCCCGTGTTCAGCCCGCGCTTCGAGAGTTCATACTTCCAGACCGGCTCGCCCGTTTGCGGCTTTAAGGCGTGGACGAAGCCGTCGCTCGCGCCCTGAATCAGGAGGCGCGTGCCGTTGATGTCGGCGATGATGGGCGCGGCGTAGGTCGTGTCGTAAGGGCGATTGCCGGGCGCGCTGACCCAGACGGTGTCGCCCGTGCGTTTGTCGAAGGCCATGAAGCGGTGCGCGCCGCGCCCGTGTTCGCCCCACATCGCCGTGACGCCGCTCGTGATAACCAGATCGCCGTCGATGATGGGAGAGACGGTGCGCCCGCCGTGCGTCGTCAACAGGCCGAAGTCCTCGCCGAGCGAACGCTCCCACAAAACTTTCCCCTCGCGCGACAGGGCGACGAGTGTGCCGCCGACGCCGAAGGCGTAGACGTTGCCGGTCGCCGTGTCGCCCACGGGCGAAGCCCACCCGACGCGGTGCGGCGGCACGTCCGACAGGTAGACGTTGAAGCGATGCTCCCAGAGAAGTTTTCCGGTGTCGGCGTTGAAGCACATGACGCGCTCTTGCAGGGTCTCGCCCTTGCCCGCCGTGTTGATGAGATAGACGCGTTCATTCAGGACGATGGGCGCGGAGCGTCCGCCGAAGGGGGCTTTCCACGCGAGATTCTCGCCCGTGGGCGACCAGCGCGCGGGCAGATTTTTTTCGGGCGACAGCCCATCGCGCGCCGGGCCGCGCCACTCAGCCCAATCGCCCGCGAGGGCGCGCGGCGCGGCATACACGGCGAGCGACAGGATGAACAGAGCGAGAGCGAAACGCTGCAAGAGAGGAACGTGCATGGTCAGTTTTACCTTGGGCAGTTAATAGAATTGCGATTCTTCCGTAGAGATACGCAATGGATAAGTTTTAGTTGCCGCCGCCGCTGAAGTTTTTCTTGACTCACACGGCGCGCGCACCACATATTATGTCGCGCTTTTTTGGGCGAGGCAAACCCGCCTCTTGCAACCTACACGCCCGGTTAGACGTAAACCCTTCGGGCAAACTTCAATTTCGCCGGCGACGGGCCATAGCGCACCCGCCCCGGCAATCCGTAAAAGATCATTTCGCGATCCGAAAAAATGTAAAACCGGAAAACCACTCGACACCGGGAAGCCCCGCGAAGAGGTGAATCTATGACGCGCCAGAGAAATCTTTTGTTGTCTCTCCTGCTGCTCCTCCTGCTGCCTGCGACGCCCGCCGTCCTTGCGGCGCAAGACCAAAAAGAAGAACTCTTCAACGCCGCCCGCAAGGGAGACGCGGCGACGGTCAAAGCCCTGCTCGACCGCGGCGTTGACGTGAACACCAAGTTTCGCTACGGCGCGACCGCGCTCTCTTACGCCTCCGACAAAGGCCACGTCGAAGTCGTCAAACTGCTGCTCGAACGCAAGGCCGACGTGAACGTCAAAGACACGTTCTACGGCGCGACGCCGATCATCTGGGCGGCGCAAAAGGGGCACGCGGAAGTAGTCGCGGCGCTGCTCGCCGCCGGGGCGGAAGGCCGGGACGACGCGTTGCAGATCGGCGCGAGCGCGGGGCAGTTGGAACTCGTCAAAGTGGTGCTCGCGGCGGGTAAACTCAGCGCCGAAGCGTTGACGGGCGCGCTCTCGGCCGCGACGCGCGGCAAGCACACGGAGATCGCCGAACTGCTGACGAAGGCCGGAGCCGTGCCCCCGCACAGCACCACCGTCCGGTAGGGCAGCCCCAGCGCCTCCAGGACCGCCTCGGCGCAGCCCGTCATCCGGTCCAGCTCCGCCCGGCTGTCCTCGGGCCGGGTGATCGAAACCATTTCCACCTTCTCAAACTGGTGCTGGCGCAGCATGCCG
>DATCWB010000644.1:0-2159 GCA_036566625.1 Pyrinomonadaceae bacterium
CCACGGTCTCGCCGCTGATCGCCACGGCCGAGCCAAACTCGTCTTCGGCGGCACCGTCCGAAGCCACGACCTTCTGCGGCGGCGCCCACGTGTTGCCGCTTCTGACGAACACATACGCCGACCCGCGATCCGTGTTCGTGCCGACATCATCCCCGCGAGCGCCGGCCACGATCACGTCGCCACTGATGGCCACGCTGCTGCCGAAAAAGTCACCCGCCGCGCCGTCGGGCGCGGTTAGCCGCAGTTGCTGCGTCCAGCCGGTGTCGGTTCGGGCGAAGACGTAGGCCGAGCCCTGATTGGTGACGCCGCTGACGTCATCATGGAGGGCGCCGACGACGGCCGTCTGGCCGCTGATTGCCACGCTCGAGCCAAACCCGTCACCGCTGCTGCCGTCGGTCGCGAGCAGCTGCTGTTGCGCTGTCCAAAGGCTGCCGCTTCTGACGAACACATACGCCGAACCTTGATTGAAGTTCGCGCCAACGTTGTCCTGGTGAGCGCCCACCACGGCGGTGTCACCGCTGATTGCGACGGAGATGCCAAAATGGTCAACGGCCGCGCCGTCGCCGGCGAGCAGCTTCTGCTGCTGTATCCATGCCGTGCCGCTTCTGACGAACACATAGGCCGCGCCCTGGTTCGAGTTGCCGGCGACGTCATCCTCACTCGCGCCGACAATGGCGGTGTCTCCGCTGATGGCCACGTTTGCGCCGAAACCGTCACCGGCCGCGCCGTCGGAAGCGGTCGCGAATGTCTCCTGCGACCAATTGCCACCTAAGACGCGGAAGACATAAGCGGACCCTTGATCTGCGGTGTCGTTGACGTCATCCCAGCGCGCGCCGGCAATCACGTGACTGCCTGAAATTGCGATGCTGCACCCGAAAATGTCTCCGGCGGCGCCATCCGCGGCTTCTAACTTCTGCCGCTGCGTCCACACCATTCCGCTTCTGGTAAAAACATACGCCGACCCTTGGTTGTTATTCGCGCCGATAGCATCTCTGTCTGCGCCTATCACTATGGTGTTGCCGCTAATCTCCACCGGGTAGCCAAAACGGTCGTTAGCCGCGCCGTCTGCCGCCGTCAGCTTTTGCTCTTGCGTCCAACTCACCCCATTTCGGACGAAAACATAAGCCGAGCCTTGACTTGCGTTGTCGCCGGCCGCGCCGATCACAGCCGTGTCGCCACTGATGGCGACACTGCTGCCGAAATGCTCATCTGCCGCACCGTCTCCTGCGACCAACTGCTGTTGTGGCGCCCACGCGGACCCGGTTCTGACGAAAACATATGCGGAGCCCTGATCCGTGTTCGCGCCGACGTCGTCCCATACGGCGTTGACCACGATAGTCTCACCGCTGATCGCCACGCCGGAGCCGAAGCGATCAGAGGCCACGCCGTTCGGGGCGATCAACTGCTGCTGTAGCGTCCAGCTTGTGCCGCTCCGGACGAAAACGTACGCTGACCCTGGCGTCGTGCCTTCGTCCTCGCGAGGAGTGCCGATCACCGCAGTGTCGCCCTCGACGGCCAGATCGGTGCCAAAAAAGTCGCCGGCAGCGCCGTCCGCTGCGAGGAGCTTCTGCTGCTGCGTCCACGTTGTGCCGCTCCGGACGAAAACGTACGCGGAACCCTGGTAGATGTTCGCGCCGGTGTGATCCCCAACGGCAGCGACCACGGCCGTGTCGCCACTAATCGCGACGCTGGCTCCGAAAAAGTCCTCGGCCCCACCATCGGCCGCGGTCAACTTCTGGTGCAGGACCCAGTTGGTGCCGTTTCGGATAAACACGTAGACCGAGCCTTGATAAGTCGCACCGACGTTATCCAGGGGAGCGCCCACCAACGCCGTGTCACCGCTGATCGCCACGCTGCTACCGAACTGGTTATCAGTCGCGCCGTCTGGCGCTAGCAGCTTTGTCGTTTCTCCGAAGCCGTCGAGCGAGTCGGCTTTGTTTGCTTGAGCGTTCTCCTCTTGCGCCGCGTTGACCGCTTCCCGCAACGACTCGTATTGCCCGTTCTGCTTTAACTGCGCGACGGCTTCCGCGCCGCGCAAAGTCGGGAGCGTATCGGGCCATGGCTCTTGTGCGCGAAGCGCGCCCGCCACGAGGAACGCCGAGGCGATTAAGCTTAAGAAAATCCTCATCAAGAGCACTGAAGTGCGAAGCAGGAGAAGG
>DATCWB010000645.1:0-5746 GCA_036566625.1 Pyrinomonadaceae bacterium
CTGGGAGCGCAAGGACGCCTACGGCTCCGACATCACCTACGGCACGAACAACGAGTTCGGCTTCGACTACCTGCGCGACAACATGAAGTTTGACCTCGCCACCTGCGTCCAGCGCGGCCACTACTACGGCATCGTGGACGAGGTTGACTCGATCCTGATCGACGAGGCGCGCACCCCGCTCATCATCTCGGGCGCGTCGGACGAAGCGACCGACAAGTATTACAAGGCCGACGCCATCATCCCGCACCTGAAAAAGGGGACGGAGGTGGATGACGGTTCGGGCAAAAAGAAACACACGGGTGATTATCTCGTTGACGAGAAACAACACTCGGCGGTCTTGACGGAAGAGGGTGTAGACCGGGCTGAAAATCTCCTCGGCGTCGGCAATCTCTACGACCCGGCGAATATGGAGATGCTCCACTGCGTCGAACAGGCTTTGAAGGCGCACACGCTCTACCGGCTCGATCATCACTACCTCGTCAAAGACGGCGAGGTGATCATTGTTGACGAGTTCACGGGGCGCACGATGCCCGGCCGCCGCTGGTCGGACGGACTGCACCAGGCGGTCGAGGCGAAAGAGGGCGTTAAGATCGAGCGCGAGAACCAGACGCTCGCCACCATCACCTTGCAGAACTATTTCCGCCTCTACGAAAAACTGTCCGGTATGACCGGCACGGCCGAGACGGAGGCCGCCGAGTTCGACGGCACCTACAAACTCGAAGTCGCCGTCGTCCCGACGCACCGGCCGATGGTGCGCAAGGATCATTCGGATTTGATCTACCGCACGCTCCCGGAAAAGTGGGACGCCGTGGCCGAAGAGATCAAAGAACTCCACGAGAAGGGGCAGCCCGTGCTCGTCGGCACGGTCTCGGTCGAAAACTCCGAAGTGCTCTCGCGCAAGCTCCAGAAGATAGACGTGCCGCACAACGTCCTGAACGCGAAGCATCACGACCGCGAAGCCGAGATTGTGGCGCAGGCGGGGCGCAGAGGCATGATCACGATTGCCACCAACATGGCCGGTCGCGGCACGGACATCCTGCTCGGCGGCAACCCCGAGTTCATGGCGCGCGAGTTTTTGAAGCGCGAGGAGATCGACCCGGACGAGGCGACCGAAGAACAGTTCGAGGAGGCCCTCTCACAGGCCAAGCAGATCATCGAAGACGAGCACAAGGAAGTGGTCTCCTTAGGCGGCCTGCACATCATCGGCACGGAGCGGCACGAGGCGCGGCGCATCGACAACCAGTTGCGCGGACGTGCAGGCCGTCAGGGCGACCCCGGTTCGAGTCGTTTCTTCCTCTCGCTCGAAGACGATCTCATGCGCATCTTCGCGGGCGACAAAGTTAAGGCTCTGATGCAGCGTCTGGGGATGGAGAAGGGCGTTGCGATTGAATCGGGTATGGTGTCGAAGCGCATCGAGGCGGCGCAGAAGTCGGTCGAGGCGCGCAACTTCGAGAGCAGAAAGCACCTCCTGCAATACGACGACGTGATGAACAAGCAGCGCGAGACGATCTACGGCCTGCGCCGCCAGTTGATGGAGGAACC
Source organism: Pyrinomonadaceae bacterium (assembly GCA_036566625.1). Classification (GTDB taxonomy): domain Bacteria; phylum Acidobacteriota; class Blastocatellia; order Pyrinomonadales; family Pyrinomonadaceae; genus JAIVJZ01. Next base: position 1,543 of record DATCWB010000645.1, read on the forward strand.
CGACCAGCGCGAGTACCTGCTCGGCGAGACGGGCGTCGCGCACGATCTGCTCTTAGACATGTCGAAGCAGTACATCCCGCCGACGGACGCGCCCGAAGACTGGGACGTGGAGAACTACCGTATCCAACTGCTCACCGTCTTCGACTTCGACGCCGAAGCCGAGGGCATCGACTTTGAGCAGGCCACGTCCGAAGAGATTCAGGCGAACATCTGGGAGAAGCTGAAAGCCCACTACGCGGCCAAAGAAGAACAGATCGGCAGCGAGGCGATGCGCACCTACGAGCGCATCATCATGCTCAACATCATCGACGCGCAGTGGAAAGATCACCTGCTCTCGCTCGACCACCTGAAGCAGGGCATCGGCCTCGTCGGCTACGGGCAGAAAGACCCGCTCGTCGAATACAAGAAGCAGAGTTTCGATCTCTTCCAGTCGATGCTCGACCGCATCGACACGAACACGATCCGCTCGCTCTTCAACTTGCAGGTCGTCGCCGAACAAGCGCCCGAACAGTTGCAGCAAAAGCGACGGCGCACGCCGACCTCGATGACCTTCACGGGGCCGAACCAGACGGCCGCCGCCGCCGGGACGGACGAGGGCAAGATCAGAACCGTCACGCGCGACCAGCCCAAAGTGGGGAGGAACGACCCCTGCGCCTGCGGTTCCGGCAAGAAGTCCAAGAAGTGCTGCGCCGCCTGAAAACGTTGCGGCACGCTTGAACCGGGAAGACAATAGTGGTTAATCCTCTCGCTTCACTCAGGTCACTTTATGTAATCGCGTTGCTGGTCTGCGTGTGCTTGTTAAGCTCAAGCACGCGCGCCCAGCAGCAGCCTGCTTCGGACGCCCTGCTGCCTGAAACGGCGCGCGGCGTTGAACTTTACAGACAGGGGAAATTTGCTGAAGCGGTCGAGGCTTTAAAGAAAGCGTCGGAGAGCGGCGGGGCGGAGGCGTGGCACTTCCTCGGCCTCGCCTATAAGCAGCAGGGCAAGCGTAAAGAGGCGCGCGGGGCTTTCGAGCAAGCAATATTAGTGCGCATGGGGAAGCTCTCGCCACATGTCCCGGCGGAAACTCTCAAAGCCTATGGCGAGTTGAATCAGGAGGAACGCGCACGGCGACTGGCGCGCCTGGCCGCAAGCTACAAAGAGGCGGCAGAGACGGTCGCCGAGTTCGTTTCGCTGAACCCCGAAGAAGCCGACTTCTGGCAGGCGCAGCTATCAAGTCTGCACTATTACGCCACGCATCTGGCGTCGCCGACCTCGACGACGCCCCTCTATGCCCCTGCTGATGTAACTACGCCCGCGCAAATTTTACGCAGGGAGTACCCTCTATATACCGAACGCGCCCGCCACAAACAAAGGCGCGGAACGGTTGCCTTGCGCGTCACGCTCGGGTCTGACGGGACTGTGCAGCACATACTGGTGTTAAAGTGGCTGCCCGACGGGCTGACCGGGAAGGCGGTTGACGCCGCGCGGGCGACGAAGTTTACGCCCGCCGTCAAGGACGGGCGTCCGGTTTCGGTCTGGGCTACCCTTGAATACAATTTCAACATTTACTAGAAGGCCAAAGACGCCCCGACGCTTTGCCCTACAATTTACTTGTACGGAAGATTGACATGCGTTCTTCTCATAACAACCTCGCGCCTGCGTTTCTCCTGTCGTTGCTTGCCGTCGTCTGCACGCCTATCGGGGGAGGCATGCAAGCACACCTTCGAGCGCAGGAGCAGACGCAGCCAACCGCCGCCGCCGGAGTCGTGCATGCCGACACGGTGCGCGCCATCGAACTCTACAAACAGGGCAACCCAAAGCAGGCGGCCGACATTTTGCGCGGCGCGGTCAAGCAGCGCAAAACGGACGCGCAGGCATGGCTGCATCTCGGCATCGCACTCTCACGCGCGGGCAAGTCGAAAGACGCGCGCAAGGCGTTCGAGCAGACGCTCAAGCTGAGTCCGCACACTCCTCAAGCCCATATCGGCATGGCTTACATCTTCATGGACGAGAACAAGCCGGCCCAAGCCGAACAGCACGCGCTGCGCGCCGTCTCGATTGCTCCGAAGAACGCCGAGGCGCATTACGCGCTCGGGTTAATCGCCCTGCGGCAAAACTCCGCCGCAAAAGCGTTGGCCGAAGCCGACACGACCTTGCGGCTCAGTCCTAATTTCGTCGGCGCGTTAATTTTGAAAGCGGAAGCTGCGATAGAGGTCTATACTGCCACCAATGCCGAGAAGGTCATGAAGTATCGCGCGCTGAATCAGCCCGTGCCCCCGCTTACGCCTGAAGAGCGAGCCGGGAGCGGCAGGATGTTGAAGGAGGCGGCCGAGAGCGTGGAGAAGTATCTCAGGCTGTCTCCCGCTTCGCCCGCCGCGGCGCGTCTGCGCGAGCAGGCGGAGACGCTGCGCTGGCACGCCGAAGTGGTGGCTGAGAGCGATGAGCCGTTTGCTTACGCCGCCGGCGATGTCACCACGAAAGCGCAAATCGTATCGAAGCCGGAACCGCTCTACACGGCCGAGGCGCGAAACAACGGCATCACCGGCACGGTGCGTTTAAGGTTGCTGCTCTCTTTCGACGGACGGGTGAGGCATATTTCCGTCCTGCAAGGTCTGGGAGGCGGGCTGACGGAAATGGCCGTCAATGCCGCGCGCAGGATCAAGTTCACGCCGGCCACTAAAGACGGTCGTCCCGTCTCACAGTACGTTACCATCGAGTACAACTTCCACATTGTTTGAGTTGCCGAAACTATAATCAACGTCTCCCACGCGCCTACAGCGCAACTTCCTTTCGGGCGTAATTTTTCATGGCTGCAAACACTACTTCCACCAACCCGGTCGTACAGGCCATCGCGGCGGGCACGGCTCCGCAGACGGCGCGCTTGATGGCGGCGCGCGGGCTGCTGCCGCTGGCCGAAGATGAACTGTTAGAAGTGTTGGTGACGCTCAGCGCCGACGAGAACCCGGAGATCGTCGCCGCCGCCGCCGAGACGCTCGACGCGCAACCCGACGAGACGCTACTGACCGTCGCTTCCGCGAGCGGCACTTCGCCCGCCGTGCTCTCTTATCTTGCAGGCCGCGCCGGCGCGCCGAAGGAAGTGCATGAGGCCGTCACGCTGAATGCCGCCACCCCGGACGAGGCCATTACCCGCTTAGCCACCTCCACCTCGGACGGCTCGCTCCTCGAACTCATCTCCATCAACCAGCAGCGTCTCATCCGCACGCCCGGCATCATCGAGGCGTTGCTTTCAAACCCCGCCCGCACGAATGACGCGGAACGGCGCGCGCAGGAAACGAAGCGCGAATTTTTCGAGAAGGAACGCGGCGCGCAGCAGGTGGCCGACGAGATGCGCGCGCGCGGGATGACGGCCGCCGCCGAGTTCGTCGAGGCGGCCGAGTCCATCGGCACGACCTCCGGCTTAACCTACGACGACGCATGGCTGCTCGCGGAACACATCGAAGTCTCCGACGCAGACATTGACGACTCGTGGCTGCCGCTCGAAAGGATGGAGGAGTTCTTCACCGAGAGCGAGGAGCAGCGCACCGCCAACCTCGAACGCATCATCGCCGAGACACACGCCGAGGGCGGCGAAGTCGAGCCCGAACGCATCTCGCTCATCCGGCGCGTGATGCTGATGAACGTCAAAGATCGCGTCAAACTCGCGATGAAGGGCGACCGCGAGGCGCGCGGCATCCTCATCCGCGATTCCAACAAGGTGGTCGCCACCGCCGTCATACACAACCCGCGCATGACCGACAAGGAGGTGGAAAGCATCTCCGCCATGCGCACCGTCTCCGACGAAGTGCTGCGCCTCATCGCCCAGAACCGCGCGTGGGCGCGCAACTATCCCGTCATCCACAACCTGGCGCGCAACCCGCGCACGCCCATCGCCACCGCCATCAACGTCCTGATGCGACTCCAAACCAAAGACCTGCAAAACATCTCTCAGAATCGCAACGTCTCCGAGGCCGTCCGCCGCCAGGCCCAACGCCTTGCCCAGACGCGCAGCGGACGCTAAAACAGTGACAAGTGACAGGTGACGAGTGACAAGTTAGAACAGAAGCCCTGTTCTTTAACTTGTCACTCGTCACCTGTCACTTGTCACTCAAAAGATTTCAGAGCCTTTGCGCAGAACAGACCACGCGACATCGGTGAGCGTGTGGCTGGCCGCACCCCACCAGAGACCGGCGAGCGCGGCGAGCGCGGCGGCGCGGCCCGTGCC
>DATCWB010000646.1:0-23439 GCA_036566625.1 Pyrinomonadaceae bacterium
CGCTTAACACACTTTCCTCAAATACTCGGATGGAGTCAAAGGCCCGTTCCATTACAAAGTCAACGAAGGGTTGATAATTACCAGCGTCAGCTTGCATTAACGCAGAGAGGTACTGAGAGCGAGATTCAAGGAGGATCAGTAATGGCACCGACAGCGCGCGGTAAGTAAACACAGAAGCGAGTGCCCGCGCCACCCTCCCGTTTCCATCCGCGAAGGGATGAATTAGGACGAAGGCATAATGTACATACGAGGCTTGGAGCACAGGATGCGCATTCAGGAAAGTCGCTGTTTGCATCTCATTGCACAGCCTATCTACCTCAGTCGGAGTTATATCTACGGGCGCATAATAATGGGGCTTATCGTCCCTTCCAATCACATGATTGGGTAAGGCTTTATATTCGCCTTTTGGCAAAGTTAAGTTCTGATAGCCCTGTGGCGTTAGAGCCTTATAGGTTTTCTGCGGGGCACAAAGTTCCGCGTGTAACTGGCGAATCCAGGTGGGTATGATGTGAACAGCTTGTGTCGCGAAATCGAGGACATAAGAGTAGGCATGAAGTTGTGCAGCGAAGAGGGCAATGGCATCCTCGCCTTTCTCGCTCAACATGTTTTCCCAGAGTGAGTTTTCAAGGGCGATTGTCATGGTAACGCCGATGTTAGTGTCATACAGTCCTTCAAGAGACCCTGTATCCCAAGCCGTTGCTCGCTTGACCACCTCCTTGGCTTTTTCGAGTAGCTGAGGCGTTGCCCCATCCTTGATTAAGGTTAGTTTTTCAGTGAAACGATCCCACTTGGCGACATCTACAACTACATTGCGTTGCCACTCTTGGAAACTAGGAAATGATTGATAGGCAGCATCTGCCGCGCGAGTATCCAGAAGTTCAGTCATTTAAAAACCTTCCTCGCATCTTCAGCACTTTATTTAACTGTTCCCTGCTCAGGTTCACTCTTCGACTTCTCGTGCTTACACTTCGCGACGCCCTTCTCTACCCCATTCGGATACCACCAGCCCGTGCCGTGACAGTCGGGACACTTCTGCGCGTCCACGCTCGCGGCCGAAACAGGCGCGGCCTTTGTCTCTGCCTCCATCTCGGCCTTGCCCTTTTTGAACAGCCGGCGGCGCAGATGTTCAGCGGCGAAGGCGACGGGCGACGAAACGACGCTGGCCCGGTCGCCCGCGATCCGCGCTTCAGTCAAGATCACGTCGAATAGCTCGCGCATCGTCGAGTAATCGGCGCGCGTCGCTTCCCTGCCCGCGAGAGCGAGCGCCAAGTCATTCGCGAACTCCCGGCAGACGGCGGCAGCCTCATCATCAATATTTTCCGAAACAGTCTTAAAGATCGTCTGAGGCGAGGCGGAAGTGTCTGCGTTTCCAACCGCTTGAGTCTGACCACCTGACCCCGATCTTTGGTCTGACCCTCCCACCGATTTCCGGTCTGACTCCTGTAGGGGTCTGACCCCCATACCCCCGACCTCTTCGGGCAGCATAACCTCGAATTCGTAGCCCTCGTTTTGGCCGGGAAGCCAGCGACGCCGCACGAGGCCGACCATATCGAAGTATCGGAGATGCGCGTCTATGGTCTTCCGATTCTTGATGCCCGACCACTGAGCGAGGTCTTTCTTCGTGGCTCGAATCGAGCGCGCCGGTTTGACGTGGCCGCGCGTGCGCAGGTAGAGCGCGTCATAGAGTTTTTTACTGCCGCCGGGGAACATGCCCGAGGGCAGCGCGTCGCGCTCGATTGAGTTGGCGCGCCGGTTGAAGTCGCGCGCCGGTGCAGTCGGCGAAGATATGGGGGTCTGACCACGTGAGGGGGTCTGACCACCAAACCCCGACGCCGGGGCGGGCGTTTCGTCGTCGTAGGCCGTGAGGCCAGCGGCGAGCGCGGGCTTGCGCCTCGCCGTGGGCGGATCGAGCGCCTTACTTAGCGTCTCGGATATTAGCTTGCGTTCCGACTTCTTCATTGCTCAAGACCTCTTTGATCTCCTTCACGAGTTGACGGAAGGCGAAAGTGGCGGGCGACTCGCTATGCGCCTCGCTGACAGCGCGCAGGCTGGCCGTGGACTCCTCGACGGCGACGAGTTTCGGAATGGTCGTGTTAAAAACGTAGTCCTCGCCGAAGCGGGCGAGCACGCGCTCGCGCACCTCGCGATCCAGCTTTTGCCGCCCGGTGTACTTCGTCGAGAGCGCAAGAATCTGCATCGTCGGCGAGTAGCGTTTCGAGATGCTCGTCACCTTGCGCAGCAGTTGCTTGATGCCGAGCAGGGCAAAGAGTCCGGTATCAATCGGCACGATGGTCAGATCGGACATGGCGAGCGCGTTGAGCGTGGGCGTGCCGAGCGACGGCGGCGTGTCGATAACGCAATAGTCGAAGCTCTCGCGCGCCGGTTCCAGTTTTTCCTTGAGGAGCAGTTCGCGGGAGTCGGCCGCAGTAATGACCGCTTCGGCCTCGCCGTCGAGACAGCAGGGAATGATCTTCACGCGCGGGCGGGCGTCTACGACGTACTCGGAAAAGTCGCCCGTCAGGTCGAGCATCAATCTCATGGACGTGCGTCGGGTCTCTTCGAGTTCTTCGAGGTCAACGCCCAGGACGGCCGAGAGATTGCCTTGAGGGTCGAGATCGACGGCCAGCACGCGCGAGCCTTGCGCGGCCAGCGCGACGGCGAGATTGAACGCCGTGGTAGTTTTCGCACAGCCGCCTTTGTGGTTTGCCAGTACGATTGTCTTCATGTGCTTTAATCTCTTAGGCGGCTTTCAGAGGTTTAATGCGCTGATACACTTCTTTGTTGGCTTCCAGCGTGTCCCAGAGATCAACGTCTTGCTGTAGTGCAAGCCACACGTCGGGAGACGTGTTGAGTGCCCGCGCGAGCCGGTGCGCCATGTCCACAGTCACAGGCCGCTTTTCCTTCAAAATCTCGTTCACCGTGCGCCGTGAGACGCCAAGCAGGTTCGCAAACCCGCCCTGCGTGAGTCCCGCTGCTGGCAGCACATCTTCGCGCAATATCTCGCCCGGATGCGTCGGGCGTCGTTTTCTGTTGTTAAGCATGGGCAGTTTTCCTTCTGAACTTTACTCTTCAATTAAAAAAGGGGCGTGCAACTTTGCTGCGCGCCCCTGTGATGTATCCATTATCTCATTACAATTCAGCGACTAGACTCAATGATAGTCTTCAAAATCAACTTCCCACGCATCGCTGTCATTAAACTTAAACGTCATTCTCCAGTTTGCCCTTACCGTTACCGCCCAAACTCCCTTCCTAGCTCCCTGCAATTCATGCAGGTTGTACCCCGGCAGGTTCATGTCGCGTGGCTCACGGGCGGCGTTTAGCATATCTAACTGTCTTAGCAGCCGCGGCGCCATGTCCGGTGGTATTCCGCGGCGGCTACCCATCTCAAAAAGCCTTTGCAGGCCCTTATGCCTGAAACTTCTAATCATTGGGTTTGCCTTCAAAGAACAGGTTCGGTAGAACGTAACGCGAGGTGTTACAGTCGCCACTGTAATGCGACGCGTTACAACTGTCAAGTAAAATTTATTATTACGTTCCGTCTCAGATGCTTGACCGTCTGCTGTTCGCGCCCCTCGCGCCCGCGCTTGAGCCTGAGCGCCCGCGCCTTCGCCTCTTCGGTCGGGATGCCGAGCAGCGTGAGCCGCGCGGCGAGCAGGGCGTAAGGGTCTATCTCGCCGACGACCGTAATTTTGCAGCGTTGTGATCTCTGCTGGCGTTTGCCTTTTGCAGCTACGTTTGAGCCTCCCATCTTTCGCGCACTCCACGGGGCTGATTAAATTCAACTATTGAGCCACCCAATTCTTTGATAGTTCGCCTCCGCTCTCGCGGAGGAATCCACACAGCCCAACAAGTTCACGGAGTAGAGAGTAGCCGAGGGGTATCACGTCGAGCGTTGATCTCTGCCCCCTGTTGAGCTGAGCCGCTTCGCGGCAGGGAATCGCTCAACCACTTCTTAACCTTTGAACACCGCAAGGACTTTAGGCAGGCAGTCGGGGCAAATAACATCAGCAATCTTCGTCACCATCCTTGCCCCGCCCATCGCATCAAGTGGCATCGCCGCGCCAAGTTCAATTATGACGGGCTTCCGGCTCTTATCCGCCCGCTGTCGCGCGCGTGTATCAAGACAGCCGCGACAGAGCGCGTCCCCACTCATAAACGCATATGCTTTGTTAGAGCAGGTCCCACTTTCGCAAACAACAAGCGTCATCATCTGCCGATACCTCCAAAGAATAAACGCTAAAGCGTAGGCGCATCCGCGCCAATAAAGGTCTTGCCATACGGCAATTACTAAGACAGTCCGACAAAACACTTAAATCAATTTCGGACGGACTGACAGAAGGAACTTTTAATTCTATTAGCTTCGCCTAAATGAAGTGACGCCACAGCACCGGACAACAACGTCCGACGCTCAGAAGATGCGAACGCGAGACGCCCGCCGCAGGGAAGCACTGCGCCCCGATAAGCCACCGCGCTAAGAAGGTAGTCAAGAGGTGATCGCGCGCCCGAGCCGAAGGCCGAGCCGCGAGCAGCAGCCCCGACAACGGTCATTTCTTGCCGCCTGCTTTCTTCGTCGCCGGTCTGCCAACCTTGTTCAAGGTGAGCGCGGCCACGTCTCCGAGCCGTACCACATAAGCCCGCCCGACCTTCTGCGCCGGAAGCCTCTTACCTTCGATTAGTTCAAGCACGCGCTGGCGAGTAACGCCGAGGCGTTCGCCAACTTGCGCCGTTGATAGCAACTCGTTCGGGTCTTCTTTCATGGGTTGAAACTATAGCAAAGAATCCTTGTCAATAGCAACCTTTTTTGTTGACAAGGATATAAATAGGAGTATAATCCTTGTCAATAAGCAAGGATTCAACGCCACCACAAAGAAGGGAACAGACCATGCAACTGAATCAGACCAAACTTGAGGAAGTAGCGCAGGCAGCAGCAGAGCGCGCGGCAGCCAGCGGCGACAAGGATGCGAAACGCTGGATGAGCGCGATCAGGAAAGCCTCTGTGCAGCTTGCCGAGAATCCTTTTATCTCGCTCGACGCCGAAGGGCTTTTAATCCTCTCGCCCGACTCGCTGCAAATCTACAAGGCGAACGGCACATGCCAATGCACGGCCGCCGTCAGGTTCGGTACACCGTGTTGGCATCGCGCGGCCTACCGCCTCGCCAAGCTGTACACGGAAGCGACCGGCCACTAATAGCGAAGGCTTGGGAGAGCGCGCAAACACTCTTCCCAAGCCTCAACCCATCACCCGCAGCCAACTACGACGAAGGAGCAGGAACGATGTCAGCACAGATTAACACCCCGACCACCCGCCCGACCACCGCGCCGCCGAGTACGACCACCACGACCGACACCGAGAAGGCCGAGCGCATCCAGACGCTTCTGCGCCGCTCATTCATGTTGGCCGACGATGAGAGCGTGCCGCATTTGACTTGGGGCGAGCGCGATCAGATTGCGCGCGACATACACGAAGCCCTGACCATCGTGCGCGAGCTGCACCCCCAGGAAGGAGGGAAGGGAAACTAACCGCAGACAGAAGCGCGCGGCGGGCGTGAATTGAAGGACTCACCCGCCGCGCACAACATCAATCCAACCTCGCAAAGAAGGGAATTGACGAGATGAAAATACCACGGAAGAAAACCACGAAGAAAACGGCCACAGCGCGCCGCACCATGAAACAACGCGCGCAGGCCATCGTTGACGACACCAGCGACTTTTACGATGACCATACGAAGCGCGCGGTTAAAGACGCGCTGGACGGTGGCGACCGTGCCGACATTGCCGAAATGGTCAGGCGCGCAGAGAGCGGCGAGCAAATCGCTTTTATCGCGAAGGATGACGCCGACGATCTGCGCACGCGCGCCGAGGCGATCATCAATTCACCGCAGCAGAGCAAGGCTAATCGTACATTCGTCAGAGTTGCGCTTGAGCAGAACTTTTCAAACCTCGCCGACATCGTGACGCACGCCGAGCGCGGGGAAGTCCTCGCCGCCATCAAGAGCAGCCCGGCGAGCGCAACGACGGCCAGCGCAGGCGACACCGGCCACGACGACAGGCAGGCGGCATGGAAGGCGATGCGGGAGCAGCCGCGCACCTTCACCTATGACGACTCCTCGCGCATGTACGAGGAAGATTTCTACGTAGACCTTTTGAACAACGAGGAGCGGATCAAGGGACTCGTTTCCGATGTGATTTTGAAGGACGACCACAAGCGGGCGCTGGCGTTACTCACGCTGTTACATGCCGCAGCGTCGTTTGAGCATGTTGATGATCGGCGCGCCCTCTGCATTTCAGCGGCGCGGGCGTGCATGGACGACGTTACCGACGTGTGGGGCGCGCTCGGCGCGGCACTCATCCAGCGCGCCGCCACGGACAAGCCGGAGAACGAATAGCGGAAGGGAAGCGCGCGGCGCGTGCCTCTACCAAGAACACACGCGCCGCGCTTCGTTCATTCACAACCTCGAAGGGAAGGAACAAACAAAATGAAGGATAGCAAAAAGAAGACCCCGCGCAAGAGAAGCGGGACGAATCACCGCGCCACCGGCACAACCGCGACCCCATCAATACAGGATCAGAATTGGGCGACCCATCGCTACGACTTTCTCCCGATCACCGAGGAACGACTGAGGGAAATTCTCGGCCGTCTCGGAGACCCACAAGATCAGGAAGATGTCGCCCTGCTTTTTGAACTCGTCACCGGATTATGCGCGGCCGATCAGGACGACCGCGACGAGTTCAGCGACATAGCGGCATCGCTCCTTTACATCCAGACGAAAGAAGGGAGCGAGGCGATATTCCAATACGCCGCGGCGCGCGGCCTCGCCGTGAAGAAGCAGTAACGCAGAGCGGGCGCGACCTCGACCGCGCCCGCCCATCATAACAACTGAGACAAGCTATTAAGTTTGTCAATACACGAAGGAGGTTTTATGTCGTTAATCCGAAGGAAGAAACAGCCGCAGGTCGAATATCAGGGGCCGGTGCTCATCCCGCTCAAGCAGGCGGCGGCGATTCTCTGTCTCGATGAGAGCACGCTTCGTAAGGGCGAGGCCGGGACGGTGCACCTGACGCGAGTCAGGCAGGGCACGGGCAGGCGGCAGCGCGTCTTTCTCGTCTTGCATGAAGTACAGGCGCACGTCGAATCGCTGATCGCGCATGCCCGCTCGCTCGACGAACGCACGGAGCGGCATTTGAGAATTGTCTGAAAGGACGATAGATCGCCCTATGCAATGTGGCATCGTTGGCAGGGCAGCGGGATAGATTTGGGAGACTGACTCGGTGCTGGAGGGAAAAGAGGGGCAGGGATTCAACCCGCGCCGCTCTCCCTTTTTTGGGCGGGCTACCAGGTCGCCCGCGTCGCGGCGCCACTGGAAGACGTGGCGACCCTCCGGTCACAAGATTAATCATGCACTACCGCACTTAAGGTGTTAGAATGAAGTCTGCTTTAACGCTCACGTCAGTCTCCGCGCGCAGGCATCTCGGCCTCGCCTTCACCCTCAGGAGGTTCCATGCTCAACCGAAAAAATATCACCGTCATGCTTGCCATGATCGTTGTCGCCGCCGCTGGCTACCTCTTCGTCACTGCCCGCACGGGTTCGGCCACCCAAAAGCGCACAACCATCCGGCAGGGCGCGCGCACGATTCCCCGTCTCGACAGCAAAGTCAAAGGCGTAGTCTTAGAGAGCGCCAAATTCGGCGACGGCGACGAGTTTACGGAGTTCACCGTCCGCAACGACACGCAACGCTCGATCACTTCCGTCACGCTTCGCGCGGGCAAGTTCTCTCTGTTGGTGGGCGACATGGACACGCCGCCCTTCATCCTTCCCGGCGAGCGACATACGAGCCGGATACCGACAGACAACATAGCCGACGACGCGCCCGTTGTACTCGTCGCCGCTTCATTCGATGACGGCTCCGTGCGCGGCACTCCCGATGATGTGGAAGAGATAAAGAGCAACACGCTCTTAAGACGCGAGGAGCGCAAAAAAGGGGGACGCCAATGAGGAAAGCAAGACTCTTGCTCGTTGTCGCGTTCGCGCTCATCGTTTCGTGGACGACCGGCGCGGCCGTAGCTTGGGCGTGTGCTGGCCTCAAAACCTCCACCGAACGAAGTTCCTGTTCTGCCAATCAGATAACTAAGTACGTGGACTTCACGCTCGACACGACCGACGACAGATACACCATAACGACACAGGGCACCGGCTCTGGCTGCACCGTGGAGGGTACTTTTCCCTCTAGCTGTTGGCCGAACTTTCATACCGAGGCTTGGGCCGATAAGCTCAACGGTACGGGCAGGGACACGCCGGGTCGGGCGACTTTCCGGCAAGTTGTCGAAGACAGGTCAGGCGTCGCGCCGAACATGTGTACCACACATTCGCCTGCCCACGTCTTCCAGTATAACTTTACGTGCAACAGCGAGACCGGCGGCGGCTGCGGCTATTTCTCCGCGAACGACACGACGGACGTGGCGACGACGGAGACGCCCGCCAGCGGCGCGGCCAATGATAGCGCGCAGCTGAGCGGAGGCGGCGGTTTGACGTGCGGCTCAGATCAGTATTGGGACGAAGTGACTTGTTCATGCCAGCCGATCTCTCCTGTCCTCGTTGACGTGGCGGGCGACGGGTTCAGCCTGACGGACGCGGCGGGCGGCGTGCCCTTCAACATCAACGGAAGAGGCGAGCCGGAGCATCTGTCATGGACGGCGGCCGGAAGTGATGACGCTTGGCTTGCGCTTGACCGCGACGGCGACGGCCGGATTACGAGCGGGAGGGAACTCTTCGGCAACTTTACGCCGCAGGGCGAGCCGCTGACAGGCGAGGAAAGAAACGGCTTTCTCGCGCTTCGCCTCTACGACCGCGCGGAGAGAGGCGGGAATGGTGACGGTCTGATCGATAGCCGCGACGCCATCTTCGAAGACTTGCGGCTGTGGCAGGACGCAAATCATAACGGCGTCTCGGAGGCGCACGAACTGAAGGCGCTGCCCTCGCTCGGCGTGCGTGACATCGCCATCGATTACAAAGAATCGAAGCGCACCGACGAGTACGGCAACGCTTTCCGATACCGTGCGAAGGTCAGGGACGCGAAAGGCGCGTCGGTCGGACGTTGGGCTTGGGATGTGTTCTTGCTCGGGGCATCTTCTTAAGGGCAAGAGACGAAACCGGAAAAGAGAAGGGGCGGGGCTTCGCGGCCTTGCCCTTTTTTAGTGTGGAAAAAATGGGAAAAATCGAAGGCGTCAATAAGGACGCCCCCATCCGCGGAGCCGGGGTAAACGGGAGTGATGCGAGCAGCACCAGCAACCCCCCTTCAGCGGGCTTTCCGGCGCAATCCTAAACCACCCGTAGACGACCCCGCCACATTGCGCCCGTTAAGCCCCACCGCGCCGACTTGAGCCGGATAAGCCGATGCGAGGCTTTTCCCGCCGAGCAGCCACAGGGCAAATAAACGCAAAATTCGCATCGAGGGGCAGGGGCGAGGGTGCAGGCCGCCCATCACGCGCCCACATGCGCGGGGTCAGATAATAAGCATTATGTTGCAACAAACAGATTGACTATTATCAACAGCGCAGGCGTATAATCGTGCGTCTTACCTTTCAGGCTCAATTCTCGTACGGCTGTGAACGGAGTTATCATCTGAGCAGCAATTCCTCCCGAAAACTTAACCTCGCCGATCTTTGCGATGGCATCAGGAATCTCACGCCGGTTCGGGGCTCGGGTTTCGCTGAAGCCGGTGCAGTCTGTTTTGACAGACAAGGTCATAAGACAGGCGTGAAGATCAGGGTAGGCGGCGAGTATTCAGAAGATGTCGAAGTCAGATTTCCTGCGGTGACTCAGAAAATGCGGAAGTCTTGGAAAGACCTCCGTGAAGCCGTTGACCACGGCGCAAGCGGCGTCGCGATACTTCTGATGCGTGAGATGACGAACCTCACCGTTATCGAGAGGTCGGTAACGGGCACCGGGTTTGATTATTGGCTGGGACCGGAAGACAGCGACGATGACGACCTGATCTTTCAGGATATGGTTCGGCTTGAAATATCAGGCATCAATAGTGGTACGAGACAAGAGCTTAGGCGGCGAGTGAAAGATAAGTTGACGCAAACCGAACAGTCCGACAGCTGGGGTCTTACTGCGTACGTGGTCGTGGTAGAGTTCAGCGCCCCCTGCTCAGAAGTGGTGAAGAAATGAGCACCCGTAGCCTACACAGTCAGGCAATGGAGTACGCTGAGGCGGCTGAGGCCGCTAACCGTGCGGGAGATGAGGCTGAGAGCTTGCACCTACTAGAGTTGGCGTACGACTACGAGCGCCAAGCGGCCGAGCGGATTGCTTCAAAGGTTAACGCCGAGCCGACAAGATCCGTCCTGCACCGTAGCGCCGCTTCGTTAGCTCTCAGGTGCGGGCTGCTCCGCGAAGCCGAACAACTCATCGCGGTTGCCCTCTCCGGTAACCCGCCGCTCGAAGTGGCTGAGGAGCTGCGAGACCTCCTGGAGCAAGTCTATTTCAGACGTCACCTTGATATCCGAGGCATTGAAATGACTCCGGGCCAATTCCAAATGTCCATCGCTGGTAATGCCATAGGTGCGGGGTGGGCGTTGAGTGACGCGTTTGTCGAGAGGGTCAAGTCCACTGAGAAATTGGTCTATCGTACAGCCGAGCGGATGCTTGGGATCGCGTTCCGTGAGAGGGGTAGCGCGGACAAATCCATCCGGGAAAACTTTAGCCTGTTCCTGTCCCCGCTACGCGTAGGAAGCCTCGCCGTCACCTTCAAGCTCGGTAGGCAGAAGCATCCGGTCTTACCTGGCCTTGAAGAACATATGCCAGCTGACTATTCGCATAACGTCATCGATGAAGTCATGGACTGCTTGGAGTTGCTGAATGAATCGAACGAAGATGCTCTGAAGAACAGGATTCCTGACCCGGCTTACTATCATAACTTCGTGGGCATCGCTCGGCAGATTGCCCCTGACGGCGAGGATGTCAGGCAAGTTGGATTCACGGTAATCAACGGCAATAAGGAAAAGCGGGTTGCGCTCAGAAGGGTGCAGGAGGAAATAGCCCCTGCCAGACAGGTCCGCCCCGTGGAGTTTGACCCCGTTCTCATAAACAACCAAGAACGCACCTCCGTTAAAGGCCAACTGCTGTTCGCAGACCATAGAAGCGACCAAGGCATTATCGAACTTATCGACTACGAAAACCCGAGAACGAAATACCGGATCGTAGTGCCTGAAGGGATGATGACAGACATAGTTAGGCCGCTGTGGGAGTTCACCGTCGTCGTCACTGGGGTTCGCGTCCCTAACGGCATCCTACTTGAGACTATTACACAGGCGGATGAGCAATAGGCCCTACCATCTCTAACCCCCACGGCGTCAATCTCAGCAGTTTTACGGTGTAAGCTGCGGCGCGGCCGGGATTGTCAAGTATGAGCGTAAAATCCATAATGACGCTTATCTGACCCGATAATGAAAACGGGTTAGCTGATTCCCCGCCCTCACACCATTAGTAGTGTTCTGGGTTATCGGATGCTATGCATGTAGGCTGCATAAAGGGTAGGCATGTGCATATTTTCAAAATGAGCAGCGCGCCCCAAGATGTAGGCGTCCGAGTTTAATCAAAATCGTACTGGACTATGGGCGCTACCATTTCAACCAGATATAAGCTCAGGGGCTACATTATGCCGCAGGACAGTGACGACATCACCGCGCTCATTCAAGAGATTAAAACACTGACTGTTGTCGACCATGCGAAGTCAGGCACCCTTGCCCTCCTAAACGTCATTCCCTTTGCCGGTGGAGCTGTCGCGTCAGTAATCGGCGAATATTCCACCCACCGCAAAGTTGAGAAAGTTTGTGACGTCCTCGCGGATTTAAACTCGAAACTTGAAAGCCATCAAATCGATCCTGAGAGCCATCTTTCTAAGGATCAGATTATTGAGGTGGTACATGAAACGCTTCAGACGGCTGCGACCGCAAGCGACGAGCGAAAGATAGCCGCCCTCAAAAACGGTCTAGGCTACATCTTTCTAGTTGACGATTCGTTTGAGCACAAGCAATTACTCCTTCAAGTTCTCCGAAATTGCACCTCGCTCGAACTTGCCGTCTTGGTAGCACTCTATGACGCCAGCGATCCATACATAGTGCGCGAAGGAGGTCCGACACAGGCTGACCCTCTAATGCCAAAGTACGCCATGCTTTCTACGATTTCCACGACCTCACCTAAGTCTGAGGGCGAATGGCGAGAAATGGGTAACAGAGATCAGTGTGGCAAGCCAACACTATTGAAGTTCTTAGCTGAACAAATCCGCTTCGACGAAGGAGCTACGGAAGGTGCTCTTAGGCTACTTGACGGTAAGGGGCTTGCTAGGGCCGGAGCTAATCTTCAAAGGAGCGATTGCAAGGTTCTTCTGTGGCAGCCCGCGCCCGGCGGTATGTACGGACTAGGCATGACAACTATCCACTCAACATCTATTACGGACTTCGGTGAAGTTCGAGATACTCCGCTTAAGGCAAGCCGTACGGACTTTGGACATAAGTTCCTATCTTTTTGCCGTCTCACATAAGTATCCACTATGAGAAGATGTGCTGAAAACACTACAGTTTGAAGTGTATGCGCCCCCTATTGAGCGAGCGGGCAGACATCCGATCAAGCCGCTCCTTGACCTGTTTCTCCTGCTCCTGCTGCGCGAAACGCGCGTCAACTCTCACCAGATTAAAAACCCGCTTCTCAGTGTTGACGAGCAGAATATCAAGACGGCGCGCCTTCTCCTCATCCGTCATCACATCCCAATCCAGCGAGTTAATTTCATCCGAGATAACCGCGTCGAGTTCCGCGCTCAACCGGGCGGCGTAATCGTCGGCCGACATCCCCATCCCGTTCGAGGCTTTTTCATCACCGAACGGAGTGATTGAGTCGCCCGTGACGCCCTCAACCGTGCGCCCCGGTTTGACGTACACGCTCGTCTTGCCTTTCTTCCCCAGGTGCGCGAGGTCGAGGCCGAGCCGGTCGAGTTCGTCCTGCACCGGCCGCGAGAGCGTCGGCTTGATAGGATCAGAACTCTTATCGAACATGCGGACACCCACGCCGACGAAACTTGGGGCGGCTTTAACTGCACCCATCGCCCCGGCATTTTGATACGCTTCGAACATCTCTTTAGCCACGAACGGGGCGAGCCGTTTCAACTGGCGCGGACTCCATTCAAAATCTCTGCCGTTGAACTCCGTTCCAGTGTAGGCGTCGAGGCCGAGCGCGGCGGCCGGCGACAGGTAGGCGCGGAAAAACTTCTCGACGAGCGCGGCGGGCTTCCGGTCGTCTTTAACGCTCAGACCCTTCAACTGTCTATTGAACGAGTCGGAGAGTTGAGCCGCGAACCGGAGCGCGCGCAGACGGCCGCCCGACAGGTCGTAACTCGTGCCGTCGGCTTCAATCGTGCCGAAGCCACCGGAGAAGGGATTCAGGTCAACATCTGCCCCGGCCAGCTTCGCCAGCCCATGAGTGACGGCCAGCGACCCCGAAGCGCGAAACATCTCCTTGAGCGCGACCTTGCGCGCCGCCGGGTGCATTCTCATGTATCGAACGGGCGAGATCACGTTGAACTTCGACGCCAGCAGCCGAGGCGAGAACAGCGGCAAATTAAGCACGTCGGCGAGTGGTTCGAGCCTGCCGAGTTCCCCGCGCCCCGTCGCCACGTTGACCCAACGGGCAATATCTTTATATGCCTTCGGATCAGTGACGCCCGCCTTTGTCAGTTGTATAGCATACAGATCGAAGGCGTTCGAGCGCAGGCTATCAAGCGTCGCCTCATACGCCCGCTGAGATGCCGCGACGCCGGGAATTTTCTCAGCAAAGTGACTCCCGAAAGTTTCCTCGCCCTGCTTGATGCTGGCGAGGTAAAGCCCCGACGACTCGCGCAAATCCTGATTAGGATGCGTGACGAGCTTTCGCTTGAAGGCTTCAAACTTCGAGCGCGACATAGCCGAGCGCGTCGAGTCGGCGACCGCGCCGGGGATGAGCGACGGCCGCGCCCCGGAGATGATCGCGCCCTGTCCGAACAGCGCGGAATTGTCGAACGAGGCCGGAATAGCTTTTGTGAGGTTCACCACGTCCCGAACATCCCGCGCCGTTCGCCGAATCGCGCTAGCGCGCGGCTCCGCGCCGGCCGCTGGCTCAGAGGTCAAAGGTTCGTCGGCGAGGTCTGACAGCTCAGGCAGCGCAGCAGACGCGGCACGCCCGCCGCCAGCCGCCGCGCTCGCCGTGTCCACGCCCGAGGACGGAAAGCGCGCAGTTTCGATCAGCAGTTGATTGATCGGCGCGTCGAGCCGAATCGCGGGGATCGGCACGTCGGGCGCATCTTCGAGCGACGAGAGCCATTGATGATGACCGTCGAGGACATGCCCGTCCGACGAGACGAGGATTGCGCGCGGCTTACCTTCAAACCCGCGCGCCTTCTCCACTTTGGCCGGGGAAAATTCAGCCTGCGAAGGCTTCAAAGTGTTGGGCACGATCTCAACCCGTTCGTGCGCGATGCCACGCCCCTTCAAATACTGAACGAGCGCGCCCCGGTGCTCGCCTTTAATTTGAGGCATGGACGAGCGCGGGACATTGAGAGAGCCGGAGTCAGCCGGGAACGGTTGCCACTCGTCGGCCGACGGCAAACGTTGTTCACCAGCGCGCGCGCCCCCGACCGGAGAGGCTTCCAGCCGCCCGCCCGCTTCCATTCTGAAATCTTGAGGCTTACCATCGAAGAACACGCGCCCAGTATCGCCGTCTCGTTCCAGCCCGACGCCTTCAATATCTTCGCCCGCCTTTCGTGAGACGAGTTTCGGCTTTTGCCCGTTCACGTAATAGGCCGAGGTATCAATTACATGCTCCACTCCATCCGCGTCCTTGAGCGTAATCTTGAAGTGTGGCACACCATCGGCAACCCGCGATGATTCAATCCCGCGCTTTATATCATCCGCGTTACTGAGCAACTTATTGAAGGACGGCAGATCGTCAGCCACAGATGCGGCCTCTTGGATCGGAGCAGCTTCGATTTTCAGGATGCGCCCGCCGGCGTTGTAGAAGTCCAAGAACCGGGCATCACGCGAAGCGAGTAACGCTTGCTCGACGCGCTGGACACCTTTCAAGCCCCGCAGCGCAGCACCGCCGCGCGCCAGCACGCCGAGAGGGATCAGGTTGCCGGGGTCAGTGACCATCTCGACAATGCCGCCGACCATGCCGGGGAGATTCTCATTGATGCCCCGTAGCGTCTCACTGTCTCGCACCTGTTCGGCGAGCCAATTCCCCGCCCCGTCAGGAGTCGCCCCGGCCATAAACTCCGTATAGGCATCGCGCGCCGCCTCAGTCGGCGAATGTTTGCGCGCCAGTGACCATAGTGCGGTTGACGCAGCTTGTAGCGGGCGGGTAGCCAGGTCGCCGACGCGACCGGCAGCAGAGACAACAGGCTCGGTTATGTCTCCGAATTTCTCCCCGGCCGAGCGCGTTGGATCATTGAACCATTCCACCAGCCGCGCCCCGGATGATCGCCACGCTTCATAGTCGCGCTTCATTTGCGAAAGCAGAGGGAGCGCGGCAGAGACGTTGAGCGTTCGCGTCGCCTCATCGAACGAAGGCGAGCCGAGCAGGTCGAGCAAGTCGGCGCGCTGGCCGTCCGCGCCGTACAAATCCACGCTTTGACCTACAGGGGAATTTTGCAGCCATTCATTAACGAAGGAGTCAGGTATACGCTGAGAGCGCGCATAGGTGTACGCAGCCAACGCTCCGACCTGTCGCCCGTCGAGTTTTGAATACTCAAGAGGCAGTTGAACGCGAAGACGTGCTGAGACGTTCGGCGCGGACTCCAAAGACCGCTGCGCATCACGCCGCGCCCGCCCTTCGGAACTGTAAGGGTCTATCTGATTTTCGTCTCGCGCTGGCGGGTGCGGCGGTCGAAAGTCTTGATCGGCAGACGTGGCGGGAACGGCACTAACTTGTAATATCGGCTCTCCGTCGTCGTCATAGTTGGCAGGGAAGTTCGGGCGCTGGTAAACCATGCCGCCGACGGCCTGCTGATATTCTTCCGAGTCCGTAGCCAGCGACGGATCGAGATAAGGCACGCCGCGGCGTCGCTCAACCTCCTCGTGCAGCACATCGCCAACGCCGAGCGCGTCGAGTTGCGGCGACATTTCAGAGTTGAATTGTGCGACATCTTCGCGCGATCCGCGACGGCGCAAAGGCATACCATGGTCCGCAGGCGTGCGCGTCCGGTTGGCTGGCGCGGCATCTGCCGAAAGATCGGCGGAAGCATCGGCGAGGTCTGACAGGTCGGGAAGGTCAGAGGCGACGCGCGGATCATCACCGTCTTCTAATTCAAAGTGGCCGGGGTCAACTTGCTTTCCGTCACGCACGACGCCCCACCGGATACGAGCGGGCGCAGAGGCCGAGCGTTCCCCGTAGACCTCGCCGAGCGCAGCATAGGCAGGATGCGAGCCGTCCTTGATGTAATTCCCTTTTTCATCGAAGGCCAGCACATCGCGCCCGCGCCCATGAAGATGCCGCGAGTTCATCGTCCACGAGTAACCTTGAGCGACTTTTTGAGCCTGTTGCGCAGGAGTCCGCACGCCTTCGCCGAGTTCGTACCTGTAGCCGGTTCGCTTCGAGGCTTCGCCGATCACTTCATTAACGAAGGAGTCGAGCCGAGGGTCTACGCCGGGCGCAGAAAGCGCGGACGACGCGCGGGGCTTCGAGGCGCGCGCCGGCGGCCGTTCGGCCAAGTCCGAGAGGTCGGGCAAGCCGCCAGCTACAGGTGCAGGCGGGCGACGACTCGGCAGCCGAGGCCATGCGGCCCGACGCGGCGCGTCGGGCGGCGCGGCCAAATCGGAGAGATCGGGGAGATTGTCTTGAGGCGTTGCCATTAGTACACCGTCCCGCCCTCTCTTTTGATGATGCGCTCCGCTTCGCTCTCAGAACCGACGCCGAGACGTTCAGCCGCGGCCTTGAGGTTGGCGCGCGGGATACGCTGGCCGCTGTAAGCACCACCGGCAGCGGGAGTACGGACGGCGGCAGTTCCCCGGCGCGCGTTCGGGCGTACCGGCGTCGCGTTGTTCGGCGCAGGGAGCAGCGGCGTAGAACTGCCAGAGAGAACCGCCTCACGGACGGCTTCAATTTGTGACGCAAGACCGTTTGCCTCTTGCTGCAATTCTAAAATGTAATCGTCGGCCTCGCCCGCGCGTGTGCTGCCGTCGGCCTTTCGCCTCTGCCAGCGTTCGATGTCCGTGTGGATAGCTTTAAGGCGGGGGATACGGTCTCTTGTCGCTATGTCAAAGCGGTCTTTAGCTTCGCCCGTCAGGTTATGCCGCACGCGTTCGAGATAGTTGTCCACGTTCAGCCCAAAGGTCTGGTCGAATTGGCGTTGCTGTTGTGACAGGCGACGGGTTAAATGGTCGTCCCTCTGCTCAAAGAGACGGTCGAATTGTTCGCCGCGCTGGCTTAACGCCCGGTCGAATTGTTCGGGCTGGATGTGCAAACGCCACTCGCGCATGAGTTCGTCGCGGCCTTCGCGCGAGCGAGCGCGGGCGTCGCCGTCGGCCATCCTCCAGCGGACGTAATTCTCCGCCGTGTCCTGCTTGCGGTCGGACGACTTCATGCGCCAGTCGTCATAACGCCGCTTATTCTGTACCTTGTCGCGCTCCAACCCCGGCTTCTGCTGCGCCAGTTCAAGAGCCGCATGCTCCTTTTCCGAGCCGAGGAGTTCGCCCGCCAGAGCGCGATCCTGCGCACGCTGCCGTTGTTGAGCCTCCCTTTCATTAGTGGCGGGATCGACCGCGCCCTCTACAGCACCGGCCACAGCACCCACGATGCCGCCACCTTGAAGAAAGCGACGCCCGGCAGTTTTCAGCGCAGACTTAAGGCGGCCGTCTCGGTCTCCGGCTTCGGGTTCGAGCAAACTTTCCTGATAGCGGTCAACAGCAAATTCGGTCGGGTTAGCGACGCGCGCGTGTCTGATTGTTGATAGGTAGCCCCGTCGTCTCGTCATAACGAATCGGATCATAGCCGACCGGAGCAGCTTGCGATCCTGCCGCGATGTCTTCGGGAGTCGGCGGTTGATAAGGCGGGAAGGCGTACCTCCGACGAGTCGCGGGCGGCGCGGCCGGTTGCTCTACCGGCGGCGAGGGGGCGTCTTGCTTGATCTCATCAGGGAGAGGCAGAGGCGCAGTGGTGCTGCCAGGCGGCACGCCACCGAGACCGGCATAACGGGGATACTCAGAGACGCGCATCGTCGTGCGCCGTTCGCGGGGTTGGTAAGCTGGAAAGCCCATAATACGTTTGTCCTCCTCAGACCAAAAACTTGCGATCAATCAAACCGGCGTTCGCCGCCTCGCGCAGATTCGACGACGCATCAAGCATCGCCGACTTCACAGCCTCAAGGTCGAGCAGCAGCCGACGAGAATTCGGGTCGTTGAGCAATTCGCTTTCGATTCGTTGCCGCTCGACGACGAGCCGACCATGCCACGCTTGCAGACGCAGCGCGGCTTCTTCCTTCGCGTCCACCGCCGACGTTAGAGATGCGGCGGGCAATTCCGGCGCGCGTTCAAGTAGGAACTCGACGGCCGCGCGGCGCGAGAGCGCGGCGGCCACATCCGCGACGCTGCTCACATAGGAGACCTCATTGAGATAAGCCGCGAGGCGGTCACGCTCATTAGTGAGCGTCTTGCGGTTTGTCTCGATCTGCTCCCTGACCTGCACTTGCGCCGCGCGTTCACTATCGGCTCGCTCCTGCATAGCTTGCAGTGAGTAGACAAATGAATTAGCGGGCGGCGGCAGAAAATACCCCATCTCCTGCGCAATAGTCCGTAGCAGTTCGGAATCGGCAGGCCGAGCCAAGGGTCGTGTGAGCAGTTCACGGGACATCTTCATTCTCCATTTCAGCCGTCATTTATCACCGAACGCAGAGAGCAGATTCTTGATCTCGGTTTCCGCGCGCCGAACCCTTGCCAGTTCCGAGTATGGCCGCGAGGCCGCGCGTCGCGTCGGCCAGGAGACGGAGATCGGTAGCCGAACGCTCGGCAAGCTGCTTTGCTCGCGCGAGTTCGGGCGGCGTCCTTTTTCGTTCCTCATCGGCCATCACATCAAGTCCGGGCTTCTGCCTTTTGTTTCTCGCGCTCGTAATTCTCAGCAGCGCGCTTTTGGTTGAACGAGTGCGAGGCTTCGTAGCGAGTCGGATTCTCCGCGCGCTCGCGCAACATCGCCTCGAATTCTTCGCTCCGCTCGAATTGTTTTGACTTCGACATAAGCCTCACTCCATTTATCGGGGTCTCGGGGCAAATGCGCCGGTGGCCGCACCTGCCGCGCCGCTGATTGCGGAAAGCGCCATCTGTCGGAGAAAAGAGGGGCGCGCCGTGGCGCGATGTTGGTTCAGCCGTTCGGCGGCGTCGCGCTGCGCCTCGGCCGCGAGTTGTGCGATCAGTGAGCGCCTACTATTGCCCACTTGGGCAAGATTTTGGGTGTCAGAGTCATGTTGTCCCATCAACTGCTCGACATTCCCCTCAAGCTGACCTGACGCCTGTAGATGACGTTCGGCGTCTAACTCCTTGCCGAGCGCGGCCGAGTACGCCGGGTTCGCCCCGTCGTTCAATACACCGAGACCGCGACCAATGCGACCCGCATCGCGCGCCTGTAACGAGTCTCTAAAGAGACCCATCGCTACATCGCTACCCGGCATCCTGCGAACATCAACGGGTCCAAGGATGCCGTTTCGCCAATCTTCCAGCGCACGCGCGCGATTACGACGCGCTACCTCGAACTCGTCGGGCGCGGCGACTTGTTGACGCGCCGCCGCCGCTTCTGTCCGCGCCCGATCAGCTTCCCGTCTCAAGTCGTCCTCACGTCTGCTGTTACCGCTGCCCATAAGATTTTGCCTCCTGAAGTCCGTTCTAAAATGCTAGCTTTTGCTAGCTTCTGAATGCTAGGTTTTGCTAGGGTGCGAAAACCGTCAAAATTCGCTGTAACCCGCTTTCCGCGCGGCAGTTGCGGGCGGCACGGCGCGCGCAACTTTCAACATTAAAATGCTGGGAGAGTTTTGACGCCCAGCCCCTCTTTTTTACGTGGCGAATATTCGCCGCACTCCCTCCGGTTGTGCTACGCGCAACAGGCTAAAAATGTCCCATTTTCCGGTATCTTTCCCGTATCTCCTTTACAGACGGACGCCAATCCACCCGAACGGGCGGCGATACTATTCCCACAGACACGCATGGGGTGTCCCTCGACGCATGGGGTGTCCCATCCTCGCCGTGAATATTCACGGCAGGGCGCGGACAGCCATCCTCCAGCGCGGCAGCTTCGGCGCGATCACCCCGGCCGAAATACTTAGAGCGAACGTGTCCCGATTCTCTAATCTTGCGGTAGTAGTAGTATTCGCCGCGCCTCAGTTCCCACCCCATAAACCGACCTCCGAAAGTTCTTGTGTTTTCTTGTGAATTGCCCTTTTTTTTACGTGACCAGTATTGGTCACATCGCGGCGGGCGAATTCAGGAGAGAACCGTTGCCGTCGTCGGAATCTGCCCAGTCAGCGCATCGTGTCGGCACTTCGTGACGCCCTTCGAGTAGTCGCCCGGCCCCGCGACGGGGCGCATGATCCGACCCTCACAGTCAGGGCAGGCCGAGGGATCGAGAGGGGCGGGGAGTTCCCCGCGCTCGACGCGCTCGGGTTCGAGCTTCGCCAGGAACAGCGCGATCATCTCGTCCTCGGAACCGGACTCATAAATTATCCGAGCGAAGCCGCCGGGATTCCTGATTCCCTGCCCGGTCGAGTGCAGATGCTGCGCATATCTCCGACAGTCCTGAAGACTGAATTTTGAAACACCCACAACAACAACCGGAGCGCCATCGGCGCGAGGGTTTGTGTGTGTGTGGTTTGTTTCTTCTGTCTTTTGTGGATTCTGTCTTTTGTATGTGGACTGATTTTCAGGCGACGGTAAATCAGGCGACGGTAAATCAGGCGACGGCGAGACAGGCGACGGTGAGACCGTGGACTGATTTTCAGGCGACGGAGAATCAACCTTTGTGTAGAAAGGGTTGAG
The DNA here is from genome assembly GCA_036566625.1 of Pyrinomonadaceae bacterium. Classification (GTDB taxonomy): domain Bacteria; phylum Acidobacteriota; class Blastocatellia; order Pyrinomonadales; family Pyrinomonadaceae; genus JAIVJZ01. The sequence continues at coordinate 21,041 of DATCWB010000646.1, forward strand.
CGAGGGCGATTCATAGACCGCGATCTCGGTCGCGCCGAAGCGTCCGCGACCGGCCCGCTCCTGATTCTCTCGCCCGACGCCGGAAGCGTAGCCGAAGCTTTGCAACTCGCGGAGCGTGCGCCGTAGAGCATCGCGCCCCAAATCCCCCTGTGTGATCAGGTGAGAGACGCGAATCTCCCAATCCTTCGGCAGACTGAGCAGATACAGCAGCAGCCCGCGCGCCGCCCAGGAGAGCCGCTTGTCCTGTGCGGTCGCGTTCTCGATCTGGACATAATTGCGCTCGTGTCTGTGAGCGCGCACGATGGTCTCGGGTTTGAAAGAGTCGTCGAGTGTTGGTTGCTGGCCGGTGGATTTCATGGGCTAAAAAGAGAAATCCAGAGGTTTCGTGCTAGCGAACACGAAACCTCTGGATTCTGCCTCTGCAACGGGTGTATATTCCCGCTGCGAAATTAAAATGTTCGCGCGCGGTCGCTAGGCCGCATGGTAGCCCGGTCGGTTTTCTACTTGCCAGTGGAACGACCGGGCTTTCAATATCTAGCCCTCACATTGGGCGCGAGTATCTATACATCAAGCATTCAAAACCTGTGGCATCAAAAATCCCGATGCTGTTAGCATCAGGGCTTTCCGATGCCACCGATCCAGTGTTTATGCGGCTTTTATTTTGCCGGGGCGTTCATTCCATAGACGCTGAGCAATACATTCAGAAGACATCCCGCCTTCAATTCTCTCGGCAACGTCTTTAACAAAAGCGCGAAAACCGCCCCGGCTACCGGGGTAAACCTCGCGCAACCCGAGCCTTTCAAGTTCACGTCTGACCCGGTTGCGGTTGAGTTTGTCGTCAAATTGATCCATGGGGACGCTGAGCGCAGGAGCAATATCAAGTTGATCGATCAGCTTGAGCCGACGGTCGAACGACCCTGAGCCGCCTTTCACCTCTGCCCATTTATCGGCGACAGCTTGCACGGCCTTGAGAAATCGCCGAACATCTTCTCCGTTCTTCTGTCCGTCGTCGGTTTTTAGAGAGCACCAAGCTCTGGTGAGGTTAGAACGACGAGTAGCACTAAGGCACTTGCTACAGTAAAACGGCTGAGTGTCCATGTTGTACCTGTCCACTCTCCGCTGCTCGAATCCTTTGCAGGTAGTATGGTTCGGACAATAAACCCAAGCCCGATTGTGCTCGTGCGGTGATTTGTCAAAATCTATGACGGCTCCGAAAGGATTCGTGTGCTTACCTTTGAGTGTTCGGCGCACGGGTAGCTGCGCATCGTTTGAACACAGCCCCCGCCAGCCGCGCCTCTCTTTCCTGTATTGCAAAATAGTTTGTTTACGGACAAAGCTATCATGGCCGCAAAAGTGGCAGGTTATGAGTATGCCTTCTTTGCGTCTAGCCGGGTCACGCCAATCCCAATGGATAACAGTCCCGGAAGCATGTACCTCATCCCCTCGCCGGAAAGCGGGGTCGAGTTTAATAGCCCGGCTTCTTACCTCGATACAATCAGGACACTGGCAACCGCCCAACTTACTGACAAGTTGACCGGCCTGCTTTTCTGCAATAGTTGACCTACTCATATTTCACAGTTCCCTTCTCCGTGAACCCTGATTATGAATCCGGCTCACCAAATCGCTCAGGGATGCGCGATCTGTCCTCGCAATGATCAGTCACGAGTGAGGCGAGCCGAAACGGTAATACCATATACGACACTTTTAATTGGTACGAAGAAGCGGGCAAAACTAAGACTTTATGGTCTTTTGAAATTGCAGTTTGGCCTTATCAATTAACTCTCGTACACCGTTCGAATAGATTCGCTCGGCAGCCATGTTTATTCTTATTTGTAGCGCGGGGCTTACTGTTGGTATTAATTCTGTCACCCGGGCCTCAAAAACCGAATGACCTCCCGCATCATTGATAATCAACTCGTCCTCCCTACCAGAATCCTTTGGGACTTCATAAGAAAAAGCCTTTGATAGCGAGGCAGTAGCTGGAGCCTTGGTTGACATGGTAATTTGGCCGGTTTTTTGATTGTTAATGGCAAAGCGAGAGGTAGTTCTAGCTAATTTGCCCCCGGAAGAACCGCCTGCACTAGATGACACCTTTATATCCTGATTAGAAAGTTCATTAAAGAGTTTCGAGACCGCGCTAAAGAACATGTCAAATAGTTGGAGACCGGCCGCATCTATCTGCTGATGTGTGTAACCGCCCTTGGTCACATAAAATCCCTTTAATTCTGCAAATGCCTCTTCTGTGCTGGGGATGTTGGCGCTTAACACACTTTCCTCAAATACTCGGATGGAGTCAAAGGCCCGTTCCATTACAAAGTCAACGAAGGGTTGATAATTACCAGCGTCAGCTTGCATTAACGCAGAGAGGTACTGAGAGCGAGATTCAAGGAGGATCAGTA
>DATCWB010000647.1:0-3745 GCA_036566625.1 Pyrinomonadaceae bacterium
AAGGCGTTGCAGGAGCGCGTGCATAACCTGATCTACGAGAGCCTTTCGATGTTCGGCGTCTTCGGCCTGGGCAACAAGGAATCTCTGAAGTTCACGCCGCGCGCGGATTTTTATGAGAAGCTGGACAACCGCGATAAACTGTACCGGAAGGTGAAATAACGTTGAAGTTCGAGATCGTCGTCGTCGGGACATCATACGGCGGGCTGTCCGCGCTGCAAGTGTTGCTGCCCGCGCTGGCGAAAGATTTCGGGATGCCCGTCGTCGTGGTGCAGCACCGGGGCAAGGACTCGGACAACCTCTGCGAGTTTTTGCAGCGACACTCGGCGTTGCCGCTCTCGGAGCCGAACGACAAGGAGGCGATTGCGCCGGGGCGCGTCTATCTCGCGCCGCGCGATTATCATTTGCTGATCGAGCGCAACGGGTTCGCCCTGTCAACGGAAGCCCCGGTCGGTTACGCGCGCCCGTCGGTCAACGTGCTGTTCGAGTCGGCGGCGGAGGTTTATCAGGAGCACGTCGTCGGCGTGATATTAACGGGCGCGAACACGGACGGGGCGCGCGGCCTCGCCAAAATTAAAGCCCACGGCGGGCTGTGCCTGGTGGAAGACCCTTCGGGCGCGGAATCGCGCGGGATGCCGCAGGCGGCCATTGCCGCAACGCCCGTTGATGCGATCCTGCCGCTCGCACAGATCGCGCCCTACCTGAATCAACTGTCTCAACACGAGCCGAGATCGTCTTATGCAAGCTGAGTCGCAAAAAATCAACATCTTGATGGTGGACGACAGCCCGACGAACCTGCTCGCGCTCGAAGCCATCCTGCAAGCGCCGGATCGCAATCTCGTCCGCGCCGCTTCCGGCGACGAGGCTCTGCGTTACCTGCTCGACACGGACGTGGCCGTCATCCTCTTGGACGTGTACATGCCGGGCATCGACGGTCTGGAGACCGCCGCCCTCATCCGCGGGCGCGAGAAATCGCGCGATATCCCGATCATCTTCCTGACCGCCGACTCGACCGGCAACCGCCACATCGCGCGCGGCTATTCGCTCGGCGCGGTTGACTACATCCTCAAACCCGTAGACCCCGACATCCTGCGCTCGAAAGTCGCCGTCTTCGTCGAGTTGTTCAAGAAGACTGAAGAGATCAAGCGGCAGGCGGAACTCCTGCACGAGAAGAACATCGAACTGGAGAACGCCAACCTCCAGCGGCTCGGCAAACTGATCGAACTCGGACAGGAACTCGCCGCCGAGCGCGACCCCAGGCAGGTGCTCGAAAAGTTTTGCAGCGCGGCGCGCGACATCATCGGCGCGGAGCACGCGGGCGTGGGCGTGCTGGCGGGAGATGGGGGAACGCTCCGTTATTATTGCCACTGCGAGGTGTGCGAATCGGGCGACGACGAGAACGCCTCCCCGCAGGCGAACGAGCAAGTGCTCACCCTGTTGCTCAAAGAGGGGCAACCGCTGCGCCTGAGCGATGCGGCGGGCACGCTCGAAATGGCGCACCTCGCGTCGCCGGATGTCTCGATGCAGTCGTTCCTCGGCGCGCCGATCCTGTCGCCCGCAGAGGCTTACGGCTGGCTCTACCTGACAAACAAGCTCGACGCCGACGAGTTCAGCGAGGCCGACGAGCGCCTCGCCGTGACGCTTGCCACGCAGGTCGCCTCCTCTTACGAAAACGCGCGGCTCTACGCAGAGGCGCAGCAACACGCCTCGGAGTTGCAGCAGGAGGTGACGGAGCGCAAGCTGGCCGAAGAAGCGCGCGCACGCCTGCTCGTGCGCGAACAGGCCGCACGCGCCGAAGCCGAACGCGCCAACCGCCTCAAGGACGAATTTCTCGCCACGCTCTCGCACGAACTGCGCACGCCTCTGACGGCCATCCTCGGCTGGACGCACCTCATCCGCGGCGGCAACCTCGACGCCTCGATGATGACGCGCGCGCTCGAAACCATCGAACGCAACGCCCGCTCGCAATCGCAGTTGATCGACGATTTGCTCGACGTGTCGCGCATCATCACCGGCAAACTCATGCTCGACTTCCGCCCCGTCGAACTCGCCTCGATCATCGAAGCCACGATTGACACCGTGCGCCCGATGGCGGAGGCCAAATCCATCCGCGTGCAGCCACAGCTTAGAACCTCGCATTGCGTCGTGTCGGGCGACCCGGCGCGTTTGCAGCAAGTGGTCTGGAATCTCTTTTCCAACGCCGTCAAGTTCACGCCCGAAGGCGGGAGCATCGAGGTCGGACTGACGTGCAACGAGCAGCACGTCGAGTTGGAGGTGAGCGACACGGGGCAGGGCATCAGCCAGGATTTTCTACCTTACATCTTCGACCGCTTCCGGCAGGCCGACGGCACGACGACACGCAAGCACGGCGGCCTCGGTCTCGGCCTCGCCATCGTGCGCCACCTCGTCGAACTGCACGGCGGCACGATCAGCGCGCACAGCGACGGCGACGGTCTGGGAGCAACTTTCACGCTCTCGCTGCCGCTCGGTTCAGCCCTCGACGCGCCTGACGGCAAAGGGGAGGGCGCGGCGGAGCAGCTTGCCGTCACGGAGGTGGACGGGAAAGAGTCGCAGTCGCTCGGGCAGTCGGACATGCTGGGCGGCTTGCGCATCCTGATCGTGGACGACGAAGCGGATACGCGCGAACTGGTGCAGGAAGTGTTGGCGCGTCAGGGCGCGGAGGTGAGGGTGAGCGAGTCGGCGGCGGAAGCCCTGCGGATGCTCGCGACGTGGCATCCCGATCTGCTCATCTCGGACATCGGCATGCCGGTTGAAGACGGCTATGAGTTGATCAAGCAGGTGCGCAACTTCGACGCGGAACACCACGGGCAAATACCGGCCGTCGCTCTGACCGCTTACGTCGGGCCTGAAGACCACCGCCGCGCACTCGCCGCGGGCTTCCAGACACACCTCGCAAAACCGATTGTGCCGAAAGCTTTGATCGAGATCGTGGCGCGCGTCGCCGGGCGCGCCACGCCGATAGACGCCTGAGTCGCCGCCGCACACTTCAAGGCTGCCCCGGTTGCTTCGAGACGTGAATTCACGGTATCAGCGTATCAGCCCGCGTGCAGAAGCGTCCGCATCTCGCGGCCAAAACGCACGTCGATTTTGCCCTGCCGCGCTTCCATCACGTTGCCCTCTCCGAATTTCGGGTGTGTGATTTGATCGCCCGTCGCGTAGGTCTCCTGCGGCGAATAGGCGCGCGCCGGACGGTTGGACGTGGCGCGCGTTTTAATTTCGGCGGAACGCGCGCCGCTCGCCGGGCGAGACTTCGCCGCCGCTTTGGCCTCCGGGTCGCGGTACAGGTGCGTGGACTGGCAATAGTTGCAGGTGACGCGTTCGATGCGCCCTTCCGAACGGAGGGCGACGACCTGATGCATGCGTTCTTCCTTGCAGCGACCGCAGTAGGCCATCACGTCGTCGCCGAGACGAATCCTTTTCAACATTGTGTGATTGATAGTTCCCCGGTTGGTGGTGAGTTGAATTGCAGCGGCATCAGCCCCGCCGCCCCGCGCCCGCATCCACGCGTTTTAATTTCGATATGCCCCCACTACTATGCGGCAGGTGCGCGTCATAGCGCAAACGCGCCGCTCACAAACTTTCGGCGACTCGAAAAAAAAGTTCGGGGCGTTAAAAAAGTTCGGGGCGTTCACATGCGAACGCCCCGAAACCTTTCCCCTCCGCTTTTATCGTCCGCGTTAGTAACGACGGCGCGGGTACGTCCGGCTGCGCTTGGTGTAGATGTAGG
>DATCWB010000648.1:0-2345 GCA_036566625.1 Pyrinomonadaceae bacterium
CCCGAATATAACTTCCGGCTCGACTCGAAGGCGCAGGTGTGGGCGGAGAACGTCCCGCGCCTCTACCAGCAGGCGGCGGCCGCGCAGTGGAATCCCGCCACGGCTGTCGAATGGGACACGCCCTTCGAGTTGCCGCCGGAGGTCGAGTCGGCCGTCGTGCAAGTGATGACCTACCTCGTCGAGAACGAGACGGCGGCGCTGCTCGTGCCCGCGAAATTTCTGGCGCAGGTGCACCCGCACTTCCGCGAGGTCATGCAGCTCCTCGCCATCCAGGTCGCCGACGAGGCGAGGCACATAGAGGTTTTCACACGCCGCGCCACGCTGCGGCGGAAGGAGGCTTTGGGACTCTCGACCGCGGGCGGGCAGCAGTCACTGAAGACGCTCTTCGACGAACACGACTTCACGCTTGCATCCTTCCTGCTCTCCGTTCTCGGCGAAGGCGCCTTCCTGAATCTGCTCTGGTTCCTCGAACGTCACGCGCCAGACCCCGTCACGCGGCAGGTCGCGCGGCTCGCCGCGCAGGACGAGGCGCGCCATGTGGCCTTCGGCATGGGGCATCTGCAATACGCCATTGCCCTCGACCCGACGCTGAAAGGACGGCTCGCGGCGGCGGCTGTCAGGCGGCACGACGCCTTAGCGCAGACGGCAGGGTTGAACGAGGAGGTGTTCGACGCCCTCGTCCTACTCGCAGCGGGCGGATGGGAGTCGGACGCCATCGCCGCCGGGTTCGAGAAGGTGCAGACCCTCAAGCGAGAGATGACAGCCGACCGCACGAGCCGCCTCGTCAAACTGGGATTCGCCCTTGACGAAGCCGATGCCATCTCGAACCTCCACACGCGGAATTTTATGTAAGTAACACCTCGGCCGAGACGCGCAACCGAGGGAGCAGATAGCTTGAAGGCAACCGTTACAGCGCTCCTCCTCTGCGAGCGGAGTCTAGGGGGTTTGCGTTGCAAAGATTATTTTCAAGCGCAGAAGTTCTTCGAATGCTTTTTGCTGAGCGGCGATTCCGAAGATGGCAGTTTCCTGAATTCTGTGTAATTTAGTTTTGATTGAGTCCGCCCATTAAGGACTCGACCGTCGAACAAGATGGTGAACTGATTAATTGCGTCGCTCCAGTTTTGTATCGACATTGTCTGCCGCCTGCTGATGTTGCACAAGGCCAGATACATCAGCTTGAACACCGCCGAGAGTAAAATCTGCTGGCATCAGGAAAGGAAAAGCAGTACGCTTTAGCTATGATGCCCTGATCTCGCCAGAATCACCTTTGTTTGCCTGCCTTTACACGATAGCTGAATAGAAACTTCCGAAAACATTATTCGTTAAATAAGCATTATCGGAATTCCCTGACGCTAACATAAACGCCGTTTATAAATTGATGTGGAAGCTAAATTAGTGGTTGTGAAACCCGATGTGAAACGGAATTCGAGGGTGCACTTTTAAGATGATAGGGGGACACCATGTTGGAGCATGGAGTTGCGCGTCACTCCTTTTTCTCTGAGGTCTCAATGAGTTTCGCGTGACGGCACTTGGCCACTCCTTTGTCCGAGCCCTCCGGATACCAGAAGTTTGTGCCTGCACAATCCGGGCACGAGCGCTTTGCTTCGTCACTTAAAGCGGGCTGCCTTCCCTGCTCCGGTTCGACCGTGGCGATCTCAATGGCGCGCTTTTTATCTACCTTCCACAGTCTGCGGCGCAGGTGCTCAGCTAGGAAAGTCGGTACGTTAGAGACTGTGGTGCGGCCGGAGGCAATGCGGAGTTCTGTAAGTAGCACCTCTTTAACTTCTTTCCAATGTTCGATTGACGCAGAATTTTTGCCGATCACTTCTCTTTCGAGTTCACGGAACAACCCGGCCAGCGCAGCATCATCATCAATAAATTTTCGATCTAGTCTTAGATCAGTCTTGTCGTCATCGTAAGTGGCTTGAAAATCAACATTTTGACTATCACCACCACTCCCCAATTTTTGGGTATACCCACTACTCGTTTTTTGGGTAGTGGTGACTGGTGGTGACTGGTGGAGAGTGGTGGGGAGTGGTGGTAACACCTCTTCTGGTAGAAACACTTCATATTCCGAGCCTTCGGTACTGCCGAGTTCCCACGCGCGCACGATCAGGCCTTTCGCCATCAAGTAGCGCAAATGGCTGTCAATGGTCTTGATATTTCGTATGTCCGTCCAATCTATGAAGTCGCGCCGACTAGCCCGGACCTTGCGCCGGGGAACTACCGCGCCACGTGACCTCAGATACAGGGCGTTATAAACTTTGAAGGTCGAGCCGGGGAAGAGGCCGGCGGGCATCGCGTCACGTTCTAAGCTATTCGCACGGCGGTTGAAGTCCTTCTCA